>JAKIWS010000002.1 GCA_022749895.1 Thermoplasmata archaeon
CGTGTTGCTATTGGTGCTGACGCTACCGGTGCCGGAGCCGGCCCACGAGTCGAAAGTGAGGTTGAGGTACGTGGTGTCGTAGCAGTAGTAGCCGCTCTTGCAGTAGATGGGCACCTGCGTCACGGCGGTGGTGAGCGAGGCCCCCGGTTTGACCCACGTCGCTCCCGGCGCGGGTGTGATGTTGTAGTTCGTCTTCGAGCAGACCGGGAAGTCCCAGAAGTATCCCTGGTACGCGCCGCAGTAAAGGTAGCTGTACGTCCACGTCGACAGCGTCGGCTCGGCGATGATGTTCACGAGCAGCTGTTCGGAGAAGTTGTCGTAGACCGTGGTGTTCGCCGTGAGCGTCCACGGGCCCAGGAGGCTCAACGCCCCGATGTACCGGATTCCGTAGCCTCCGGAGATGTTCGAAACGTTCCACGTGAGGTTCTCCCCGGCCGGGATCCCGGTCAAGGTGAGCAGCGCCGGCGCGAGTCCGCTCACGACGTTGCCCATCGCTTCCGCGGACCACGCCGTCCCGTTCTTGATCCCGGTCTCGTTGAACGTCAGCGAGATTCCGGTCCCCTGGAACAAGCTCGAGACCACGACCTCGGCGACGCCCGTCGACCCGACCCAATAGCAGGTCGAGTACGTCCAGGTCGGACAGACATCCATCGTCCAGGCCACGTAGACGGCGCCGCCCGCCGTCACCATGGTAGCATACTCCCCGTCGGGGTTGTTCGGATAGAACGTCACGTTGTCCGAGATCAGCACCGGCGCAATGAAGCCGCGGCCGTTCGTCCCGGAAGTGGCGTACTCTTCCGAGATGGTCCCGCAGTTGAGGTACCCGTAGATGGTGCGGTAGCACGCGGAGCCGTTGTAGTACGACACCGCGAGGTGAAGGACCCCGGCCCCATCGTAGGCGACCGCCGGGTTGTAGACCTGGAAGGTGGCGGTGCCGAGGGCGTCGAGGCTCGGCATCGCGACACGAGGCGTCGACCAGGTCGTGCCGCCGTCCGACGAGTTCGTAACGTAGACCTGCGGCAGATAGTTGGTGATGTAGCAGCCGTACGTGTAACAGACCTGCCCGACGGAAAGCGCCGAATAGACGACCGCGAGCTGCCCGCTCGACGCGGAGTACGCGATCTGGGGCGACGGGTCGTAGTACACCGACCAGCGCGGGTACGCCTGCGTCATGACGTCCAGCGCGGCGATCGCGTAGGAGAACGTGCTCCCGTTGTTCGACGAGCTGGCGACGATCACGTCCGCGGTGGTCGTATAGAAGCAGGTGCCGGCGACGCACCAGTTCTGCCGTTGCGAGACGTTCGACGTGTACGCGATGACCAGATTCCCTCCGGCGCCGACGATGGCCATAGAGTTCTGCGCCATGACGGCGCCGTTGCCGGCGTACGTTTTCAGGGTCGTCGCTGCGCCCCACGACGCCCCGCCGTCCTTCGATACGATCAGATGGACGGCCGTAGAGCCGAGGCCCATGGGGCCCCCGCTCGTGTAGTTGACGCTGTAGTACTCAGTGGCGTTCGTCCAGGTGACGTAGATCGTGGCACCGGTCGTCGTGACCCACGGACGGATCGGGGCGAAGGCGTGGCGGTTGCCGAGGAGGTTGACGGACGAGTTGAGGACCGTCGGCGTCGTCCAGGTCGTGCCGTTGTTGTAGCTCTCGCTGACGACGAGTCGGTCGTAGGTGGCGCTCCACGAGTAGGGCCCGGCATAGATGTACGGCAAGGCGAAGAAGTACGGCGTGAGGTTGAATTCGATGTAGGCGAGCACGAGCGTGCCGTTCGCGAGGGAGGCCAGGCTCGGCTGGTACGCGCTCGAGTAGTTCGCGTCCATCCCTGTGCAGACCGGGTTACCGAGGTACGTGGGCGCGGTCCAGTTCGTCCCGTTGTTCGTGGAGGCGACGAACCCGACCTCGGTCTTGGCGGAGAACGTGCCGCCCGCGCACGGCGCCACATTCGTGTACGACGTGTAGGCGGCGGCGAGCAGACCCGTCGAGGTGTAGGTCACCGACGGCTCGTTGGTGACGTTCTCGCACGTCCCGTAGTAGCAGGTCTGGTTCCCGACGGCGGCGTTCGGGACCATGCTCGACTGGAAGAAGACGCCCCGACGGACCGGGGGCGGGGCGAGCGGCGCCAGGGGGTGCGACGACGCAGGAGGCGTGGCGGTGTGGCCATGCGCGGCGAGCGAGCTCGAGGGCGCGGTGCCCCGGACGGTGGCCTGAGGAGCGGGTGCGGTCGCGTGGGCGAACGTCGGGCTCGAGCCGAGCGCCGACCCCCACGATAGGAGCAACAGCAGGACGACCCCCGTCGCGAGGGCCGTACGTCGGACCACCGTCCCGGCGGGGGCCGGGGTCGTCATGCCGGAGGCTCCTCGGGTGCGGCCACGTCCGCGGAGTTCGCCCCGGGAGGACTACCCTCCACCGGCTCGGGAGCGTACGGCGCCGGCGGAGCTCGACCTCGGCGCGCGCGCATCGCGATGAGCCCCACGATGAGGCCCACCACGAGGCCGGCGATCGCGAGCCCCGCCCAGACGGGGGCGGAGTTGAACGAGCTCGTCACCTGCACGGCGGGGGGCACCGGCGGCACGAACGTCGCGACCTCCGTGAGAGGTCCGTTCGCCCGCACGTTGGGGGGCGTCGCGTTGTTCCCGGAGTACGCGCCGGTTCCGGTCCCCGTCCAACCGCTGAACAGGTTCGTCCCCGTGGGGACGGCCGACAGGCTGATCCCGGCGCCGGCGGGGAACCAGCCGCTGGCGGGACTGACCGTCCCGCCGCCGACCTCGGAGATGCTCACCCAGTAGCTGGTCGCGTACGTCACCGGCACGGTGGCGTTCGCGGTGATCCCGACCCGCGGCGTGACGCCGACGGACGTGTACTGGGTCAGGCCGTCGGGGCTCAAGACCGTCGGCACGGCGACCGCGTACGAGCCCGCGAGCAGGTTCGTGATGTTGAGGAACGACGTGCTCGACGAGTAGTTCGCGCCGTTGAACGTCACGACCCACGTCTGGCCCGGTGGGAGCGGCGTCGCCAGGTGGAAGCTGACCCAGAAGCGCGGTGGTGGCGGGATGTAGATGACCCCGAACGCGGCGATCTCCGTGATCGGTCCCTCCATGGCGACGGAGCCGATCGGGGAGACGCCGGTGAAATTGCCCGCGGCGCCCGAGCCGTTCCAGCCGAGGAAGATGTAGCCGGGCGCGGGCGTCGCCTGGATGGTGACGCCGGTGAGCCCGGGCACCCAGAGCGAATTGCTCGCCACCGTCGAACCGTACGCCACGGAGATGTTGCCGCCGGCCGTCCACTCCATCGTCAGGAAGTACTGCGCGGAGAAGTTCAGCGTCACGAGCGGGCTCCCGCCGCAGAGCGTCGAAGGGTACGGCTTCGCGACGTACCGAGTCTGTGAAGTGGTGCCGTTCTCGTAGGCGAACGGGATGTTTAGAGCGTACCGACCCCGCGGTCCGGAGAACGCGCAGGAGTAGACGTTCGGCACGTTGAGCGTGTTGTTGGTCGACGCGTAGCCGACCCCGTTGAGCTCGAGCGTCCACGTCGTCCCGTTGGGGATCCCGTTCTCGGTAAAGCTCAGGTTGAACCGGTTCGGTGCCAGCGGATAGAACGCCGCGATCTCGACGATCGGTCCGTTCGCGGTGACCGTCGCGGAGAACCCACCGCCGGTGTACGACCCGACACCCTCCCCCGTCCATCCAGCGAACCGGAAGCCCACGACCGGCGTGGCGGTGAACGTCTTGCTCGTCCCGGGAGCGACCCAGTAGTTGGAGGTGGTCGGCGAGACCGTGCCCCCCTGGCCGACGACGACGTCGAGGCGGTACGCCGACGTGAAGTACACCTGGTACGTTTGGCCGGTCGTCACGTTCCAGACCGCCGGTACGCCGCTCGGGACGTAGCCGGCCGAGCCGTTCGCCGAGGTGACGACGAAGGCGGAGGTCGGGTAGATGCCGGGATGCTCCGTCACGTTGATCCACGGCGTGTTCGAGCTCAACGTCGTTCCGTTGAAGGCGAACTGCCAGATCGTGCCGGCGGTCAGATTGTTGGCGTGGAACGAGATCGTCCCGACCGGCGCCGTGAGGTTCACGGCCGCGAACGACAGGTTGACATGCGTCTGGTCCGGAACGAGCACAGGGTTACCCGTCGACGGGCCACCGAAGTACTTCCAACCCGGTTCGGCCGAGGTCGCCTGCGCCCCGGTGACCCAGTACGCCCCCGTGGTGACGTTGTCGGCCTGAAGTTGGGAGGTACCGGGACCGGACAAGCTCTGCCCGTCGAAGGTGAGGCTGTACGTCGAGGTCACCGGGAGGGTCGGCGCCGAGAAGTACTCCGTGTACGAGCCGTACGGGAGCATCCACATCGTCTCGTTGATCCCGCCGCCCATCGTGATGTTCGCCCACGGACCGCCCCCGGTAAAGCTCCCCGTTCCCGTGCCGGACCAGTAGGAGATCGGGACCTGGAAATTGTACGAGGCGTAGGACAGGCCGGACGGTGCGTTGGGCTTCACTTGCAGCGCCATGCCGTCGGGGATGAACCAGGGGAAGGGGCAACCGCCGCTGTAGCTGTAGTAGTAGCACGTGGTCGCGCTGTAGCAGTAGATCTCCTTCTCCCAGTAGAAGTTGTACGTGTAGACGTTCGTACTGGTCACGGTGAGATAGTTGTAGCCGTTGAGGAGGCTCATCGGCGCCGGAGTGAAGGTGATGCCGTCCCACAAGGTGTAGTTGATCGAGAAGTTGGTCGGAGCGGTGTACTGGTGGTCCGCCGGCCCGCTCAGCGTGGGCTCATACTCCCGCCAGAATCCGGCGGACGGCGTCACCGCCGTGGCGGGGGCGAGCAGGACCGGCTGGTTCGTCGGAACGTTGGTTACGGTGATGTTCCGGTTCGTCGAGGAGAAGAGATTCCCGTTCAGGGTGAATCCCCAAACGACGCCGGTCGCGAGGCCCCTCTGGTGGACGGCGAGCGTGGTGGTGGCGGCCAGGTCGGGTTTGGCGACGACCAGCTTGACCGGGTTCCAGTAGGTCGAGGTGCCCGAGTCGTAGTAGCCGCTGATCGCCAGCGCGTAACCGAGGAGGACCGTACCGTTCGAGGTATAGCCGACCGTTCCGAGGTGGCCCTGGTACATGCTGTACAGGTAGTAGTAGCTACCGTACCCCGTCGGTTTCGAGACCTCCACGATCACCGACGAGCTCCAATTGACGGCGTCCGTCGAGTTCTGGGTCCAGAGCGTCACGGAAGGGGCGAGGTACGTTGAGGCGGAGGTAGGCCCGCAGGCACCGTAGGTGTAGGTGTTGTTGAGCTCGGTGTACGTCAGCGTGACCACGCCGTTTTCGACGTTGATCCCGGGGTTGTAGTACTCGATGCTCCCCGAACTATACTGGGTCGCGGGGATCTGGGGCGAGGCCCGCGTCGTCACCCAGGTCACGCCGTTGTTGACCGACGAGCCGCTGGAGACCTGGAAGTTGTCCCAGTTGACCCAATAGTACGGGGTCGGAACCGAGAGGTTGAGGACGCCGGCCCACGCGACGTCCCACGCCCGGGCGACGCCGTTCCACGCGATCGCGGTCTCGGGCGACGCCTCGAAGATGGCGGAGAAGTAGGCCCCTTGGTAGTCGCCGTACTCCCCGGCTCCGCCGTGAACGGTGTACGGACCTTTCCACGTGGTCCCGTTCGTCAACGACGTTGCGACGACGATGTCGTCGCCGTAGACGGCGGCGTAGTAGATGGCGCAGTTCGCGATGCACGTCCGGTTGGTGGCGTACGCCACCGCGACGGTCCCGTTGTCGCTCACCGCGATCGACGGCGAGACCGAGTGGTAGTACATCGTCGAATTGAGGCCGGGCAAGACGTACGGCCCGTGCCAGGTCGTGCCGTTGTCGTTGGAGTAGACCATCTGGACCGAGACCGGGTACGCGGCGGGGTAGTAGTTGCCCGGAATGGTGCTGGTGCTGTTGGAGATGTTCTCGAACACGATGTAGACGCTGTTGCCGTACGTCGCGATCTGCGGTCGGGAGATGTTACCGCCGGAGATCAAAGTAACCGGCTTTGCGAACTTGGTACCGTTCGTCCCGATGGAGATGAACGCGAGGGCGTCGTCGTACCGGGTCGTGTAGGAGAGGACCGGGGCACCGTAGAAGCCGGTAATGGTGGATTTGGAGGCGTTCGATTCGACGAAGGCGCCGTAGACATTTCCGCGAGGAGCGGCCGCGAACGACGGCTCCAACGCCTGTTCGTACGCGCACGTCGTGTTCCCGAGCTGGACGATCCCGCCGAAGGTGGAGGCGTTGTCCTTGGAGATCGACCAGCCGATCCGGATCGCCGTGTTCGCCGCCGCGCCGCTGCAGGTATCGGTCGTGCGGGTGGTGACGTACGAGAAGCCGGTGCCCAGGTAACCGTTCTCCATGCGGACGATCGTGGGGTCTTGGGCCTGCGGGTAGCACGTGCCACCCGTGACGGATGTGCAATACTGTTGGCTTCGGGCGGGGGTCGAGAAACTGGACGTGTTCTGGAAGAAGGCGCCGGTCACGTTCAAACTGGAACCGCTCGGGTGGGGTGCCACGGCCGAGTGACCGGTCGCGGCACGGGGGGTCGCGGCGGGATGGCCGGCGACCGCCGCAGCGCTATGCCCGGCGAGCCCGGTCGTCGGGATCGCGAAAAGACCGCTCGCCAACATCACCAACGTGACGACGATGGCGGTATGCTTTCGGAACCATGCGGTACGCAACAGGGCAGCCCCCCCGACGGGCATGCGGCCGCGGACCTGAAATGTGGCTAAATACCTTTACACATGCTCAGGTCGAATCCGGTTTCCGTCGTGCCGACGGACCTACTTCCGGCGCCTCGAGCCGGGGCCGTCGACCCCCGACGCTCCAACCGCGCGCATATGTATCCCGCTTGGATTGATCTGCGCGATGGGCGACCCCGGCGCGCACGTGAGCCATTTTGCCGCACCCCCGATCGAGGCACGGGCCCTGGGATTCATCGTTCTCGCGGCAGTCTTGATCGGGATCGGATTGCTGATGCTGATGGCGTGGATAGTCTCCCTCACCACCGACTGGTTCTGGGCCGCCGGCCTGCTACCCGTTGCGCTGGGCACGATCGTGCTGTTCTTGCCGCAGAGCGGACCCGATCGATCGTGAGCTCCGGCGGGCGCGTCGCGGGGTGCCCGTGGAGGACGCCCCGGGGCGGGACATGAGCGCCGAGCCGCCGGTCGTCGTGAAGCTCGGCGGGAGCGTGATCACTCGCAAGCAGAGCGCCGCCCGCATTCGCCAGAAGGTGCTAGCGCGACTCGCGAGCGAGATGGTCGGGCCCGGCCCCCCGCGAATCTTGCTGCACGGGGCCGGGTCGTTTGGCCACCCGGGGGCCGTACGGTGGAAACTGGCGCAACCCCCGGACGAATCCGAGGGGGCTCGCGCTCGATTGCGTGGGGCCTCCATCGTCGCCGCGGAGGTCCGTCGATTGCACGCGAGCGTTTTGGCGGCGCTCGTTCACGCGGGGGCGGTACCGTTCTCCTTGCCGCCCGCCGCCCTCGCCACCAACCGCGCCGGCGCGTTGGAGAAGCTCGAGATCGCCCCGTTCCAGACCGTGCTCGATCGGGGCGGACTGCCGGTAGCGTTCGGGGACGTCGTCCCAGATAGTCGCTGGGGATTCTCAATCCTCTCCGCGGACACCTTGGCCGTCGAGCTCGGCCGACGATTGGGCGCCGGGCGCGTCGTCTTCGTGAGCGACGTTCCGGGCGTCTTCGAGCGGTTCGACGGAGGTCGGGGCCGCATCGTCGAATCGGTGACGCCGTCGTTGGTCGAAGGAATTCGCCCGCCGCCGGGCAACCAGGACGTGACGCGGGGGATCCGCGGCAAGCTCGAAGCGATGCTGGCCATCGCCGACGCCGGCGCGGACGCAGGTCTTATTAGCGGTTTGACGGATGGAGCGCTCGCGCGTGCTATCCGGGGGGAGGCTGTCTACGGTAGCTGGTCCCGCGCGCGACGCTCCTAGCCCGGTGGTCGAGAGCGCCGACACCTCGGGGCTCGACCTCACGCACCGCAAGGCCGAGCACGTCAAGGTCGTCCTCGAAGGCCAGGTCGAGGGACGGTACCGATACTGGAGCGACGTCCAGATCATCCACAATGCGCTTCCCGAGATCGACTTCGACGCGATCGACACGTCGATCGAGCTCCTCGGCCACCGGCTCGCCGCGCCCCTCATGATCACCGGGATGACCGGGGGCTTTCCGGACGCCGCCAAGATCAACGACAATCTCGCGCGCGCCGCGGCGGAAGTCGGCATCGCGATGGGCGTGGGGAGCGAGCGGGCGGCGATCCTGAAGGGCCAATACCCGGAGAGCTACTCGTGCGTCGCCCGCCACCCGGTTCCGCTGAAGTTCGCGAACATCGGGGCCCCGCAGATCATCGCCCAAGCACCGGGCGAGCACGTCGTCGGCGTCGCGGAGGCGCGCCGTGCGATGGAGCTCATTGGCGCCGACGTGCTCGCGGTCCACCTCAATTTTCTCCAGGAGATGGTGCAGCCGGGCGGGGACCGGAAGGCGGCCGGCTGCCTCGAAAAGATCGGCGAACTCGCTGAAGCGCTGCCGGTCCTCGTCAAGGAGACGGGCGCGGGGCTCTCGCGGCAGGTCGCGGAGCGGCTGCGCTCCCGCGGGGTCCTGGCCTTCGACATCAGCGGCACCGGGGGCACCTCGTTCGCGGCAGTGGAGCACCATCGGGCCGTGGCCCAGGGAGCGCGCCGGGAGGCGCGCGTCGGGAAGACCTTCTGGGATTGGGGGATCCCCTCCCCTGTCGCGGTCCGCGAGCTCGCGCCGCTCAACGTTCCGCTGATCGCAAGCGGAGGGGTCCGAAGTGGCCTCGATGTGGCGCGCGCGATCGTCCTCGGCGCGACCGCCGCCGGGATCGCCGGGGGGGTCCTCAAGGCGGCGTCGACGAGCTTTGAGGCGACCCGCACCGAGCTTCAGGACCTGGTGCACGAACTCAGGGTCGCCATGTTCCTCACCGGCAGTCGGACCGTCGCGGAGCTTCGCCGGGCCCCGTTCGTCCTGACGGGGGAGACGCGGCAATGGCTGACGCCGTAGTGCGTTCGCCCGTCCCGGAATCGATCGCCCGGCTCTCCACGCCGGAAGCGATCCACCGCCGGAAGCTTGTCTGGATGCAGCAGCATCCGGGCGGTCCGGTCCCGTCCAATGTCGGTTGGATCGAACGGCTCACCCCCGACGAAAGGGCCGACCTCCCCGCGGGATCTCGTCGGAAGCCGACGCGGTCGCTCTCCGGGGTCGCGATCGTGGCCGTCATGACCTCGCCGGCCGCCTGCCCGCACGGCCGATGTACCTACTGCCCCGGCGGGGTGGACGCCCGCGCCCCGCAGAGCTACACCGGGGAAGAACCGTCGGCCCTCCGCGGGGCCCAGTTCGGGTTCGACGCGCGGCAGATCACTGCGCACCGGCTTCGCGTGCTCGAGTCGATCGGTCACTCGACTTCGAAGGTCGAGGCGATCGTCATGGGCGGGACGTTCCCGGCCCGGGGAGCGGAATACCAGCGTTCGGTCTTCCAGGGAATCTACGACGGCCTCAACGGGTCGCCGTCGGCGACGCTCGAGGAGGCGCAAAGTCGGAACGAGACGGCCGAGCGCCGGCTCGTGAGCCTGACCGTCGAGACGCGGCCGGACTGGTGCGACGGCCGCGTCCTCCCGACGCTGCTCGAGGCCGGGGTGACCCGGGTGGAGATCGGGGTCGAATGCCTCCATGACGACGTCCTCCGTGCGGTGGGCCGGGCGCACGGAACGGCCGAGGCGGTTCAGGCCACCCGCGAAGCTCGCGGGCGCGGCGTGAAGGTCTGTTACCACCTCATGGTCGGCCTGCCCGGGATGGATCCCGCGCGCGACCTCGACGACTTCCGCCGGCTCTTCGACGAGACGGAATTTCGCCCGGATATGGTGAAGATCTACCCGACCCTCGTCCTCCCCGGGACGCCGCTGTTCGACGATTGGCGCCAGGGAAAGTACACCCCCTACGACACACCGACCGCGGTCGACCTCCTCGCCCGGATGAAGGCGATCGTACCCCCCTGGGTGCGGATCCAACGGATCCAGCGCGACATCCCCGCGCGCTTGATCGCGGCCGGGGTCCGAGCGAGCAACATCCGCCAGCTCGCCCAACGCCGCCTCGCCGACGAAGGTCGAAGCTGTCGCTGTCTGCGATGCCGCGAGGGAGGGCGGCGAGGCTCGCCGGCCGCGAGCGAATACCGGATGCGGGCAACGAGCTACGCGGCCGCGGGCGGGATCGAGCACTTCGTCGTGTTCGAAGAAGACGAGCAGGACAGCATCGCCGGGTTCCTCCGGCTCCGGATTCCCGGCCCGGATTCGCCCCTCGCGGCCCCGGTCGTCCGGGAACTGAAGGTCGTCGGCACGGAGCTCCCGATCGGGGTCGCGGCGGGGTCGAGCTCGTCGCTCCAGCACCGGGGGATGGGTCGGAGGCTGATGGCGCGGGCCGAGGAGATCGCGCGGGATGCGGGGTACGATTCCTTGTTCGTGTTGAGCGCGGTCGGAAGTCGGGAATACTATCGGAAGTTGGGATACGGAACGGACGGACCGTACATGGTGAAACCGCTTTTCGCCGGACGCAATTTCGACGGTTCTCCGCCGAGCCCGAGTCGGAACTCTTAAAGAGCCGCCGGGCTCGGGCGGCCCCGAGTCACCATGGGTCGCAACATCCGCGTCGAGCCGCTCCGGACGATGCACATCGAAGAGCAGGACGTGGAGCTCGTCGAGCGGAAGGGCTTGGGCCACCCGGACTCGATCGCCGATGGGGTCAGCGAGAGCGTGAGCCGCGCCCTCTCCCGGATGTACCTGGATGAGTTCGGCCGGATCCTCCATCACAACACCGACGAGACGCAGGTCGTTGGCGGGGCGAGCGAGCCCAAGTTCGGCGGCGGGAAGGTCACGAACCCGATCTACATCCTCCTGGTCGGCCGCGCGACGACCGAGGTGAACGGCGAGAAGCTCCCGTTCCGCCAGACCGCCATCGACGCTGCGAAAACCTACGTCAAGGGGATCTGCGCGCACTTGGACGTGGAGAAGCAGGTCGACTGGGACTGCAGGATCGGGCAAGGGTCGGTCGACCTCCGCGGCGTCTTCGACCAGAAGTCGGTGCTCTCGAACGACACTTCGTTCGGCGTCGGCTTTGCCCCGTACTCGGACACCGAGCGCCTCGTCCTCGAGAGCGAGCGATTCCTGACGACGCGCCTGAAAAAGCGGCTCCCGGCGCTCGGCGAGGACGTCAAAGTGATGGGGTACCGCTCCGGGGACGCGATCCGGCTCACCGTGGCGGCCGCGCTTGTGGACAGCGAGGTCGCGGACGCCGACGAGTACGCGAACGTCTGCCAGGAGATCCACGAGAAGCTCGCCGACCAGGCCGCGAAGCTCACGCACCGGTCGGTCACGATCGACGTCAACACCGCCGACGACCCGGAGCTGGGGCGGTTCTACCTCACGGTGACGGGCCTATCGATGGAGGCCGGCGACGACGGCTCCGTCGGACGGGGGAACCGGGCGAACGGCCTCATCACGCCGTGCCGCCCGATGAGCTTGGAAGCCTCCGCCGGGAAGAACCCGGTCAACCACGTCGGCAAGATCTACAACCTGCTCGCGGGCCTGATCGCGCAGGACGTCGTCAAGGAGACCGGCGGGAATGTGAAGGAGGTCCACGTCCGGATCCTCTCCCAGATCGGAAAACCGGTCGACCAGCCGCAGGTCGCGAGCCTCCAGCTGCTCCCCGCGGAGGGGGTCAAGCTCGCGCAGGTGAAGTCCAAGGCCGAGGCCGTCACCCAGAGGTGGTTCGACCAGGTCGACACGATCCCGCAGCTCCTGCTCACGAACAAGCTCACCGTCTTCTGAGGCCGGCTCGCGTTCCGCACGACCCGGCCCATCTGAATCACTCGGAGGAGGGCGGTTCGGGGAGCGGGGCGCTCCATGGTGGTAGGCCCCAGGAACGGGGACCCTTTGCGTTCAAATACGGGCAACCGACGTACATTGGAGCCGGGACGGTGAGGGCGACGGGCTCCCCCGGTTCGTTCGCGCCGTCGTAGCAGCATGGCCGCGCTCGATTCCGCCTATCTCGTCGTCATCGCCGGCCTGCTGGTGGCGCTCACGTTCCTCGGGTTCCTCTTCGCGCTGCGGCGCCTCCGAAAGCGTCGCGCCACGCTGGCGAAGGAGCTCTCCGACTCGCCCGCGCTCCTTCCGGACCGGGCGTTCAATGCCATCGCGATCGCCCGGAGCGAGGCGAGCGTTCTGACCCGGGAGGGATTCGACGTCCAACGCCAGGTCGAGCGGCTGAACGAAGCCCAGGGGCTCTCCGATCGGCACGACTACCTCGCCGCTGTCGCCCTCGCGCGGTCGGTACACGACACCATGGTCCAGATCCGGCGGACCGGCGTGGTCCCGGCGACGGCGTCCGGAAGCGGGGGCGCAACTCCCTCCGCGGCCGCGACGCGATCGGCCCGAGCGGGAGGCCCATCGTCGGAAGGATTCCGTCCGGAGCTGCTCCCGACGGAGCTGGGGCCGGAGCCGGCCGACGACGCCACCGACCCCGACGTCCCCGCCTCCATGCGATTACCGAAGAATCGGGTCGAGTCGCAATTCGAGCTGGAGCTCCTCACCGACGAGCTCGGCCGGACCCCACCCACCAACACGGCCCTGGGGGAGGCGACCGCACTCCGCACGCAGGCATCGGCCGCCTTCGGCCAAAGCGACTACACCGAAGCTCTACGCCTCGCACTCCGGGGGCGGCGGCGATTGGGCTCCAAGGTCGACGGTCTCGCGTCGCCGGCGTCCCCCGGAGCGCGTTCGACCGGACCGGCCGCGGCCACCGGGCCGCTGACCCCGCGCTGCTCGGCCTGCGGTCAGGAGCTCCGGCCCGACGATGTCTTCTGTCGGGCCTGCGGCGCTCCTCGACCTGGCGGGAATTGTCCGCGTTGCGGAGCGGCGTTCGAAGGCGCGGACCAGTTCTGCGGCCGGTGCGGCGCTCCCCGCGGGTAGTCTCATCCCGTCGCGGGCGCGACGAGCGGAGGCGGGGCCGGTGCCTCGAGGAACTCTTCGAGCCGCTTCTGGGTCCGGGCCTCATGGAGGAGCGCGCTCTGGACGAGCCAGCGGTCCCGCGGGATCGTGAACGTCCGTTCGACCCGGGCGATGACGTCTTTCAGGTCGCCGAACCGCTCGGGCCGTTGCTGCAAGGCGGCCCGAACGTGCTCGCGGACGTTCCAGACGCCGAGCGGAAGGATCTCCCCCGGATGCACCTCCCGGAGCACGAGGGCGCCGCCCTGGCGCTGGTGGGTGAGCAGGTTCTCGCTGACGGCGAGCCGGGCCGCGTAGTAGCAACCCCCGATCGAGGCGTACGTGGTCCGGCCCCGGTACCCCTCGTGATCACCCATCATCACGACGGTCTCGGTCATCGGGTTCCAGAGGGTGTTGGGGTACCAGGCCTCGATCGACTCGTACCGGAACACGCCCGGGAGGTAGACGATCAGCCAGCGATTGTCGAGGGCGGTGTACTGGTAAACCCAGTACTCGGATAGCTCCGGCAGGTCGCGCACCCGTTTCAGGTTCTCAAGCCCGAGGAGGTCGTCGACCGCCGTGATGCTCCACCGCGTCGGAACGAACCTCCGGCGACCGTGACGTCCCAGCGTTCCCGCGCTGAAGGCGCGCTGGATGCGGCTCACGCGCACGCCGCTGCCGTACAGCTCGTTGACCGCGATCCGCGTGGTCGCGTCCGTGTCCCGGGCGAGCCGTTCGACGTGGTGGTCGACCCGACGCACGTCCAGCCGCACCTGTTCGATCGGGGCGGTCGGCCCGTACGGGGGAGCATCCTCGGACAGGGTCAGATGCCCGCGCGGGGCCCGTCGGAACGTCGCGTCGGTCTCCACGCTTTCGCGGGCCAGGGCCAGGGTCTGGACGTCCTCGATCAAACGGTCCGGCTTCTCGGCGTCCTCCACGTGGAACCGCCGGGTCCCTCGGACCAACATCGTACGGAATCCGACGACCTCAGGCACCGACCGACCGACCCATTCTTCTGGGGTGTCCATGAGCAGCGTGTCGCCGTGGAGCGGCGTCACAAGCGGACCGAGCGAGACCTTCGGCCATCCGTACCGGCCGACGAACAGGCCGGGAGGGGAGGAGCCGCTCACCTCCCGCGACCCGACCATCGGCAGCGTCTTCGCGTAGGCGTCGTACTTGATCAGGATCGGGCAGACCGGTTTACCGCACAACATCTGGGCGGCCCGGCAGCGCAGGCACATGGTCGGGTCTTCCCGGAGGCCCGGAATACTCCAGCGGAGCGACTCGACCGGGGCTAAACCCGGAATCGGTGGCGTGGTCGGCGACCCCATGAGAGGACTCCATCGTTCGCCGGCCTATATTCGACCCGCCTGAGGTCGCGAAACGGGAGGCTCCGGAATTCCGGCCGATGCCTCTAATACGGCGGCGAGGTGAGCGGGCCGCCGGCGCCATGGGACTGTGGGGTAGCTTGGTCCATCCTTCGGGGTTCGGGACTCCGAGACGCCAGTTCAAATCTGGCCAGTCCCATTCGTAGCCGCGCCGGAATCCCGCCGCACGCGACCCTCCTCGTCCGAGATGAGGAGTCGGCTACGGCCGCTGGGTCGACGGGGACCGACCGACGATATCTGCGCTGAGTCTTCGTCGGCGCCGCTGTAGGAGAACCCCGACCGCCGCGGCTGCGGCCACGAGGCCGGCGGCGCCGGCCGGCCCGAGGAGCGGCCAGCTTCCCAGGGCCGGTGCGGGGGAACGCAACTCTACGAGCGAGATCGAGACGTTCTGGCTGCGCCCGGCCTCGACCGTCACGACCATGTGGAACGTAGCATAGGCGACGCTCGACGCGTTCAGCTGATGCGCCCCGGCGGTCGTGGAGAGATTGAAGTCGCCGGCGCGATCGAGCGCTACCGGCACCCCATCGACCGTGACCGAGGCACCCCGCGGGTGGACCATCCCGCCGAGCCAGCCCGGAGCTGCCAGCAAGCGGACGGCGACATCCGTGTTCGACCCTCCGGCCACATTGACGGGCTGATCGCTGGGGGAGAAGCCGGCGGCGGTCACGTTGAGCCAGTAGGCACCGGGGGCGAGGGTGTCGGAGAACGAACCGGCGACGACCCGTAGGGCCCCGCCGTCGACGTACACGGACGCGGACTCGGGCGAGACCCTCCCCTCGAGAACCCCCGGTTCAAGGGTGAGGTTGAGCGTGACATTCAGGCGGCCGAACGGCACGACGGTGAGCGGCCCCGCGGAGGTTGGAGCGTACCCCACGGCCGTCGCGTTGACCCAGTAGACTCCGACCGATACCTCCGCGGCAAAGACCCCGTTGGGGGCGGCGAGCGGGCGTCCGTTCAGCGTCAACGTCGCCCCCGCGAAACTGACCGTCCCGTTGATCCATCCGGGCTCCCCGGCCAGAAGAATGTCGAGCACGGTCGATTGGGCCGACTGAACCCGGACCGAGGCGGCGAGGAAATCAGCGTAACCGTACTTCCATGCTCGAACGGTGTACGTCCCGGCGGGCAGCACAACGAAGAACCGTCCATCGGGGGCGACCGGGCGTTCGGTCCCGTTCACGGAGAGGTTCGCCGGCCCGGGGGTGATGACCCCTTCGAGGAGACCCGGTGGGACCGCCAGGGTGAGGTTGACGAACGTCGTATTGGCCGGGGTCACCGAGACGTTCACCGAGATCGGGGCGTAGTCGGGCGCCGAGGCGTTGACGGTGTAGGAACCCGGGGTTTCGTTGACGGCGACCTCCCTGCCCTGGACCGAGAGGGGCCGACCGTCGACCGTGACCCGTGCCCCCGCCGGACGCACACTGATCGCGAGAGTCCCGAGCAACGGGCAATGGCCGTTGAGAGCCGTGGCGTAGCAGGCCGTGAACCCGAGGGAGCCGGTCACGGTCCCGTGAATGATCCGGCTCGTCGAGTTCACGGCCCCGAACCACGAAGCGAAGTACCGTTCGGAGCCGTTCACCGCGACCATCGCGGGGGCCGTCAGTTGGAACGCCGCTCCGACGATCCCGTCGATGGGCACGGACGACGGACCCGCCAGGATCGCCCTCGTCCCCGGTACCGTGCCGTTCACGGTGATCGTCACCGGAACCGAGGAGGCGAGTCGGGCGGTGACCAGCTCGGCCGTGTAGAAGCTGGAATTGGTGTCCCATTCGTCCGCCGCGCACTCAGGATACACGCAGTGACGCTCCGCCGAATAGGGGACGCCGCGCATGTCGACCCACAGCGCATGCACCCCCGCCGCCCCGGGGCCCGGATTCACGTAGTCCCCGAGGATCCCGCTAAAGGTCGTACCGTTCAGAGGCTCGCCCGGCGCGTCGCTGACGACGAAGCTCGGGTCGAAGCTGACGCCCCCGTCGTGGGACGCGCTGGCGTAGAGATAGAACGACGCGTTGGTCCGAGACTCTCCGTACCATTGGACCCAAACGGTCCCGTCCGGACCGACCGCCACCGCCGGTTCAAGATTGAAGAGACCCGGGATCGTGTTGACCCGGAGGGGCGCCGACCAGGAGGTTCCGTTATCGCTCGACCGGCTGAACGAAATGTTCGCGAGCGCCGTCATGCCGGTCGTCCCATTCTCCCAGACCATGTACAGCGGGTCGGCATGGCCGAACGCCGGCCGGACATCGACGGCGAGGCTCGGAAGGCTGACCTGGCAGAGGTGGCCGTCGGCGCTGCACGGGTTGAGGCCCGGGACCGTCGCGACCCGGAGGGGGGTCGAGAAGGCGAGCTTGTCGTCGACGGCGCGGGCGAAGTACATCCGGTTGGTGATCCAATCGACCCAGCCGACATTGATCGCGCCGTGTCGGCCGATCGCGAGCTGTTCCCCCCACGCTCGCCCGGAGTTGCCGAGGAGGTGGACCGTCCAGGTGCGACCGCCATCGGTGGAGTTCGCCACCTCGCCCCCGTCGCCGACATAGTAGGCGAGGTAGAGCTCGCCGCTGGAGGGATCGACCGCGAGCCAGTCCTTGTCGCTCCCGGCGATCGTGGGGGCAAGATACCTCATGCTCCCCCACGTCCGCCCCCCGTCCGGGGAGCTCACGATGCCGAATCCACTGTCCATGCAGACCACGTAGACCCGGTTGTTCGGACCGAAGGCGACGGTCGGGTCCAAGGTGTTGAGCTGGGTCCCGTTGGCCGGCGCGTACCCGTCCGACCAGGAGTTCCCGCCATCCCAGGAGACGAAGATGCCGATCCCTCCGTTCGCCGTCGACCCGGTCGAGTTGTTCGAGCCCGCGTAGCCATGGTCGATGCCGACGGCCACGAGATTCAGCGGGTTCGAGGGGTTTTCCGCGATGGCGCCCTCCCTCGTCCAGTTGGCGATGTAGCGGTTCGTAGGAGTCGACCCCAACGAAACGGCCGCGAACCCGTACCTCGCCGGGAGCGGCGCCGCGAAACTACCTGGGCCACAGACCCCAACGGCGCAGGAGACGACCTGGATGGCGTGGGTCGGAACCGTCAGGGCTGGTGCCGACGCGGAAGGGCTGGACGTCGCGGTGGCCCCGCCATCCGGGACGAGATTCAGCAGGAGGAGAACCCCGACGGCGACCGCCAGACTAGGAACCGGCTCCGAGCGCATGCCGCTCGCCGATAGTCGGAGCTCGTCTATGCCTTCGCGCATCCCTTACGCATGGGGCTAGGGAGCCCAATCTTGCTTTCCGAGTCCGGCCTTCCTCCCGCGTCACGGGGTTCCGACGGGTGGTGTTGGTGGGGGCCGTCGGGTTCGAGTAGGGTCGCGCTCCCGCGGACGGCCATCGGCGAACGAACGTAACCGGCCCCGGCGGTCGCTTCCGGAGCCACCCCCATCAGATCCGACGGTTCACCGGCGGGCGCTCCCGAACGCCGTGGGGCCTCGCGGGCTCCCACCGGCCCCTCCGGCGATCATACCGACTCTTCGATACCACCCGCCGCGACGGTCCCCGAGAGCTCGGACGCCACGGAGTCGAGCAAGGAGAGGTGCCGCGCGACGTCGGACTCGGTGTGGACGACCGCGATGGTCCATTGCTCGTCCGGTCCGGTCCCCGACGGGATCAACCCCCGGTTCAGGCAGAGGTAGTAGTACAACATCGAACGCTCGCCATCGACCTCGAGGAAGCTGCGCCAATCTCGCACCGGCCGGTCCGTGAAGAAGACGGTCCCGGAGACCCCGTCCGCGGCGACGATCGCCGTCACCTTCCGGTCGCGCATCACCTCGGAGTACCCCGCCGCCAGCTTCGCGTTGAGGCGCGCCGACCGTGTCAGCGCCTCCTCGGTCAGGATGTGTTCGAGGGTCGCGAGGCAGCAGGCGATCGAGAGCGGGTTCGCGTTGAAGGTGCCCGCGTGGGCGATCTTCCGAGGCCCGACGTCGTCGAGCACCCCGTTGCGGGCCGCGATCGCGGAGAGCGGGGCCCCGCAGGCGATCGACTTGCCGAGGAGCATGATATCCGGCCGGACCCCGAGGCGGCCGGCGCCGCCGTGCGGGTACTTCGCGCCGGTCTTGATCTCGTCGAACACGAGGAGCGCGCCGAGCTCGTCGGCGAGCTCGCGGAGCCCGGGGAGGAACCCCTCTTCGGGCATCACGAACCCCATGTTCATCGGGATCGGTTCGGTGATGATCGCGGCCAGGTCCTTCGCGTGCTCGCGCGCGATCGCCCGGGTGGCCTCGAGGTCGTTGAACGGCGCCACGAGCGTTCGTTCCGCGCTTTCCGGCAGGATCCCGCGCGACGCGGGCGCGGAGTTCGGCCGGTCGGCCGGTCCGGCGTCCTCGACCCGCGGCTTCACGCCCACGAGCAGGGTGTCGTGCGAGCCGTGGTAGCCTCCCTCGAACTTGAGGATGTACCGGTGGCCGGTGGTGGCGCGGGCGATCCGCATTGCGTGATGGGTCGCTTCGAGCCCGGTCGATGAGAAGCGGACCTTGTCCATGCCGAACCTCCGGCAGATCCGTTCGGCCGCTTCCGGCGTCCGCTCCCATTCGTACCCGTAGAGGGAACCGTCGGCGAGCTGCCGGGTCAGGGCCTCCACGATCGCCGGATGGGCGTGCCCGCTCTGCAGACCGCCGAATCCCATGTTGAAGTCGAGGTACTGGTTGTCGTCGACGTCCCAGAGGTGGACGCCGCTCGCGCGACGGACGTAGAACGGGTACGGGTCAAGCGAGCGATAGTTGCTGTGCACCCCGAGCGGGGTCCACTCCTTGGCGTGCTGCCAGACCACCCGCGACTTGGGGGTCCGCGCCTCGTACGCCCGGAGCGCCGCCTCAAGTCCCGGATGCACGAGAACCTCCCCCATCGGTCGACCGGTTCACCGAGGCGCCCGGTGCGCGATCGTCGGGGCGACGCGGCGTCGGCTACATAACCGCTGACGTCGCCGGTTATACGCCCGAGGTGGGAACGCCGCCCCCGGCCGCGTTCGCCGCGACATGAGCGTCGGCGATCGCGAGCGCGGTGTCCAACGCCGCGACGCCCTGGTCGATCTCCGCGCGCGTGACGATGAGCGGGGGAGCGAGGATGAGGTGGCTCACCCACGGCATCACGTAGACCCCTTGCGCCATCATCGCGGCGGCGACCGCGTCGGCGACGAGCGGCGCCCCCGCGATCTTCTCGGCCTCCGTGTTGAACGGCGCCTTCGTCGCCCGGTCACGGACGAGCTCGACCGCGCAGAGGAGCCCGAGACCGCGCACGACGCCGACCGACGGGTGGCGGGCGACGAGCTCGCGGAGCCGTCCGAGCAGGTACGCGCCGTCCGCCTTCGCCTTCTCGATCAGCCCGAGGCGCCGGTACTCGCGGATCGCTGCGGCCCCGGCAGCCAGGAGGACCGGATGGGCCTCGTACGTGTGACCGTGGGGGAAGAACCGGTCCCGGAACGCGTCGTGGAGGGCCGTCGTCGTCGCCGTCAGGCCGAGGGGGAGGTACCCGCCGGTTATCCCCTTCGCCGTCGTGAGGATGTCCGGCGTGATCCCGAACTCCGTGACCCCGAACCAGGCCCCGAGCCGTCCCCAGCCGGTCATCACCTCGTCGGCGATCAGGAGCACGCCGTGCCGGGAGGTGATCTCGCGGATGCGCGGAAGGTATTCCGGCACCGGCACGATCGCCCCGTTCGTCCCGACGACCGGTTCCACGATCATCGCGGCGACGTCGCCTTCCTGTTCGATGACGGGTTCGATCGCGTCGGCGCAGGCGACGTGGCAGCTCGGGTAGGCGAGCCCGAGCGGACATCGGTAGCAGTAGCAATCCGGGACGAAAACGGTCCCCGGGACGGACTGGACGGCCTCCGAGGGACCGCGCCGCGGGTCGCCACTGACCGCCATGGAGGCGGCGGTCGAACCGTGGTACGACCGGGTCCGGGCGAGGACCTTCCGTCGCCCGGTCGCGACGCGGGCGATCTTGAGCGCCGCCTCGTTCGCTTCGGTCCCGGAGGTGGTAAAGAAGTAGTGCGTGAGGCCGGGCGGAAGCACCGTCGCGAGCTCTCGGCTGATCTCCGCCCGCGCCGGCGTCACGAATCCGGGGGCGACGAACGGGATCGCCGCCATCTGCCGCGCTGCCGCCTCGATCACCGCCGTGTTCGAGTGGCCCAGGTTCGACGCGACCATCTGGGAGGCGAAATCGAGGTACGCCCGCCCACGGGCGTCGTAGAAGGTCGAGCCGTCGCCCCGGACGATCTCGAGAGGGTTCCAGCCGGCCTGGCGTCGCCACGTAACGTAGTTCGAGGCGCGGACGACATCGCGATCGTCGGACGGCACCGTCGGTCCCGCTCGCCCCGAACCGAGATCAGAACGACTTGACGAGCCGTTGAAGGTGCGCCGTCCCGTCGCGCAGGTACGGGCCCCCGTGGTAGATCAGCAGGGCGTCGATCGCGAGCTCCGACATCCGGCGGGCCGAGATCTGAGCGGTCGGAGTGTGGTGGGTGTACTCGGGGACCGTAAGGATCGGGCCCGACGCCGAGCCCATGAACAGGTCGCCGGTGAACAGGATCTTGCGCTCGGGCAGGTAGTACGAGGTGTGACCGGGGGTGTGGCCTGGGGTATGGTAGGCGACCACGTCTCCCGCGACATCCAGGACGTCGCCATCTTTCAGCCGTTCGTGGACCTCCACCGGCTCCGCCGGGGGGACGCCGGGGCCGTCATACTTCGGTCGCTGATTGATGTACGCCGCCTCGACCCAATGCGCGTACGTCCGAGCGCCGGTGAGCTCCATCATCGCGCGGAGGCTGCCGACGTGGTCCCGGTGAAGATGGGTGACGAGAATCGTTCGGATCGACTTGGGCTCGATGGCGTGCCGCTTCAGATAGGCGGCGATGGCGCGGTGGGCGTCGGGGAGGCCGGTGTCGATGAGCGTCCAGGTCGGGCCCTTGTCGCGGGCCAGGTAGACGTGGGTCGAAAAATCCGGCGACGGGTCGACGCCTTCGACCTGGTGGATACCGGGTAGTATCTCGACCATCGTGGCCCCACGGTTCGGACGGCGAAGCGGCTAAAGGCGTTTTCCGGAGCGCATTGGACGCGGGGTCGCAGGGGAGGCCGCGTTCCGGTCGAA
Organism: Thermoplasmata archaeon; assembly: GCA_022749895.1. Taxonomy (GTDB): domain Archaea; phylum Thermoplasmatota; class Thermoplasmata; order Lutacidiplasmatales; family UBA184; genus Lutacidiplasma. The sequence goes on from JAKIWS010000002.1 coordinate 21,546, forward strand.
CGCGAGGAACTCGTTCCCATCCGGGTCCGCGAATCGTACCGTGGTCCCACCCCACGGCTGGCGGCGGGCCGGCTCCGTGACCTTCGCGCCCGCGTGACGGAGTCGAAGCTCCAGTGCCGGCACACTGTCCGTCTCGAAGGCGATCCCGGTCGGGACCCCGACCCGTGTGGCGGCTTCCGTGTGGAACGGTTCGCCCCAATCGGCGCGGGGGGCGACCAGGCTGAGGGCGGCCGTCCCCCCACCGAGCGAGATCTCCACGTAGCTCGTCTCCGGATCGGCTTCGCGCACGGTGAGACCGAGGATATCCCGGTACCACGCCACGGCGGCCGCCTGGTCGCGGACGAACACCGATACGCGCCGGAGCACCGTGAGACGACCGCTTCCGAGGGCGGGAGGCGGGTCCAGGTTGACCCCGCTCCCGAGACGCCCGGGCGTCCACGGTAGGATCTCGTACGTCACCCCTTCAAGACGCTGGTAGGGGTCCGAGCGGAGCACCCGGGACGCTTCCGAGCGATCGGCGGCCCGCAGGACGAGCATGTCGCCCCCCGGGTCGACGAGCGACCCATGGAGCACCAGGCGACCCACCCGTTCGAGATTTTGGATGAAGACGGCGACCTCGCTCTTTCCCGGGAGATCCGGCCGGTCCGGGTCACCAATCCGGACGAGGCGGAGGTACAACCGACGGGGTTTCGGGCCTGGCCGGGCCGCCTCCCCCATGATGGGCGCTAGTTTTCGGGGCTCCTAAACCGTTCGCCCGGGGCCTCCCCACCCCGACCGGCCGATAGCAGTTTCTTTCGTGCCCGCACAGGGATTTAAATACAATGAGCCGCGGTTTTCTGCCCATGCACCGAGGTCTATCGGTGGCGATCGCCGTCGCGGTCGTCGCGCTGCTGTTGGTGACGATCGTGCCGCCCTTCGCCCGAGCGAGCCCCGCGCGGGCCGCCCCGAAAGCGGGGGTCCACGGGCTCGCCACGGACTCGATCACGACGACCGACGCTTTTGGTTTCCCGCAGCCGGGCTTCCCCCGGCCAGTGTTCACAACGGGGACCGGGAATAACGAGGTCTTCTTCCGCGCCTACGACCCGTCGGATACGACCGCGATCGTCAAGATCAACGACCCGAACGCCTCGCGGGACGGCATCGGCCCCGTCAACCAGCTCAGCCTGACCGTCAACTTCAACACGGGGACCACGAACTCGAGCTATCTTTGGAATATTTTCCTTAAGATTCCGCCCTCGATCCAGTACGGCGGCATCTGGAACATCACGATCTCCGGCACGACGGCCGGCTTTTCCTCGGCGACGTTCTTCGTTCAGACGTATAACGTCGTGGCGACGCCCACCGCACCCGCGTACTTGCCCGGACACCCTGGGTCCGTCCTCTACGCGATCAACTCGACCGCGACCGATGGCCCCTACGGCGGTGTGACCGCGGTCACGGTGTTGGGGACGTACCTGACGTCGACCGGGACCACGGCAAAAGTGCCCGGATTCCCCCGGAGCGTCCCTGCGGTCGGACAAGGGATGTTCAACTTCACCACCCCGACCGACGCGCAGACCGCCACGGGCGGGATCTCGTTCTGGGTGTACGCCAACGTCACCGCTCAGAATCTGAGCCAGGTCGACCAATTGACGGTCCCGGTCGCGGCCGTCGGAACGCCGTTCATCCAGCTCGGGAGCTGCCCGTCCGGCTGTTCCAGCTTCACCTTCCAGGACGGCACGCCCGTCTACGTGACCGTCGGCGTCAGCCTCATTTGGGGCGGCGGGACCGCGCCGGCCGCCGGACTCAACGTCGCCTTCCACTTCACGAGCGGCGCGTCGCCGGTCACGCCCACGGGCGGCTGGCCCGGCAACGTGACGACCAATTCCAGCGGCGGGGCGGCGATCCTGTTCCTGGCGACCGCGGCGGTGTTCCCGCCGTCGCACACCGACTCGGTGACGGTCGCGGTGACCGACACGGTCGACGCGAACATCCACGTGACGAACTTCGCCAACTTCAACGTCGTCACGGTCGCCCCCGGTTTCGCCCAGCTCCAGGTACTGCTCGACCGCGCGCAGTACTTTGGCGGCGACGGAGCGACAGGGAGCTGGCAACTCGGCGGCGCCGCCCCGGCGGTCACGAGCGGCTGGGTCGTCGCGGCTTGGTCGGTGTGGGAATCGAGCTCGGCGACGCTCCTCGTCTTCCACAACCTGACCGGCAGTGCCGCGCAGGGCAGCGCCGCGTTCACGGTGCCCCTCAACTACGGCGGGACGATCCGGTTCACGGTCAGCGCCCACAACCAGACGACCGCGATCACCACGAGCGCCTTCGCGCTCGTCACGGCGCCCGTGATCCTGCTCAACCCGAACAAGCCGACGTACCTACCCGGCGACACCGTCACCGTCGGGGTATCCCCGCAGGGCCAGGTGTTCCAGGGCTCGACGCTCTGGGAATCGGTCGTCGACAACGCCGGCAACATCCTCAGTTCGGGGATCCTGACGGGAGGCACGATCACCGTCAACATCCCGAAGATCGGGGCGCCGGGCTACCTGACCGTCAGCGTTGCGGCGCAAACGGTGGTCGGGGGCGTCATCGCGCAGGCGAGCGTCGTCCTCAACCAGGCGTCCGGCTTCGAGCTCCTCGCGGGGGTCGGGACCGCTTCCAACTACATCGACGGCAGCTACCAGCCGGGCCAGGCGATCCAGATCTCGTACAGCGTGATTGCGCTCGGCGCGACCGCGCTCCCGAAGTCGTACGAGATCAACGTCTTCCCGGGCTCGTCGATCTTCAACTTCTTCGGGTACGGCGCCGTCCTCGCGCACTCGACGTCGTCGTCCGGGATGGTCCCGTACACGATCCCCTCGGGGACGCCGTCCGGAGCGCAGAGCTTCACGGTGATCGTCTACTTCGTCGGCCCGACCTGCGATGGTGTCTGCGACGCGATCACGTCGTTCTCCGTGAACGTCAATCCGTCCCCTCCCGCCCTGGGCTACGTCCTGGGCAACGGGAGCGGTTTGACCGTTGGGTGGCTCATCCTGCTCATCCTCCTCGTGCTCGCGGTGCTCGTGGGCCTATGGCTGCACAAGCGCGGCAACCGCCCGATGATGATGAAACCGGAGAAGTCGCACGACGGGGCCACCACGAGCGGGGAACCGGCCCAGTGGAAGGAGGGAACCCCGGGCGCCGGCAACAACCCGCCGCCGCCCCTCCCGCCGCCGTCCCCGCCGGGCGAGTCGCCGTAGGCCCCTCGGGGCCCCTTCCCGGGCCCTAGCGCACGAGCGGGCCCAGCGCCCGCACCGAGCCGAGCACGTGGGCCAGCGGCAACCCGCCAAAGTCGAAGATGCCGAGGATCTCGTCGACCCCGACCTTCCGGAACGCCTCGAGCCGGGTCGCGACCTCCTCGGCGCTCCCGAACAGCGCGAAGCCGCTCGCCTCGATGGCGGAGGCATGGGCGTGCTGGGGGTCGCGTTTGACCTTGTCCTGATAGAAGCTGCTCTGCGTCGCGAGCCGGCTATCGAGGTAGCGCTGCAGCGCGGCCCGCGCCTCCCCGGGGTCGGGGCCGGCGTACAGGTGGAGCGCGACGGCGACTTCCGCCGTGACCCCGGAGGGCAGGTGGCGGCGGAACTCCCGGATCTCCTCGCCGAGCTCCTGGATCGTCTGCACCGTCGCGTACGGCACGAGCGCGATGTTCGTCCCCCGTCGAGCGACGAACGGGATCGCCTCCCTCCGCTGGACGGCGACCCAGATCGGCGGATGCGGGCTCTGCCGCGGTCGCACGTTCAGCCGGACGGTGCCGCCGTGCGGTCCCTCCACCCGGATCTCTTCGCCGTGCCACGCGGCGAGGACCGTTGCGAGCGCCCCATCGAACTTCTCCCGTTTCGTCGCCGGGTCGACGCCGAATCCCTCCATCTCGAGCGGGATGTACCCGCTCCCCGCGCCGAAGTTGAACCGTCCGCGCACGAGCTGGTCGACCATCGCGTACTGTTCCGCGACCTCGACCGGGTTGTGGAACGGGAGCACGCTCACGAGGACGCCGAGGCGCAGCCGCATCGTCCGCATCCCCACGGCGGCGAGGAGGACGGCGGGGGACGGGCACGTCCCCCCCGCGTGGAAATGGTGCTCGGCGATCCACAGGGCCGCGAGCCCCGCCGCTTCGCAGCCCTCCGCGAGCTCCAGGACCTCGCCGTACCGCTCGCGCCGCCCGTTGACCCCGGGTGGGTAGGCGTCGACGATTGTGAACGCGCTCAGCTTCACGGGCCCGTCAGGCAAGCCGACCCTACAAGAAGGTACGCGGTTCTGCCGGTCACTACAGGACATGGCCTCGCGACCTACTCGCCCCTCGTCCGGCGCCGAGATCGACGGCGTGCCCCTTCGTCCCGGCCTGGTCGACGGTCACCTTGCCGTCCGCGGATCGACGCCGCACGGAGGGATCCTGTACGTGCCGCGCACCGCCTCCGTCCCCCCCGTGGCGCCGGGGGTCACCGGATGGGTGTTCGAGCTCCCCGACGGCGCCGCGGTTCCCGTCGCGCCACGCATCGCCGCGATCGGCGGGATCGACTCCGACCTGGTCCGCGACGGCGATCGCGTGCGTCTCGATGGGAGCCGCGGCGTCCTCACGCTCCAGGATGCCGTGCGCCGCGACGTAGTGAGTGTCTTCCTGCAGCGCCACGACGGGCGCATCCTGATCCTGTTGCGCTCGGACCGTGTCGGCAGCTTCCGACGGCACTGGGCGGGGGTCTCCGGCTTCCTGGAGGAGGCTTCCCCGGAGGCCCAGGCGTACAAGGAGGTCCTCGAAGAGACCGGGATTGCGGCGGAGGCGCTGACCTTGGCCGCCCGCGGGCGCCTCGTCTTCGCGCGCGACGGCGACCGCGTCTTCGCCATCCATCCGTTCCGATTCCGCGTGGCGGACGTCGACGTGCGGCTCGACTGGGAACACACCGCGCACGCGTGGGTGAGCCCGAAGGAGCTCGGCCGACGGACGATCGTGCCGAAACTCGACCGCGTCTGGGAGGGGGTGGCGCCGGTCGCCGACCTCGAGCCCACCAACGGAAACGATTAACCCACGGCCCACGGTCCATCGGTCCGTGGGCTGGTAGATCAGTCCGGAAGATCGCCGGTTTTGCAAACCGGAGGCCTCGGGTTCAAATCCCGACCAGTCCACCTCCCCGATGGGCCGGATTCCCACCCCGACGCGGGCACCTTCGGCGACCCCCCGACCACCCGGATTGGGAATGTCGAGGCACAAATCCGAGAGGGGGTAGGGTGGCAACGCGCGGGGAGCGATGCGGGTCACTTTGGCGAGTATCCAGTGTTCTCCCGACGGGGCCCGCTCGGCCGACCGGCCGCGATCGGTGGGTGGTTCGTGCCCGCCGCCGCGGGCCGTTCCCCCGCACTCGGCTCGGGGCATCGGACGGTCCCCCTCGGTCGGTGTCAGCGTTGAGAATCGACGGCCCGAACGAGTAGCCTGCGCGGGGTGCTGAACGTGGAGGCTCCCCCACCGTCGTCCGATGCCCCGCTCTCCCCACCGCCCCGCGATCGCAGGGAACGGATCCTGGACGCGCTCGGGGACCCCGTCGCCCGGCTGATCATCCTCATGCTCAACGAAACGCCCCACTCCGCCCAGGACCTGCTCAACGCGAACCACATCCCGCAGAGCACGCTCTACCGCCGGCTCCACGAGCTCGAGCTCCTGGGCGTCGTGGCGGTGCAGCGGACCGTCATCACCGGCGACGGGAAACGTGTCGACCTCTACCGCAGCCTGCTCGAAGAGTTCAAGGTCGAACTGCGCTCGTCTCGGCTTGAAGTGACGGTGAAGTACCGCGACCTCAAGGCGGAACGCGTCCGCGAGCTGTGGGGCGCGGTCCGGAGCGAGGCCGGCCGATGATCGAGCTCGCGCCGCTCACGCCGATGCTGCTCGTCTGGGCGCCGGTGCTCGCGCTCGGGGTCTTGGTCTCCTTCTACACGTTCCGGGCGTGGCGGAAGGAGCATTCGCGGGCAATGCTGGCGCTCGGCTCCGGATTCCTCCTCCTCTCGATCGTCCCGGGGACGCTCTGGTTCGGCTTGTACCTCTCGACCGACGATGCGTTCATGGCGGAGTTGGGATGCGCGGCGGTGATGGCCGGCGGTTTCGCGGCGATCGTCTACGCGTTGCGGACCCGGTTCGCCTGACGCCCACCGCTCACACGCGTTCCCCCGGAACGATCGCACCGAGCGGGCGGTCGACCGCCTGGTACAGCGCTCGAATGTTGTCGCCGAGCTCGAGGCGGCGCATAGGTCCGAGGTTCAACAGACGGACCCCGAGCCGGCCCCGGAGCGTGGGCCGGGGAGATGGGAGCTGCTGGACGACCTGCTGGCGGATGGGGCGGTATCGTTCGGAAGTAAGAATGATCTCGAGCTCGCGGCGCGTGTACTCGATCACGTGGCCGTTCACTTCCCCGGGGAGTCGGGGATAGCGCCGGGAATCCTTGATCGAATGACCGAGCAGCAGCTTGCCGCGGTTGGTCAGGCGCGATTGATTGGGCGTGGTGATCAGCACGTGCCCCCCGGGGACGAGATGATCGTGCAGTTCCCGGAGCAGGAAGAGCGGGTTTCCGGTCAGGTGCTCGACGACCTCGACGAGGAGGATCAGGTCGTAGTCGCGCGGCAGCGCGGCCAGCCCGTCGAGCGCCCCAAGGTCCACCGTGTGGTGGGCGACGAGCCCGTAGCGCGCCCCCACCTCGAGCCATTGCGGGGGCGCGGCGCCCACCTCTGCCAGATGGTACGACCCGCCGAACGCCGCATGCAGCGCGACCGCGAGGCTTCCAACGCCCCCTCCGAGGTCGAGGACCTTGCGGGTCGACAGGGGCGCGAGCGGGGCGAGGAACTCGACGATCGACGCGTACCGGCGGGCCTGGAACCGAAGGTACGGTAACTGGCCTTCCGGGATCCCGAGCTCCGACCAGAACGCCGGGAGCGGGTCGGTCGGGGGATGGAAGGCCCGCGTTCCGTCCATGCTCGACCGGCCGGGCGCCCGGCGGGAGATGGCGGCCGTTATCTAACCATGTGCGCGGAGCGCGCGCGCTCGCGCGGGCGGAAAAGACTATTATCCGGGCGGCGGGCACCAACGCCACCGTGTTCGACGAGCCGGACCCGATCCTGATCCAGGTCACGGTGCAGTTGCCCCCGGCGTTCATCCTGGCGGGGTTCACGGACCCGAAGCATCTCACGCAATGGCTCTGCGCGGAGGCCGACGTGGAGCCGCGCGTCGGAGGACGTTACGACCTGACGTTCACGGAGGAGGCCGCCTTCACGAGCCACGGCACGGTGACCCGGCTCACGCCGGACATCGACGTCGGCTTCACGTGGGAAGCTCCCCCCGAGTTCGCGGCGTTCATGAACGGCCCGCCGCCGGTCACGGGGATCTACGTCCGGCTCCAGGATTCACCGGAAGGCGTCGATGTGACGCTCGAGCACACCGGCTGGAAGAACGGCGACGGTTGGGGCGAGGCGCGCTCGTGGCATTTCCACCTCTGGGACGACCGGTTGCACCGGTTCAAGGACTACCTCCTGAAGGCGGCGTACGGCTGACCGATCCCGGATCGGCGGGTCCGGGCGCGACCGGGGTCAGGGGCCCGGCCGGTTCCGGCCTCCGGGCGTACTCTTTGAGCGCCATCGCGGGGACCGGGCGTCGACGGCGCGACCGGAGATAGACCGCGAACGCGACGACCAGGGCCACGCCGATGAGGAACAGGTACGGCGCGAGCGGGGCCAGCGGATTCGGATGAGCGTGCGCCGCGCGGACCGTGACCACGACCTGGGTGCTCCCCCATTTGCCCACGCCGGTCACGGTCGCCGTCAACGTGAACGGCGTCGTCGAAGGCCCGGCGGTGATGTTCACGGTCACCCGCCCGGATCCGTCCGTGACGCCGGCCGGCGGGGCCAGCGCGGCATTCCCCGACGCCGAGAACGCGACGAACGCTCCCGCAACAGTCGCGCCGCTCCCGTCCTGGGCGCGGAAGGCGAGCTCGACCTGCCCCCCCGGGGCGAGGACCGGCGACGAGGGCGCGGCGGCCAGGAACACCTGGGCCGGCGGCGTGAGCTCGATCGCCACGACGGCTCGGCCGACGTAGCCAAACAGCGTGACCTGCGCGGTCACCGGGTCGGAGAGGGTCGCCGACACGTTCGGGGTGAGGAACAGCGTGGTACCTCCGCCGGTCCCGTTCGTCATCGTCGACGCCGGGGTGAACTGTCCGTGCTGGGCGTCGTGGAGGTAGACGGTGACGCCGGGGAGCGGAGCTCCTCCCACGCTCGTCACGATCACCGTCACTCCGACGGGGACCGTCCCGACGACCTGGGCCGACGCACAGCTCGCGCCGACGCGCACCGGCACGGGACCCCCCGTCCAGAGCGCGGTCCCGTTGGTCACGTTCGCGATCTGGCTCCCGGTCTCGAGCTCGCCCGGAGCGAGCGTCGGGTGCTGCAACCGCCCCTCGACCCCCCACTGGGCGCTCGGCGCGCCGGTGAAGGTCGTCGTCGCGACGTTCGGAAGGTACCACCCGCCGGCCGCGAGCACCGCCATCGCGAGCGGCACGGTCACGACGGCGGGCAGGAACGGGGTCGCCGGGAACAGGGCGACCTGCGAGAAGCCGATCGACGCGAGCCACGTTGCGGACGCCGCACCGAAGTCGAACACGCCCGCGCTCCGGTTGCCCGCGAACAGCGCCCCATCGACGGTCAAGGTCCAATTCGTGCCGTTCGTGCGAACGAGCTGGAAATCGTAGCTCTCGCCCGGGATGAGGGTCAGCCCCGGCCAGTACGCGAGGTGGACGTTCTGGTCGGTGAGGTTCGTGAACACGGAAAAGAACGGCACCGCCGCGGTCGACGGATTCTCGAAGAGGCCGAACACGGCCTCGTACGCTCCGATCACCTCCTCGACGCCCAACTGGTACGCGGAGTTCGGGGGGAGCGGCGTCGAGGCAAAGTCGGTCACGTTGAGCCGGAGACCCGCGTTCGGCACCGCCGCCGGGTCGGAGGTGGTCGTGAGCACGCGACCTTCGCCCCCGACGGCGGGCCGGAGTCCGGAGTCGAACGTCGGACGCACCGGCCCTCCGTGGAGGGTGCTGGCCGTGACGGCCGGAGCCGGGCCTCCGGAAACCGGAGGTGCGTGCGCGATTTCGCGGAGTGCGGGCGCGGCGACGCCGCTGACGACGAGCAGCGCCACGCTGAGCACGACGGGCCCGACGAGCGTGACGCCGCGACGACGCCCCATCCGTCCGACGAGGCGGGGGACTTCACATGACCATTTGCCCCACCCCCCGCGGGGGGAGGGGACGACCGGTCCTACGTCGGCGCGAAACGCGGGCAGGCCGATTCGCCGCAGACCGCGCACGGACCGGTCGGCTCCAGGCGGAACCCGCCGGGACGTCGTTCCTCGACCGGGGCGACCTTCATGTGGTGCGTGGGAAAATGGCCGCAGCGGCAGCGCGGGTGTCCCGAGGTCGGCGTCGAGGGCGCCGCCCGCTCGGCCATCGACCCCGCGACGGGGCCCGCTTCTAAAAAGGTGCGGTGGGGACCGGGGCCAAGCGGTATCTCGGCCGCGGTGGTCGACCGGCCATGGAGGTCGAAGGCTGCCCGCTGCCCGACGACCTCCGCTACGACCTGGAGAACGAGCTTTGGGTACGCTGGGACGAAGGGCGTACCCGCGCGACGGTGGGCGTCCTCGCGCCGTTCGCCTCGTTCATCGGCAAGGTCCAGCGCGTCGAATTTCACTCGGCCCCCGGTCCCGTGGCCAAGGGACGCGGGGTCGCGATGATCGAGACGACGCGCTTCACCGGGGCGCTCCACATGCCGATTGACGGGACCGTCGTCGAAACGAACCCGCTCCTCGCCGAGCGTCCGAAGTGGATCAACGATTCCCCGTACGACCGGGGCTGGGTCGTTCGCATCACCCCGTCGACGCCCCTCGCGCAGGAGGGGGATGGCCTCGAAAGCGCCGAGGCGATCCGGGCCCGGCTCGCGGAGCGGATCCGGGCGCGCAAGGTCCGATGCTGGCCCGCGGCCCCGGACGTCGAGCTCATCGAGGTCGGATCCGAGTGCGCCGCCGTCCTCGCCCGGTTGGATGAGGAGCTCGCCGTGCGGGCGCCCGACGACGTCGTGCTGCTCGTCACCGACGACCCGACGAGCCCGATCGAACTCGTCCGATGGTCCGACCGGACGGGCGAGACGATCCTCGACCATCGGAAGGAGGGGAGCCTGCACCAGTTCCTGGTGCGGAAGGAGGCCCACCCCCAGCCGCGGGGGCGCGACGCGTTCGGCCGGCGGGCGACCGCCGGCCCGCCGTAGCCGCTACGGCTTCTCGATCGGGCTTCGGATCTGGTTGCCCCACTCGGTCCACGAGCCGTCGTAATTGCGGACGTCGGGGTACCCGAGGAGGTACTTCAGCACGAACCAGGTGTGGCTCGACCGTTCGCCGATCCGGCAGTACGTGATCACCGGTTGGGTCGACGCGACGCCCTTTCCGCCGTACAGCGCGGCCAAGTCGGGACGGCTCTTGAACGTCCCGTCGTCGTTCACCGCTTGCGCCCAGGGGATGTTGACGGCGCCCGGGATGTGGCCGCCGCGCTGGGCGTGCTCGTTCGGGTACTCGGGCGGTGCGGTCACCTCGCCCGTGAACTCCTTCGGTCCTCGAACGTCGACGAGCTTGACGCCGCCGGATTTGACGCTCGGGAGCTCCCGCCGCACATCGTCGAGGTACGCCCGAAGCCTCTCGTCCGGCCTCCCCGCGGTGTACGAGGTGGCGGCGTACGTGGGGACGTCCTTCGTGAGCGGACGATCTTCCGCGATCCATTTCTTCCGCCCGCCGTTCATGAGACGGATGTCGGCGAAGCCGTAGTACTTGAACGTCCAGAAGGCGAACGCCGCGAACCAGTTGTTGAAATCCCCGTACAGGACGAGGGTCGTCGACGCGTCGATGCCGTTCCGCCGGAACAGCGCGGTGAGCGCCTCCGCCCCCAGCAGGTCGCGCCGGACGGGGTCGTTGATGTCCTTGCGCCAGTCGACGAGCACCGAGCCCGGGAGGTGCCCGAGCTCGTAGTTCGCCGCCGGGTCGTAGTCGACCTCGGCGACCCGGACCTTCGGGTCCTTGAGATGGCCGCTCACCCACTCCGTATCGACCAAGACCTCCGGATGCGCATACGCGTCGCTCATCGTTGTCCTCCGGGGGCCCGACGGCTGCCCGAATAAAGGGTCCACGGCGCGCACAGAACCGTCCGACCGGCGCCGGAACGGCGCATGCGAGAGCGAACTGTTCCCCAGCTCAGTGGCGGCCGCGCTTCGGGAGTTGGGCGTTCGAGACCTCGACCGTCTCGGGGTCGAAACCCAAGCGCGAGAGCTCGTCGCGGATGCGGGCGCGGTGGTCGCCCTGGAGGTAGACCTCCCCATCGACCACGCTACCGCCGGTCGCGAGTCGGTTCTTCAGCGAACGCGTCGTCTCCGCGAGGTCGACCCCCGGGGGGAAGCCGGAGATCACGGTCGCGGGCTTGTTGTACCGACGCGGCTCGGCGCGGACGCGGATCCGGGCCGTCTCCCGGTCGAGCGCGGAGAGGATCTCGTCAAACTCGTCGTCCCCCATCGTCTCCGTACTTCCTACGTCCGCCCCGGGCGAGGGTCCCCGAAACGTCCACGCCCATAATTCCGAGGTCCGGACACCTCCGGCCACGTGCCGGCGAGGCGACGGACGGTTCGAGTACGATGGGGCACCAAGGTTCTGATGACCGCGGAGCGTATCAATATTGGGGGTCCGCGCCGGGGTGAAATCTGCTTCACACGCCTCTCCAGCGGTAGAGGCGGAGCGCGATCGCCGTGCCGAGGATCGCGGAGACCACGAGGAGGACAGCGTAGAGCTCCATCGTCGACGCGCCGAGCGACCCAGGCGCGAGCACCCCGCGCAGAAGGAGCGCCGCGTACGTCGACGGTAGGCACAGCGCGGCGTCGCGCCAGAGCGGGGGGACGGCGCTCAGCGGGTAGTAGAGCGGCGTCAACATCCCCACCACCGTGAAGACGAGGCTCCCGACCGGCCAGATCTCCCGCTGGCTCTTGACGCGGCTCGAGATCGCGATGCCGATCGCCGAGAAGAGGACCCAAAGGACCGCGATCGCGGCGATGAGGACCGGCCAGAACAGGAGCGGGACGACGGTGACCGAGGCGAGGACGATCGCGAGCACGACGAGCGCGGGGGCCGCCGGGATGAGGTTCGAGAGCGCGATCCCGAACAGGTAGCGGACCTTTCCGAGGGGCGACGCGACGAACAGGTCCTGGAGCCCGGTGTGGATCCTCCAGGTCGCGGAATCGCCGAGCACCCAGCTCCCGATGTTCTGCGTCGTGAACAGCATCGCGCCGACGACCTCCGCGGGGAACAGCGAGGCCGGCGAGATGATGCGGAGGAAGTACAGGAAGATGAACGGGATCAGGATCGGCGCGACGGTCGCCGCGGGGTTCCGGCTGATCCACCGCCAGCCGATGATCGCGAATGCCGGGACGACCTGACCGCCCGACGTCTCGGCGACGGTCTTGGGAGGGCTCAACGCCACGCTCATCGTTCCCGCACCGACCGGCGCGACCAGTAGACGGCGAAGAGGAACATCGCGGCCGCTTCGGCAGCGAGGGATCCAGTGGCGAGCACCACGTCGCCCGACGAGAGCAGGCCCGGGGCGAGCGCGTTCTGGACGAGCCCGGTCGCCGCGCTGGGCGGGAGGGCGAGAGCGATCGGCACCGCCGAGGCGGGCTGGAGGAGCCCGTACGGGTAGAAGACCGGCGGCAGGATGCCGAACAGATTGTAGAACAGGCTCGCGTACGGCCAGATGGTCCGCATATCCTGAAAGACGGTCGAGACGACGTAGCCGAAGCTCACCGCGAACAGCCAGACGGCCACGGAGGTGAGCGCGAGGGTCACGGCCGTCGCCGCCGAAAAATGGAGGATCGCTTCGGCCACCACGACCAGGACGAGGATCGGAGGGAGGTAGGCGAGCAGGATCCCGCCCGCCATCCCGAGGAAGTACGCTTCCGGGGCGAGCGGGGAAGCGCCGTAGAGCTGGTTCAACCGGTGGTCGATCCGGACGTACGCCGCCTCGTTCCACACCCGCTGTCCGAGGGTAAAGAACGAGAAGATGATGGCCCCCACGAGAGCGACGGCGAGATACTGCGGGGCCAGGATCGTCACGAAGATCAGGAGCACGGCCTGGATCGTCATCGACGTCGCGACCGCCATGTTCTCGTGCAACTGGACCCTAAGCTCCGTGATCAGGAACGGACCGAGTCCCCGGAAGGTCGGGAGCCGGGCGAACGCGCCCATCGCCTAGCTCGCCTCGTCGTCGATCGAACGGCCGACGGCGCGGAGGAACGCCTCCTCCAGCGTGACCGGCCCGACGGTGGCGTGGAGCCCGTGCCGCAGGGCGAGGTCCATGATCTCGTTGAGCTGGGCCGGCTCGGTGATCACGTGCACCGCTTCCGCGTCGGCGACGCAGTTGCCGAACGGCGCGAACAGCGCCCGAACCGCGTCCCCCCCGGGCACGGAGACCCGAAGCGTGCCGCCGACCCGGTGCTTGAGCGCGTCCGCCGTCCCCTCGACCAGCACCCGGCCGCGGTCGACGATGTAGAGCCGCTCCGCCAGCGCCTCCGCCTCGTCGAGGTAGTGGGTCGTGAGGAGGATCGTCGAGCCTTTCCGCGTGAGCCGCCGCAGGCACTCCCACACCGCCCGCCGGGCGAACGGGTCCATCCCGATCGTCGGCTCGTCGAGGAAGAGCAGCGGCGCCTCGGTCGCGATCACCGTCGCCACCATCGTGCGCTGGCGCTGACCCCCGGACAGGGTGACGCTCAGCCGGTCGGCGACCTCTTCGATCCCCATCTGGGCGAGGGCTTCGTCGGTCCGCTGCTTCGCGGTCGTCCGGTCGAACCCCCGGGCGCGCAGGTACGTGTACACCTGCTCGCGGGGCGTGAGGTGGAAGAACGGCTTGCCCTCCTGCGGAACGACGGCGATCAACGGCCGGACCCGGTCGGCGTCGCGGTCGACGTCGTGGCCGAAGACAAGGACCTCGCCGGAGGTGGGGGTCAGGAGGGTCGACGCGATCTTGAGGAACGTCGTCTTCCCGGCGCCGTTCCGCCCGAGGAGCCCGACGCGTTCCCCGGGCCGGATCGTCATCGATACACCGCTGAGCGCCTCGACCGCCCCATCGTCGACCCGGCCACCGCCGTCGGCGCCGCGGTGGCGCCACCCGGCCCAACGTCGGGTCTGGTAGACCTTCCGCACGTTGGTTGCGTGGATCGCGTCGACGGTCACGGCGGCGGCCGAGCTGTCAAGTGCTATTTAACCGCCCAAAAAGGCGGGTTCAGGTGGGGCTCCCAGGCCGGAAACGGTTTCCGGTACTAGGAGAATGTTAGCGGGCGCGGGGCGGACGATCTATCCGCACCCGCAGCCGCCGCCCGCTTCCGAGCTGTTGCCGCACGAGCCGCACCCGCCGGCCTGCCCGCCGGCGTCGGGTTCGGGCAGCGTCGGGTTCGTGATCTTGAAGCCGGACTCCTTGAGTCCTTCGACGTAGTCGATGACGGCGCCGTTGACGAACTGCTGGCTCATCGGGTCGATGAGGATCGAGAAGCCGTCGACCTTGACGACCTCGTCGTCCGGCCGGGCCTTGGCGAACGCCATCCCGAACTGGACCGCGCCACCGCCGCCTCCGCAGCAGCCGCCGCCCCCGGGTTGGGCGTAAACGCGCACCCCGATCTCCGGCTTCTGGCCGGCCATCAGGCGCTGAACCTGGGCGACCGCCCCTGCCTTGACCTCGACCTGCACCATGGTCCGTTCTCCACCCGTTGTACGCACGAGTCGCCGCTTAAGCATTCCCCCATCGGTGACCCCGGAGTAAGCAGTCCCGGAGCGGACCCATGTCGCGTGCGAGCGCCTAGGTCGACGGCACAACCCGGGACCCCCCCCGACGGTCGCTCCTCCGACAGGCGGTGGAGGCTCTCCGCCGGCCCGATAGCGAGGTTCGTACATGGGGGCATAAAGTCGTCCGCCGATGAGTCGGCGTCCTTCGAGGGAGCGATTCGAAATGCCAGCCGCGGGGGTCGGGGCGGCGCTCGATACCGCTCGTTTGAACTCGCCGACACCTCCGACTCCGAGCGCCCCGGACGGTGCGTCCCTCACCCTCTTCGTGCTCGGTTTCGACCTCGCGGGCGGCTCGCTCGACGAGCTCGAGCGCGTCGCTCGGGAGATGACGGAGGAACGTGTCACACGGATGTTCGGCACGATCGCCGGCGTGGCCGAACTCCTCGTGCTCCGAACATGTCAACGCATCGAACTCTACGGTATCGCGTCGAAGGAGCTCGCCGCTTCCCACGTGCGCAACCGACTCCCGACCCCCGAGCGGTGGAGGCTCCGCCAGGACGACGAGGCCGTTGCCCACCTGCTGCGCGTCGCGGCCGGCTTGGAATCGGTCGCGGTCGGTGAAAAGGAAGTACGGGCGCAGATCGACCACGCCCGGGGCTCGGTCCATTCCCGGCATCCCCGACCCGTCCTCAAGGAGCTCTTCGCCGAGGCCCGAAGGACCGCGGACCGGTGCGCCCCGGACCCGTCGCCCGCCCGGTCGATCGCCGCCCTCGCGGCCTCGAAGGTCCTCGAGGAATGCGGCGATCCGTTCCCGCGGGTTCTCGTCGTCGGGGCCGGCGTCGTAGGTCGTCAGGTCGCCGAGCTCCTCGCTCCGCGCGCCCGAGTTACGTTGGTGTACCGCCACCACCCGCCGGACCCGACGTTCCTCCGCGCCTTCGGGATCCGGGCCGTTCCGGCCCGCCAGATGCCCGAGGAGCTGGCCCTGTGCGACGCGACCGTCACCGCCGCCAAATCCGCGGGGCGCCTCCTGGACCCGACCGATTTCGAGCGGCCGACGGCGGCGGGGCGACCGAGGCTCGTGATCGACCTGGGGGTACCTCGCAACGTCGACCCGAGCGCCGGTCGGGTGCCCGGGGTGCGCCTCGTCGACCTCGCAGGCCTGGGCTCCTCGTCCCGATCGCGGGAAGGGATCGACCCGGTGGCCGAGCGGGTCGACGGCGAGGTCGATCGAGTGTACCGGCTCTTTCTCCGCGAGACCATCGAACCGTGGGTCACGGCGCTGTTCCATCGCGCCGAAGCGATACGGCAACGCGAACTCACTGGAGCCCGGCCGCATCTCGGCGACCTCAGCCCCGAGCAGCTCGGAGCCATCGACCTCCTGACCACCCGGATCACCCGCCAGCTGCTCCTCCCGGCCGCACGACGCCTGCGGGCCAGCGGAGGCGGGTCGGAGGAGGCTCGATTGCGGCACGCCGCGCTCGAGCTGTTTCCCCCCGACGCGCCCCCGCCGTGAGCGCCCCGATCCGGGTCGGGACGCGAAAGAGCGCGCTCGCCCTCGCCCAATGCGACTCCGTCGTCCGCACGCTTCGCACCCTGGCGCCGACCCGGGAGGTCGCGATCCGGCCGATGACGACCGCGGGCGATCGGGACCGTCGCCGAACCGCGTCCCCGGATTTCACCGACGCGATCGAGGAGGCCCTGCTCCGCCAGGAGATCGACCTCGCCGTCCACAGCGCGAAGGACCTGCCCGCGCGGTTACGCTCCGGCCTGACCCTCGCGGCGTTCCCCCGACGGGCGGACCCGCGCGACTGCTTCGTCCTCCGGGAGGCGCGGTCGTTTTCCGCCCTCCCTTCCGGCGCTCGGCTCGGTTCGAGCAGCCTTCGGCGGCAGGCCCAGCTGCTCGCCTGGCGACCGGACATCGAGGTCGTTCCGGTCCGGGGCAACGTCGACTCGCGTCTCGCGCACCTCGCTCGCGGAGACCTCGCCGGGATCGTCCTCGCCGTGGCAGGCCTCGCCCGCCTCGGCCGCGCCGACGTCATCACCGAGGTCGCCGACCCGCGCGCCCTCGTACCGGCCCCGGGCCAGGGCGCCCTCGCGATCGAGGTACGAACGAAGGACCGGTCGCTGCTCCGCCTTGTTCGGGCCCTCGATCACGGAGCGACCCGAGCGGCGGTAACCGCGGAGCGGTCGTTCTCCGCATCCCTCGGCGGCGAGTGCAATCTTCCTCTGGGAAGCCTCGCCAGGGCCCGAGGGGGGCGGCTTCGCCTCGTGGGGGACGTACTCTCCCCCGACGGCCGCCGTCGGATCCGAGGCAGCACCACCGGACCAACGTCGTCGGCGCACCGGCTCGGCGTCGAGCTGGGTCGTCGGCTGCGGGCGAACGGAGCCGGGCAGCTGCTCTCGGAGATCCGGAGCACCGCGTGAGGTCACCGCCACCGGTGGTGCTGGTCGCCGCAGCGACGGAGACCCTGGGGGACCTCCAGCTCGGACTCGAGCGGGTCGGTATCCGGGTGCATCGAATCCTCACCTTGAGGATGGAGCGCGTCGACCCGCGCTCGCTGCGCCGCGAGTTCGGTCGGATCGGTGCGCCGGAGCACGCCGTCATCAGCAGCCAAGCGGCCATCGCCGCCTTTGTTCGCCCGGTCCTTGGCTCTCCGGCTCGCGGCTCCCGTCGATTCGGCCTCTACTCTGCAGGGCCTGCGACGACCCGGTCGTTGCGGGAACTCGGCTGGAGGAGCGTGCGCCAAAGCCGCCCGGCCGGCCTCGAGGGAATCGCCCGCGCGCTCGTTCGGGACCGGGTGACCTCGGTCGTTCACCCGACTTCGGATCTCGGATTCGGACGGCTACCCCGGCTGCTGCGGAGGAGGGGGATCATCGTGCACGAGCTCGTCGCCTACCGCGCTCGCCCGGTCGGCCGACTGTCGCGCAGGTCGATGGAGGCGGTCGCGACGTGTGCCGTCGTCGTCGCCACAAGCCCGTCCGCGCTCCGCGCGCTGGTGGCGTTGCTTCCTCGACGCGAGCTCGCTCCCCTCGCCCGCCGCGCGATCGTCTTCGCCTGGGGGAGGAGTACCAGGACGGCCGCCACGGAGCTCGGATTCCGAACGCGGCAGATCCCGGTCGCCGCCTCGGAGCAAGGCTTTACGGGGGCCTCGTTCACGGCGCTCGCTGATGCCGCGGCCCCATCCCCCCGCGCGCCCCGGCGGCGGTTTTCCGGCGAAGATGCGCATGCGCCGGCTCCGCCGGACGAGCGGCCTACGGGAGCTCCTCGCCGAGCACGACCTCCCCGTCCGACGGCTCGTCTACCCGATGTTCGTGCGGCCCGGCAGCGGGGCACCGGAAACAATCCGCTCGCTCCCGGGGATCCGGCGCTACGCCGTGGACGACGCCGTGCGTCACGCCGGCGACGCGCACGGTCAGGGGATTCCGGCCGTGTTGTTGTTCGGCCTCGCTCACCGTAAGGATCCGCGCGGCCGTGAGGCGCGCGACCCGTCGGGGGCGGTCCCGCGCGCGATCCGGGGGATCAAGCGGCTCTGGCCGGATCTCGTCGTCGCGACGGACGTCTGCCTCTGCGCCTACACCTCCCACGGTCACTGCGGGGTCCTCAAAGACGGGCGCGTCGACAACGACGCGACGCTCCCCCTACTGGCCGAGATGGCCGCCGTGCACGCGGCGGCCGGGGCGGATTTCGTCGCGCCGAGCGCCATGATGGACCACCAGGTTGCGGCGTTGCGCCACGCCCTGGATGACCAGGGTTTCTCCGGGACCGGCGTCCTCGCGTACGGCGCCAAGTTCGCGTCGGCGTTCTACGGACCGTTCCGGGACGCGGCCGATTCCGCCCCCGCCTTCGGGGACCGGCGGGAGTACCAGCTCGACCCGCGCAACGGCCGCGAAGCCGACCGCGAGATCGACCTGGATGTCGAAGAGGGGGCGGACATCGTGATGGTCAAGCCCGCGCTCCCCGCGTTGGATATCCTCGCGCGCGCGCGGCAGCGTCACGCGATCCCCCTCGCCGCGTTCCAGGTCAGCGGGGAGTACGCGATGCTGAAGGCGGCGGGTCGGGCCGGCGCCCTCGACGAAGCGGCCGCCGTGATGGAGAGCCTCACCGTCATCCGCCGGGCCGGCGCCGACCTCATCGTGACGTACTTCGCTCCCGACGTGGCGCGGTGGGCGCGGCGGTCGGAGGAGCGGTGACCGCGGACGCCGGGGTTTCGGCGGGCGAGCCTCGCGACTTCGTGAAGTATACGTTCCTGCACCTCGATCCCGCCTGGCGCCTCCGTTCCCGCGAGTCGCGCCGGGGCGGCCGGTGGGAGCTCGCCGCGCTCCTCGCGCACCCACCGCCGGGGATGCACCTTCAGACGTACTCGCTCGTGGGCACGAAGGGCGGCGCCGACGGGCTCCTCTGGATCGTCGCCGAGAGTCTCGAATCGATCCAAGAGCTCCACGCCCGCCTCTACGGCACGTCGATGGGGCGATACCTGGCCGTGGCGTTCTCGTACCTGGGGCTGGGCCGGCGCTCGGAGTACCTGGGCGATCACGCTCACGGCGGGCAGGAGGGTGCCGAAGGCCGACGACGGCCCGTTGGCCGACCGTACCTGTTCGTCTACCCCTTCGTGAAGAAACGCGAATGGTACGGTCTCCCGTTCGAGGAACGCCGGCGGATCATGGGCGAGCATTTCCGGATCGGGCACAAGTTTCCCCGGGTCGTGATCCACACGGGCTACTCGTTCGGGCTCGACGACGCCGAGTTCATCCTCGGGTTCGAGGCGGATTCCCCGGCGGAGTTCCTCGACCTGGTCGAAGCGCTCCGCGGCTCGGAGGCGAGCCGGTACACGGCGCTCGAGACGCCGATCTTCACGTGCCGTCGGGTCCCGCCGCTCACGATGCTCGAGCTCGCCGACGGGGTCGTCTGACGCCGTCCCGCCGGCGACCGGCGTCGACCGCGGCGTTCCGCCGAGCCCGCTCCGTGCTGCCGGGAGGCGTCGACAGTCCGGTGCGGTCGTTCGTCCATGTCGGCGGCGTTCCGGTGTTCTTCGCGCGGGGCGACGGCGCCCGGCTCGTCGACGTCGACGGCCACCGGTACCTCGACCTCGTCAATTCCTGGGGAGCGATCATCCTCGGCCACGCGGCGCCGTCGGTGGTTCGGGCGATCGAGCGCACCGCGCGCGAGGGGCTGAGCTTCGGAGCGCCGTCGCCGCGCGAGCATGAACTGGCCGAGCAGATCCGCCACGCGGCTCCCGAGCTCGAGCGGCTCCGGTTCGTGAACTCCGGCACGGAAGCGACGATGTCGGCGGTGCGCGTCGCCCGCGGGTTCACCGGACGCGCGAAGATCGTCAAGTTCGCCGGCGGCTATCATGGTCATAGCGACGGCCTGCTCGCCCGGGCCGGTTCGGGCGTCGCCGCGCAGTCCCTTCCCGATTCCGCCGGCGTCCCAGCGCCCACCGTCGCGACCACGCTCGTAGCTCCGTACAACGATCTCGACGCCACCCGGGAGGTGTTCGAGGAACACGGGGAGGAGATCGCGGCGGTCATCGTGGAACCGATCGCCGCGAACATGGGCCTGGTTCCGCCGGTCGATGGCTTCCTGCGCGGCGTCGACCGGCTCGTCCACACGGCCGGCGGGCTGTTGATCGCCGACGAGGTGATCACCGGCTTCCGTCTCCGGCGCGGGCTCATCCACCCGACGTTGGGGGCCCGCGCGGACCTCGTAGCCCTCGGAAAGATCATCGGCGGCGGCCTCCCGGTCGCGGCGTACGGCGGCCGACGCGACGTCATGGAGACCGTCGCGCCGATCGGACCGGTGTACCAGGCCGGTACCCTCGCGGGCAACCCCGTAGCGATGGCCGCGGGGACGGCGACGCTCGCTCGTCTGACCCCAGCGCTGTACGATCGCCTCGATCGCGTTGCGGCCGAGGCGGCCCGGTCGATCCAGCGGTGCGCGGACGGGCAATCGGTCGACGGGTTCACGCTCGTTCGCCGCGGGTCGATGTTGGGCCTCTTTTTCGCCGACCACCCTCCGCGCAACGAGGTCGAGGCGGCGCGGACCGACCGGGCCCGATTCGCCCGATTCTTTCACGCGGCGCTCGACGCCGGGGTCTACCTTCCGCCGTCCCCCCTCGAAACCGCGTTCCTGTCGGCGGCGTGGGGGCGCGGCGAGGTCGCCGACCTCGAACGGAGGCTGGCGGGGGCCTTCCGGGCGGCCCGTCGCTCGGGTCGGTGACGATGCGGCGTCGATTCTTGGAAGCACTCCGCGGCGAGGCTCCGGAGACGACCCCGATCTGGCTGATGCGGCAGGCGGGGCGGTACCTCCCGGGGTACCGGAAGTTACGCGCGGAGCACGCGATCCTGGAGATCGCCCGGGACCCCGCGCTCGCCGCCGAGGTCACGCTGGAACCGGTGCGGAGGTTCGATGTTGACGCGGGTGTGATCTTCGCCGACATCACGCTCCCGTTCGCGGGCCTCGGGCTCGATTTCCGCATCGACCCCGGCGTCGGCCCCGTCATCCCCACCCCGGTCAACGACCGCGCCGCCGTCGACCACCTCCGTTCGTTCGACGCCGAAACCGAGCTCGGCTTCGTCGGACAGGCGATCGAACGGTTCCGGCTCGCCGCCCCCGACCGGCCCGTGATCGGGTTCGCGGGCGCTCCGTTCACGCTCGCGTCGTATCTGGCCGAGGGAGGTGCCTCGCGCGACTTCGCGGCGACGAAGAGGTTCCTCGGGACGGATCCGGCGGGGTTCCACGAGCTCCTCCGTCGGCTGACCCAGGTGACGATCGACTACCTTCGGATGCAGGCGCGACACGGCGCCCACGCCCTGCAGGTGTTCGACACCTGGGCCGGCGTGCTCGGCCGACGGGAGTTCGACCTCGAGGTCGCTCCGTACCTCCGGGACCTGTTCGCCGAGACCGCCGCGTGGAAGGTCCCGACCATCTACTTCTCCACCGGGTCGACCCATCTGCTCCCGATTCTGAAGGGCCTCGGCGCCACCGCCCTCGGCGTCGACTGGCGGCTCCCGCTGGGGGCGGTACGGCGCGAAGTCGGGGGCGGCCTACCCCTGCAGGGGAACCTGGACCCCGGAGCGATGCTCGGCAGCGCGGACGCGATGCGACGCCGAGCCGCCGAGGTGTTGCGCGAGATCCCCGACCGGCGGGGGCACGTCTTCAATTTAGGGCACGGCGTGCTCCCCGGCACCGACCCGGAACGCGTCCGCGAGCTCGTCGAGTTCGTGCATGCGACCGGCCGGGCCGGAGCGAACCGATGACCGAGGGCGGGCGAACCGGTCCGCCCGCGGTCCTGCTGATGGGCTACGGATCCCCCGGAGGTCCCGAGGACATCCCGGGGTACCTCGCCGATGTGCTGGCCCGACCCCCCACCGACGACCTCGTAGAGGAGTACCGTCGACGGTACGCGCTGATCGGCGGCTCGCCGCAGAACCGGGTCCTCGGCTCTCTCCGAACGAAACTGGAGGAACGGTTGCGGGCCGACGGCGACGGGACGCGGGTCTATCTCGGCACCAAGCACTGGTCGCCGCACATCGCGGACGTCCTGCCGGCGATCGCGGCCGACGGGTTCGACACGGTCACGGCGGTACCCCTCTCCCCGTACGCTTCGACGTGGATCATGGAACCGTACCTGCGGGCGGTCGAGCGGGGACGGGCCGCCGCCCGGCGACCGCTCCGCGTCGATGTCCGGTCCGGCTGGCACACCAATTCGCATCTCATCGCCTACTGGCGCGATGCGATCCGGAGCGCGAACGAGGCGAACGGAGGCGCGGTGCTCCTCTCGGCGCACAGCCTCCCCACGCGCATGGCCGAGCAGGGCGACCCGTACCCGAAACTCCTCGACACGACCGCCACCGCGATCGCGACCGCCGCAGAGCTTCCGCGGTGGTCGTTCACGTTCCAGAGCGCCGGCAACACGACCGAACCGTGGCTCGGACCGGACATCACCGAGGTGATGACCGACTGGCAACGGCGGGGGGTCACGGACCAGCTCGTCGCTTCGTTCGGTTTCGTCTTCGATCACCTGGAGACCCTCTACGACCTGGACGTCGTGGTCCGAGCGTTCGCGGAGGAGCGCGGCATTCCGTACCGCCGGGCCCCGATGCCCAACGACGACGACCGGGTCGTCGCGGCGCTCGCCGACGTCGTCCACCGGCCGAATGGGCCCGCCCTCGACGCCTAGCGTCCGGGGGGCGCCGCCGGCGGAGGTTCCGCCGCCGCCTCGCCGGTTGTTCCCGCATCGGGGGGCAGGAGGCCCTTGGCGGCACCGGGACGCGCTTCGTCGAGCTCGGAGGTCTCTTGGCGCCAACAGGCCCGTGCGAAGACGTTGCCGATCCGCTTCGGGAGTCCGAGGCTCCGCGTGAGAAGCCGAACGTCGTCCTTGGAGAGCTCCCCCGTCGCCGCCAGAACGAGGAAGTAGACCGCGAAGCCGAAGATCAGTGCGCCCGCGAACACGTAGTAGCGGTTTACGGGGAGCACGGCGTTGAGGCGGGATACGGCGAGAAAGCTCGCGAGCGCGCTCACCGTGATGAGGCCGATCGGCCGCGGCCGGATCCGCACCGCCATCAATCGTTCCATGAAGTAAGCGTTGACGGCGAGGGCCGCGACGGAGGAGAGCAGCACCGCGACTGCGGCCGCTTCCAGCCCGTCGAACCCAAAGTACCCCCGGAAGACCGGGTCACCCGGGAATCGCGCCGGCATCAGGAGGAAGGCGGTGGCGAACAGGACTGCGACCTGGACCGAGGTGAGATACAGCTCGAGCCGCTGGCGGCCGATCGCGTTGAGGGCGGTACCGATGAGCTGGCTCAGGGCGAGCGGGACGGCCGAGACGGCGAGCAGGGCGAGGGGGATCGCCCCGGAGATCTCGATCGGGCCGATCACGATCGGGCTCCCGCTCGAGAGCTTGACATACTGGCCGGTGAGGAGGATGTTGATCACGTTGACGCGATAAACCGCGAGCCCGATGACCCCCGGGATAACGAGCATCGACGTGAACCGGAGGGCGCGCCAGGTCTGCTGGCGGATCTCCTCGAACTTGCGCCGAACGTGCAACCCCGAGAGGAGGGGGAACAGGGGCACGGTGATCGCCGTGGGGAGCTGCAGGATCAGGATCCGGAACCCGTTTTCCGAGTTGAAGATGTTCCCGAGAGCCCGGCCCTGGTCGGCGTACACAATGAACGGGATCGCGGTTGTGGCGAGGAACAGTAGGAACATGCTGATCATGAGCGGCGTCGCGTAGCGGAACATCGCGGTCGCCTCGGACCGGCGCGGTCGCCCGGCCTGCGTGAGGATCGACGGAAGGGAGACCACCGCGGACGCGACGGCGCCGAGCAGGTACGCCACGGTGAGCGTCCAGAGGGTGGGACCGGTGAGCACCGCGGTGATGAGCGCCGCCGTGCGCACGATCGATTCAAGCAGGAACGGGTACTGCGCGCGGATCGAGTCGCCGCGGGCCACCCAGAGCTGGTTGTAGACGGTCGACATCGACCAGACGAGGGGGAGGAGCATGTACACTCCCAGGATCCCGAGCTCGGACGACCCCGAGGCCAGGCCCGAGGGGGCGGCGAGGAGGAAGATCGCGAGGGCGGCCCCGCTGACCATCGACAGCCGGAGCACGAAGTAGGTGCCGGTGCTCGTCGCGATCGGCCGTCCGCGCGCGACGAAGTAGACGAACGCGGAACCGATCCGGAGGTCGCCGATGCTGGTGATCGAGGAGGCGACCAGGACGAACAACCCGACCGTCCCAATGAGGGCGCGGCCGTCCGCGGAGCTCCCCGGGCCGCGGGCGAGGAAGAACGTCGACGCGTAGCCGATCAGCTGGATGGCGATGCTGATGACGAAGACGCCGGTCGAGCTGACGCCCAGGCCTCGGACCGGGATCGGCAGCATGGGCTCGGTCTCGACGACGCCCGGGAACGCCCGATCCTCGGTCTCCAAGGACACGCTCGCCCGAACGACCGCGGTGCCCCTTCATAGCCTCACCGAGCGAGGAGCGTCCGGCGTGCGGCGGCTCCGATCCGGTTCAGTCGCCCTCGCGGGACGCGGGAGCGGCGTCACCGCCGGCCCGGGCCTCGAGCTCGAGCCAAACACCGTCGGGGTCCGACATGAACGCGAGACGGGTCGGCCCCTCCACGAACGGTGGGATGCGGACGCGGGCCCCCATCCGCTCGAGCTGGTCGATGGTAGCGTCGAGATCGTCGACCCGGAACGCCAGGTGGTCGAGTTCATCCCCCTCGCGATACGGTGGATGGTCGGGGTAGAAGTTTAGCTCCAGGACGAAGCCGCTCTCGGGGTCCCGCAGCTCCTCCCATTGGCCACCCGCGGCCATCCGCCCCGCCTTCACGAACGAAAGGCCGAGGCCGTCGCAGTAGAAGCGGCGGGCGCGGGCGAGGTCACGAACCCGAATCCCGACGTATTCGAGCACGGACGATGCCACCCGACCGGCCATAAAAGGCGGCGCGAAGGCGGCGCCGCGACATCGAAGTTCTCAGGCGAGTTGAAGTTCCCGGGCCCACGCGGCCCGGCGACGACGACCGACCACGAAGTAGGCCCCGATGGTGGACACCACCGAACCGGCAAGGAGAACCGGTCCAAGCAGGTCGAGGTTGCCGGTGGAGGAACACCCCAAGGAGCAGTTCTCTGACGGCGATGAACATGGAGCGCACCCTGCGTGCCACGTGATCAAGGGGGCGAACGTCAGCATCGACCAAACGCCCGCGACCAACATAGCGAGGGCAGGGACGTAGGCCAGCGCCTCCCTCGCGGGGGCCCACACGGTGTCCTTCGGCTTAACGTGAGACGTCGAAGCTTCCGTTCCGGACCGCAACCGCGTCAGAACGGGCGGGCGGCGGGCCGTGGGTTCCTTTCCGCCGGACTAGACGCGCGTCGAACTCTGGGGCGATCTCGCGCGCGATTGGGGGGGACGAGTTTGCATCTCGTCCGTGAGCATCAGCGCGTGGTCGGCAGCGAGGAGCGGCAGGCGGTCGAGCGGCCACCAGCGGGCCTCCGATGCATCCGAGCCTCCTCGGGGCGTCGATCGTTTTCCGCGGAGGCGGTACGCGACGGAGACGACGTGGGCCCGAGGGTCCCGTTGGGGGTCGGAGTAGACCCCCACGAGGCTGTCCACGGACGTCGCGAGTCCGGTCTCCTCTCGGAACTCCCGGACGACCGCCTCTTCCAGGCTTTCGCCGATCTCGACGAAACCTCCGGGGAGCGCCCACATCCCCACCCACGGTGCTCGTCGCCGCCGAATGAGGAGGACGTGCGGTCCGTGGCGGAGGATTCCGTCCACGACGAGCGCCGGCGTGACGATTGGGCGCCGGCCCCGGTACGGGGAGCCCGGGTAGGCGATCGTGACCCCACGGGGCCCCTTCGATGGGGTCGGAGGCCTCCGCCGTGTCGTCCCGGCCATCGATCCCCCTGCTCCCCCGGATTCGCGCCGTGGCTGCGCGGGGGGCTACACGATGCGCCCGTCGCGAACGATGACGGCGCCGTCCAGGCTCAACGTGCCGCCCCGGAGGCACGAGTACATGCTGTAGGGGATCTTGGTGCTCCCCCCGAAGAATCCGTTCGCCCCTACGCTGACCGTGATCGTTCCTCGCGCTTGGTCCTGCAACGTCGGGGCAATGTCCAGGGCCGGATTGAGCCCGATCGTGATGATACCGGGCCGTTCCTTGCCCGCCGGGGCCTTCCGATACTCGTCCTTGATCGCGTCGCCGCCGGACGCGTACGAGAACGAGGTCAGCTTGCCGCCCGCGAAGTTCCAGACCCCACCGGTCGCCGGGGCCTCGATGACCGGGGTCGGCATCGTCGCCGCGAAGCTCCCGTCCGCGACCCGCTCGTCGAGCGCGACGCTCACGAAACCCGCGGGAACATTGAGGATGTTCTGACCGCGCCGGATCATCTCGGGGGTGACCACGCCGCCGCCGGGGTACGCTTCCCGGCCGCGGAGCCGCAGCTTGAGCCTGGTTCCGTTCGGGTGGGAGATCTCGACGTGGCGCCCGGACTTGAGCCGGCGACCGAGGCGTTCCGACTCCCGCTGGAGCTTGACCGGGTCCTGGAGCGCGCCCTCGATCAGTTCCTCCCGCCACAGATCGAGAGGGACCTGAGCGGCCCGCGCCGTCGCCTCGCTGACCTGCCCCAGGCTGAGGCGGGCCCCGCGGATCTTCGCCTTGGCCGCGCGGGTGTACCAAATAGGATTGTACGCGGTCGCCGAGTTCTGGGCCTTGTCGGAAAGGGCGCGGAACCGCGGAACGTCGGCCGGGCCGTAGAAGAAGACGTAGGCGTCGCTCTTGGCGAGCGCGGCCCATTCGGCCGCCCCCGCGGCCCCCACGGACCGGGGGTTCGTCCGGACCGCTTCCCAATACCCGGCCTCGTCCTCGTAGAGGATCAGGGGATGGGCCCCGATCCTGCGGGCCTCGAGGGCGAACGCCGCCGCCCACGGGAGGCAGTCGGTCCACGTCTCGATCGTGACCGACTCACCCTTGCGCACGCGCAGGCTGCCGCGGAGCACATTCCGGGCCATCTGCGCGCCCCGCTCCGCCGTGAATCCGGGTACCGTCATGCCGCTCCCGACGGGCCGCTGCTATTTCTCCTCTTGTTGGCGATCGCCGCCGCGGACGCCCGGGGAATCCGGAGCCGCCCAACGACGGCGTCCGACGACGGGCCGCGAAGCTTCATGAGCGCGCAGCCGTCCCACGTCGCGTCCCACGAAGGGGAGATTCCCAGGTGTCCCCGCGTCGTTTTTTCGGGCGATTCGCCGAGTTCGTGAACGACTCGGCGATGTGGGGCACGGCGCTCGAGAATCCCCGGCGCCTCCTGCTCGCCCGCCTCGGGTGGGGCGGGGCGACGCTCCGGTTTCACGGGGGATTCACTCTACCGTATACCCGGCAGAACCGTCCCCTCGTCGAAGACCTGCTGCGCCTCGCAGTGCCGCACGGGGCCATCTTCGGCGACACGCCGGACCCCATCCTCGGCCGCTGGAGGGTCCAGCTCGCCGACGGGACGATCACGACCCCCACGGGACTGAGGTTCACCCTGGACTCGTTCAACGCGACGATCTTCGCGGAGACGTTCATCTACCAAACCCAGTTCCGGGGCTTCGATCTCTCGAACGCCACCGTCGTCGACGTCGGGGCGAACGTCGGGGACACGGCCCTCTACTACGCGAGCCTCGGCGCGAGCGTCGTCGCCGTCGAGCCCGACCCCGTGAACTTTGAGCGCCTCCGAAAGAACCTGGCGCTCAACCCTACGCTCTCCGGGAAGATCCGCCCGATCGCCGCGGCCGTCGGCGACGACGGCGAGGTGGAGTTTCACGCGGGCCTCGGCGGCGGGAGCGGCCTCTACGCGGCCGGGGGTCGGACAGTGCGGGTTCGGTCGATGAGCCTCGGCACCCTCCTCGCGGAAAGTGGATGGGACGCACCCTTCCTCCTCAAGTGCGACTGCAAGGGCTGCGAGTTCACGCTCGTTCGGGACCCGGCACTACGCCGGTTCCGGAACGTCGCGATCGAGTACGCGGTCTTCCACCCCACCGACCGGCCCGAGGCGATCCACACGGCCCTGGGCGAGCTCGGATTCACGCGGCGCCGCGTGTACAAGCACAATTTCGGCGCGTACACGTTCGGCGAGTACGGAACGATCCACGCCCAGCGGGACGAGGCCCCGAGGGGCCCCGACTAGCGATAGATCGAATCGGCCGACTCGGCGCCGTTACGGCGTCGGGCCGCCGCGGCCTGCGACCGGAGCTCCCGCGCGAGCGATTCGCCGAGCGGCGTCAATCGGTACACCTTGAGCCGGCGGGGCTGCCCGCGCACGTGCGCGCGGCCGACAGTGAGCACCCCGGCGGCCTCGAGCCGCTGGAGGACCTTCGTGAGCGAGGTCTGGGCCGCCCCGAGGTCCGCGACCATCCCCATTTGGGAGAGCCCCGGAGGCGCCACCTCGTTCGGGGGGAGGAACCCCTGCCCGGCGATGTGCAGCACGACCCGTTGCGACAACCGGAGGACCTCCCGCTTGAGCCGAACCGGTTCGGGCGCCGGTTCTCCCGGTGGCGCCGCGCGTCCGTTCCGGAGATCCGTCCCCGCAGGGGGTGCGGGAGATGCCGGCCCGGCCGTCGTCGGTCCCCGCCCGGGGGGTGAGGAGAACCCGGCGTCGAACGACGGCTCTCCGTGCGGCGACGGGACCGCCGACGCCGCGGCGGGTGGCCGCACACCCTCGTGGTCGCCCCGGCTCGGATCGAAGGCGGTCGACGCGGGCCCGACAGCTTCCGGGGTCGGGGCCGTGCGCAGCCGTCGGATCAGGAGCCACACGCCCACGCCGGCGGCCGTGAGGCCCGCGCCCGCCACGAATCCTACCAGCTCCGACGTGAGGTCCATGGTGCTTCGTGTCGAAGTTACGTCCGGTCGTCCGGCTCCGCGGCCCCCTCGTTGTTCCGAAGCCCCCGGACGATCTCCGCACCTTCCCACCGGAGCCGCCGTCGTCGCCAGTACGCCCCGATCACGACGGCGGCGAACACCGCCCCGGCGACGGCCCCCGGGAGAACGCCGCCCGCGAGACCGAGCAGCGAGCCGGTTCCGCCCGGTGGGGTCGGGTTCCCGGGCGGCCCCGCCTCGACGACGACCGAGGCCATCGCCGAGGTCGGCCGCCCGAGCGCGTCCGTCACGTTGAGATGGACCGTGAAGGTCCCCACGACGGAGGGGGAGCAGGTGAGCGCCGGGGCGTTCACGGAACTGCAACCGGCCGGAAGCCCCGCGTACAGGTAGCGGAGCGGCGCGACGCCACCCGCGGTCGCCACGACGAACGTCACGGGATGACCGACGACGACGGTCGAAGGGTCGGCGAGGAAGGCGGAGATGCTCGGGCCGGCGCCGATCCGCGACGGGACGACGTTGAGCGCGGTGTGGACGCCGGCGCGGTGCCCCGCGAGGTCGAACGTCACGACGTAGACGTTGAACGCCCCGGTCGCCGTGGGCGTGCACGGCAGCGCCGAGGCGTTCGCGGAGAGGCAGCCGGCCGGGAGGCCCTGGTAGGCGTATCCGAGGGGACCGACGCCCCCCGTCGCAACGACGAGGAGCACCGTCGATTCCCCGATCGCCAGGACGGCGGGCGCCGCGGTGAACGAGGAGATGAGCGCCCCACCCCCCCCGCCGACCGGGTAGATGGTGACGTTCGCGAAGGCGACGGCGGTTCGCCCGGCGGTATCCGTGACCACGACCTCGACGGTGGGGCTCCCGGCGGTCGTCGCCGTGCACGGGAGGGACGAACGGTTGGCGGTCGCGCAGCCGGCGGGCAGGCCTTGGTAGGCGTACGCAAGAGGGCCGCTCCCGCCCCGCGCGGTCGCCCCGAAGTTGGTCGTGTTTCCGAGGACGAGGGCGTTCGGCGCGGCCGCGAAGGCGAAGATCTCCGGGCCGCCGAGCGCTCCGCGGGGTACGACCACCAATCCGGCACTCGCCGTCGCCGCGGAACCCGGAGCGTCGGTGACCGTCACCGTGATCGTGTAGTTGCCGGTCACGTTCGGATAGCACGGCAACACCACGACGTTCTGCGACGGGCATCCGGGCGGCAAGCCCGAGTAACTGTACGCGATCGGGGGAGTTCCTCCCATCACCTGAGCCGCGAGCAGCGTCCGATTCCCGACCAGGTCGGGGTTGGCGCTCACGGTGAAGGAGCCGATCGTGGGCACCGGGTTGACCTGCACCGTCGCGAGCGCCTGCGCGTAGTTTCCGTGCACGTCGGTCACCCGCACCGTGACCGGGTAGGTCCCGGCCGATGTCGGGGTGCAGGCGAGCGTCGAGAGGTTCGCGGATAGGCATCCCGGCGGAAGACCCGCGTACACAAAGGTGAGCGACCCCACGCCGCCGCCGGCGGAGGCGGCCAGTTGAAGCGACTGGCCGACGTCCGTAGCGGCCGGGAGCGCCCGGAAGCTCGCGATGTACGGCCGGTTGCCGCCACCGGCCGACCAGGCCCACGCGTCGCCGCAGACTTCCCGGCACTGCGGCGGCTCGCCGTTGTAGAGGCTGTAGCCTTGACCGAACGCTCCGCCGAAGACGAGCGCCGAGGCGTCGGCCGTGTCGACGGCGGACGCGGCCTCGGAGCGGTTGAACGGCCCGGTACTCGGGAACTGCTCGGTCCAGCTGCCGTTCGCGTACGTCCAGGTATCCGCGAGCCATTGGCCGACGGAGGGGGAACGACCTCCCCACAGGACCACGTACGGGCCCGGGGCGTAGTACGTGAGCACGCCCGCGGCGCGGGCCGGCGGCGCGCCCACGACCCGGCTGGTCAGATTGGTCCAGTTCGCCGACTGGAACTTCCAGGTCTCGCGGCTGGGACTCGGCCAGCCCCCGGACGAGGAGGGAACGGTGCCGAAGAGGAGGACGTAGCCGTCGGTCGCGTCGTACGTGATCTGGCCGGGCATCGCACTGTGGGGAGCGGTCCGGAGGTGCGAGGTGAGATTCGTCCACGTCCCCGCGTGGAACGTCCACGTGTCGTTGTACCCGCCGGGCGACGAGCTCCCTTCCGCGTAGTACGGGAATCCTCCGAACAGCAGGATGTCTCCCGCGGCGCCATCGTACAGGAGGTCCGTCCCGCTCCGGTTCGACGGCGCTACGAGCGGCGTGAGCCGCGACCAGTTGCCGCTGACGAACTCCCAGGTATCCCCGAGAGCCCGACCCGCGGCACCGTACCCCCCGAACAGGACGACGTACCCATCGGCGGCATCGTAGGCCATCCCGGCGCCGTCGCGCGCGGCCGGTCCGGGGCGTCCGGTAAGCTCGGTCCACACCCCGCCCCGGAACGTCCACGTGTCGTTGAGGGGCGTCCACACGACGGCGGGGCTGCCAGCGAGACGATACCCCCCGAATAGGACGACCTCGCCATCGGCCGCATCGTACGTCATGCGCGCGTCGGCCCGGGCCGATGGAACCGCGGTCGTCCGATTGGTCCACGCCCCCGCCGTGAACGACCAGGTGGGGGCCTGTCCGCCCGGAGGCTGCGCGATGCTCCCGAGAAGGAGCGCGTAGTGGTCGGCCAGGTCGTAGCCGAAGGCGGGACCGAAGCTCGACGGAGGGGAGATCGTCGGTGAGATTGTCTTCCAGACGCCGGCATGGAAGCTCCAGGTACGGAGCTGGGCCCCCGTCGAGTTGGTCACGAGGAGCACCACGCCGTCGGCGGGATCGTCGACGAGCCCCGCCCGGGGGTGGTTGGAGACGGGTGGCCCTGGCACAGCGAGCGGGGTCCAGTGACCGGAGCCAAACGTCCAGGTCGAGTTGTCGGGCTGCCCGGACGTTAGGATGCCCCCAAACAAGACCACGTTGGCGTCAGCGGAGTCGAAGGTGATGGCCCCACCATACCGCGCCGGTGGCGCTGTGGTGAGGTTGGCGGAGAGGTTGTTCCAGACGCCCCCCGAGAACGACCAAGTGTCGTTCAGGTAGGTGAATCGGGAACCGGCCGCGTAGTAACCTCCGAAGAGGAGGAGGTAGCCATCGGCGTTGTCGTACGCCATCATCGGAAGGTAGCGGGGGGACGGTCGAGGCACGGGGCTGACCTGGTTCCACTGACCCGAGGCGAAGGTCCAGGTCTGATTCGCGGACGGGCAGGCGGGCTGGGTCCCGGCGACGTTCGCCGCCCCAAAGAAGACGACCACGCGGTCGAGCGCGTCGTACGCGAGCGCCGACCCGGGGCAATCCGTCGGCTGGAGGTTGGAGAGGATCGGGCTCCATCGCCCGGCGGCGTAGCTCCACGAGGAGCTGACGTCGTTCGAGGTCGCAGAATACGGGTTGGGTCCGTCCAGGAGCACGACCATGTTGTCCGCGAGGTCGAACGTCAGGAGCGAATTCTGGAATCCGGCCGGTTCCGTACTCACGGGTCTCCACCCGGCCGGCCCCCCCACGGCGGGCAGGCGGGCTGCGGCATGGGGTGTGCACCGACTCGACGTTCCGCCGCTCGAGCAACTCCAGGATTGCCCCCCGGCGGGACCCTCGCCGTGCGCGAGAGCCGCCGTGGCCCGGAGGATCGCGCCCGAGGCCGTCGCGGTGGCGAGATGCGCGGGAGAGACCGCGCGAAGATGCGGGGCGGTGACGTCGGAAGCGCGAGTCCCCTCCGGCCAGGCGAGGGTCAGGACGGCGACCAGGCCCAGGACCAACAGCATCGAGCCGAGGGTCCGCCGCCGACCGGCGGGCAAGCGTACCCGATGGGTCGGGTGGGGGTCGCGACTACCGTTCGCCGTGGTCCCCCGGCTCACAGCGGCGGGGAGCGGCCGGGCGGGTAAAAAGCCCCGAGGGGAGATACGGCGCACTTATGGTCCGTTTCGGGGGGCGGCTCGGTGGACGGGACCCGGGGCGACCCGATCCCCCGCCTTCCGTCCGGGAGGCGCCGGGACGTCAGAGACCCATCGGCGCCACGATCACCGGGGCGGCGCACGACGGGCACTTCGGGTTGTCCGGTGACAGCGTCGCGATGTCGATGCGCGCTCCGCAGTACGGGCAGACGATCCGGTCCATCAGCGACGCGACCGTCACCTGCTGGCGGAGGTCGCGTTGGCGGTTGCGGATCCGGTAGTAGGCGACCGCGCTTTGGGCGAAGGAGACCACCGCCGGGGCGCCGGGGACCGGACTCCAGACCATCGTCGGGGCCCGGCTCGACCCGAGCAGCCCCGTCTTGCTCCCGGCAGGAGGCGGTGCGAGATGAAAGACGACCGTCGCGGATTTCTTCGTCATCGAGACGCTCGTGATCTGATCGTAGGAGACGCTCTGGAAGTCGCTCCCGGAGCGCGTGAGAACGCGCTGGTCGGTCATCGCGTAGGCGACGCGCGACCACAGGCCGAGGACGATGAAGATCGGAAGGGCGAAGAGGAACAGGGCGAAGATCCCGGCGCCGAGGTTGGCCCCCTGGTCCTGGGGCTGGGTCGCGACGACCAGGGCGAACAGCAGCACGAAGATTCCGAAGACGAAGATGATCACCCAGCGCCCCGTGGAGATCTTCGGTCGCGTTTCGTAGAGGACCTTCTCCCCGCCTTGCAGCGCGGTGACGGGAAACACGCCGGTCCGGCTGGTCGGGGGACGCACCCGTTCCAGTTCCGCTTCCGATGACGGAAGGTACCCGCCCATCCGGTCGCGCGAACCCGAGTGGATTATTTGGAGATATCTGGATTCAGAACCGGCGAGCCTTCCGAGGGGTCGCGGCCCTTTCCGGGAGTTTCGCCCGGCGGTACCGGGGCGCCCCGCCGATTTCCCGGAAGTCTACCCCGTGCCCGGGAGCGGTTGTCCGCAGTTCGAACAGAACCGGACCCGCATCGTCATCAGGCTCCCGCACCGCGGGCATTTCTGGACCTGGGCGCCGATCCGAGCGCTCCCCGTGCCCGCGCGGGTCGGCGACGGGGGAGGGCGTGCCGGACCCGGGGCCAGCGGATCGTTGCTCGGCAGGGAAGGCGACGCGGGGGCCGCGGGAGTCATGCCGAAGATAGCGGCCACCATCGGCGAGAGGATCCACCGGGGTGCGTTCGGATGGAGCAAGATCGCGCGGGCCTGATCGACGGTGACCAGGATCGCCCCCACCATGGGGGTCTTTCCGGGGTACGTGTAGGTGAACACGAACCGCCCGCGGCGGGCGGGGAATCGCGCCGGCTCAAGATACGCCCACGGAATTCGTAGATCGCTCTTCGAGCGTCGGACGATGACCCCCGACGCGCAGGTGCCGACCGATCGCGTCACCGACCGTCCGGACGAATAGATCACGGAGAACGGCAGGAGCAGGAGTATCACAAACGCGGGCAACAACAGGAGGGCGGCCCCAGCGGCCCCGGAGCCACTCGCGGCGAGCGGGATGATCAGGATCGCGATGAGGAACAGGGTGAAGATCGTGAGGAAGACGCCGGATACGACCCCGTCGCGATAGAGCGCCCACCGGCCCACCGTCGGGACCCAGCGTACCTCGCTGTCGGGCGGCGGCGGGAACAGCGCCTGGAGGGCGCGCTCCCGGCGACGCCGACTCCGATGGCCGGCGAGGATGGCGACCGCGAACGTGACCGGGAAGACGAGCGCGAAGATCAGGAACGCGCCCCCGAACCCGTTCGACTTCGGGTTCAGCAGCGACCAGTTCCCGTGAACGTACGTCCAGGTCCCGTCGGTCACGCCCGACGGCTCGCCGCCGGTCGCCACCAGAAGGTACCCGTCGGCGGCGTCGAACGCCATCGCCCCGGCGTAGAGGCCGTCCGGAAACTCGTTCGCGGTGAGCCGGCTCCAATGCCCGCTGGCCAACGACCAGACGTCGCCGAAGTACGTCCCGTAGGCGTAGCCCCCGGCGAGGACCAGGTTCCCGTCCAGGGGGTCCTCCGCGAACATCGCCCCGTGGCGGGGCGACGGCGCCGTGCCCGCGCTCGCCGTCAGATTCGTCCAGACCCCGTGGCCGTAGCTCCAGGTGTCGCCGATGTTCGACCCGTTGAGCCCCCCGAACAACACGACCGGAACTGTCGATCCGCCGGCGAGAGAAGCATCGAGACGACCGATCGGGCGGGCCCCCGTGATGTTCGACGCGAGGTTCGTCCAATGCCCGTGCCCGAACGACCACGCGTCCGACAACGTCTGGGGAGTCGCGCCCCCGAGAGACCCTCCGAAGAGGAGGGCGTAGCCGTCCGGTCCGTCCCACGTCATCGCGGCACGACCGCGGGCGGAGGGAGCGACCCCGGCCGTCGCCGAAAGGTCGGTCCAGTGACCCCCTTGGAAGACCCACGTGTCGGCGAGCGCGGGGTAGCAGCTCAGCGTCACGCAGCCGCCGAAGAGGAGCAATTGCTGGTCGGCCGCATCATAGACCATGGACCCGGCCCAGCGGGCGGGGGGGTACTTCGCGAGCTGGCCGGAAAGGTCCGTCCACGTGCGGTTGTGGTACGTCCACGTCGCCGACGTCGCCGAACCGCTGGAGTCGAGGCCGCCGAACATGACCACGTACCCGTCGACCGCATCGTACGCCATCGAGGCGAACTCGATGTAGGGCGGATTCGTCGCGAGATTCGCCGGGCGCGATCCCTCCACTCCGGCGAGGCCGCAGGCACGGTCGGCGGGAGTCGCGCAGAGGCCGGCCCGAGATGGTTCCCCCCCCAGCCCTGGGAGGGAGTGCGCGCTCGCGATTGTCGGCGGGGGACTCGGGGGAGCAAAGCGGGTCCCGCCGGCACCGGGCGTGAAGGTTCCCACGGCCAGCACGACGAGGGCGGCGAGGACGATCACGCTCTCCCCAAGTCGACCGGAGAGACGGTCGAATGTTCGCGGGGCCGGGTCGGGGGGCGTCGTCGGGGCCGAGAACCGGTCTCAGGTGATGAACCTTCGGGGGACCGGCGCGCGGCCATTTCGAGGCCACCGGGGCGGCGTTTCGACGCCCGAAGGGGAATCGACCGCTCCGTCGAGGTCAACGTCGATGGACGATTCGATTGTGGTCGCGGAACGCCGCCGGCGAGTTGAAGAGTTTCTGACACGGGTCGCACCGGAGCGGTGGCCGACGTGGCGCGGCCGGCGCGTCATCGCCGCCGGCGGCAGCGTGCACCTTGACGCGGTGGGAGTCCAGCGCATCGCCCGATCGGAACGTCATCCCGCAATCGGAGCAGACGGCCTCCACTTCGTCGTACTCGATGTAGGGCATCGGCGCCCGGAAGGGCGGGCCTCTCATCTCCGTTCCTGCCTCCGACCGAAGGCCGATCCGCGACGGGGCGGGCCCGGCGCCGAACCTCTGGCCGACCCGTATCGAGCGCCGATCAACCGGGAAAGGCCCGGAGCGGCACCCCCATCCGGAATCCCTGGTCGGCCGGGGCCTTCTCGCACAGGATGCGGGCGTCCCGCCAGCTCGCGGAATCCTTCGAACGCACTTCGAAGACGTAGTCGTAGAGGAACCGGTCCTTCCGAGGATGATCGAGCAGTGTCACGACGGCCGTGAGCCGCTCGCGCTTCCACACGTCGAGGATCGGCTGCGAGCTCGCGTCGTCGTCGGGGTAGAACGCGATAAGGCGGTCGGCGTTCGCCACCACGAAGACCGCCGGGTGACCTTCGCTCGGTGCGTTCCCGATGATCTCCTGCAGGAGCTGGGGGAGGCGGAGGAAATCCATGAGAGGATGGAGGACCTCGATCGGTTCATCGGCACGGACGACCGACCACATCGCCAGGTTCGCGAGGGCGTGCGACGGCTCGAGGTCGGCCGGGGGGATCGTTCGGTACAACATGGTGTCGGGAACCAGCCCGTTCCGCGACGGATCCTCCGGATCGACGTCGTCACCGGAACTTCCGATGTCGATCCAGGCGTAGCGCGCCTGCACGCGGTGCACCACTTCGAAGGCGGCGCGGTTGACGGCGAGGCGAGCGTCACCCCAGATCCAAATATTGCAAGGCCCCCGCGTCATGCGGGGCGAGATCCACTCGGGGACCCCAGGGCCGAGGCCGGGCATGCTACGCTCGGCGGACTAGGGCAAGAATGGCTTCCGTCGACCTCCGGAGGTAGATGCCGGGGCTCGACGAGGCTCGAGGGCGCGTCGTGCGCCCCACGGAGAACGGCGGCCTGAGGTGGCCGCGAGGGGGGCGCTGTCCCGAGAACCGCATGTAAACGGGACGCGCCCCCCTCGCTTCCGATGGTGAGTAGTCACTCCGCGTATTGGAACGTGTCGGTGTTTGTCGTACAAATCTGGGTAACCGTGAGACGGGGTTCTGGGACGTTGAGGGTCGGGTGGGCGGTATGGAAAGCATCGCCACCCGAGAAGTTCGGATCCACCGCAGTTCGGAGAGTGGTGGGAGCAGGGGGATTTGAACCCCCATATGCGGGTCTCTCCGCGCGCTCCAGTCAATCGTCATCGGACCGCGCCGGGCGGTCCTCCGCAGACCCAACTTCGCAGGATCGCCTTGCGGCAAACCTGACTGGAGCCCGCTGGTCTACCAGATTAGCCTATGCTCCCCCGAGCGCCCGGGAGGAGCCCGGAAGATATCCTTTGTTCCCCGGACGGGGAGCCCGCGGAACGTCCGCCCTCGGCGCGAATCGTTCTCGAAATGTTTATCTGAAACCTTGTTTGCCTGGAATCCAATGTCGTTGAATGGAGCCGTGCCCGGCGCGTCGCGCCAAGTATCGCTCGCCCTCGTTGCCGTGATCTCGCTGGTCGTCGCAGGGGGGGCGATCGGGGCGACGGCCGCCTACTTCGAACTTCGGCCGTCGGCGACCCACCCGGGCGCTTCCGCGGTGACCGTCACCGACGACCTGGGGCGGACCGTCACCGCGCCGTCGAATCCCTCCCGGGTCGTCGCCCTCTCCCCGAGCATCGTCGACTCCCTCGTGCGGCTGGGTCTCCGTGACCGCCTCGTCGGGGTCGACTGCTCCAGTCCGGCGTTCGGGGGTCTCTCGGCCGACTACGATGCGAGCCAGACCGCGGCGTGGCACCTCACCTCCGCGATGTGCGTCCAGGTGAGCCCGCTCAACAGCGAGGCGCTCGTGAACCTCTCGCCCACTCTGGTCCTCTCATCGACGATCGTCTCCGTGAGCGCGGTCCAGGAGATCGCGAACACGCTCCACATCCCCGTGATCATGCTGCAGCCCGTCTCGGTCTCGGGGATCGTGACCGATGTCCAGCTCCTGATGTCGCTCTTCCCGACGGGTTCCCTCGGACCTACTCTCGTTGCCTCCATGCAGCGGGAGCTCGGGAACGTCTCGGTGCTCGACGCCAATCTCTCGTACAACGACGCGCAGCTACCCAGCCTTCTCCTGACCTACGCGGTCAATCCGGTCGGCAGTACCGCGCCCGGCTACTGGACGTTCGGGCCGGGCACGTTCGGACAGTCGCTCGCGGAACTCGCGGGGGGCTC
Organism: Thermoplasmata archaeon; assembly: GCA_022749895.1. GTDB lineage: Archaea > Thermoplasmatota > Thermoplasmata > Lutacidiplasmatales > UBA184 > Lutacidiplasma. The sequence goes on from JAKIWS010000002.1 coordinate 60,193, forward strand.
GAGCATCTCCGCGAACGTGACCATCCCCTGGCCGGAGCTCTCCGGTTCCCAGGTCCTGCTCGCCGCCCCGAGCTTGATCGTCTATGGGACCGGCTTCGGGATCGATCTGACCCTGTACGCCCAGGGACCGGACTGGTCGAGCTTCACCGCGGTCCAGAGCGGTCACGCGTACGCGATCGATTCGACGTTGATCACCGAGCCCGGCCCCACCACGGTCCTCGTCGGGCTCCCCGATCTCATCGGTCTCCTGCATCCCAGCGCGCACAGCTAACGACCGGTGGGTTGGGCGGTGCCGGCCGCGGGTGCACCGGGGGTCGGCGACCGTTTGGGTCGGCGTCGCTTCGGGGGGTGGCTCCTCGCCTCGACCGTGGCCACGATGGCATTCCTTACGCTCGCATCGTTCTTCGTCGGCACCGTCCCGATCCCGTTCCGGGTGGTCGCGGCGATCCTGCTCCACCAGGCCTCGAACGGTGCGGTGTTCAGTTCGCCCTGCGCCGGCACGGTGCCGGCGTTCCGGTGCGCGGCGTTCACCGCGATCGTGTGGGATCTTCGCGTCCCCGCCGTCTTGCTCGCCTTGATCGCGGGCGCCGCGCTCGGCCTCGCGGGCGGGACGCTCCAAGGCGTTTTCCGGAATCCACTCGCCGACCCGTACCTGTTCGGGCTGTCGGCCGGGGCGGCGGTCGGAGCTGCGGGGCTTTACGTCTTCAATATCGGATTGCGGGAGTCGAACATCACCCTCCCATTGTTCGCTTTCCTGGGGGCGGTGGTCACCGGCGCGGCGATCCTGGCGATCGCCGGAGGACGGTTAGGCTCGGTCGAAACCCTGCTCCTGAGCGGGGTCGCTCTGAGCTACCTGCTCTCGGGCGTCCTTTCTCTCATGCTCCTCTACAATCCGTTCGGGAGCCTCCAGGTCAGCTTCTGGCTGCTCGGGGGGCTGACCGGCGCCACGTGGGACCGGGTGGGGGTGGCGTTCGGCGGCCTCCTCGTGGCGGGCTCCCTCCTGGTGGTCGCCAGCCGGGAAGTGAACGTGCTCCAGCTCGGAGACGAGGTCGCCCTCAGCCTCGGGGTCGAGGTCGCGCGGGTCCGCACCCGCCTCATCCTCCTCGCCTCACTCGCCACCGGATTCGCGGTGGCCTTTACCGGGGTCATCGGCTTTGTGGGCCTCATCTCCCCGCACATCGTACGGCGGATCTTCGGTCCGGATTATCGAGTGGTCCTCCCCGGATCCGCCCTGGTCGGAGGGATCTTCCTGCTGGGGGCCTCGGACCTCGCCCAAACCATCCTTCCCCAGACCGTCCTGCCCGTCGGCGTCCTCACGGCGTTCGCCGGGGCTCCGTTCTTTCTCTACCTCCTGCAGCGGAAGCGACGCCAAGGAACCGGGGGGCGGTAGCCGGATGGACGGGGGGCTCACCCTCGAGGTCGACGACCTCGTGGTGGGGTACGGCGACCGACCGGCGTTGCGGGGTCTCTCGCTCCGGGTCGAGGCCGGCGAGGTGCTGGCGCTGACCGGACCGAACGGTTCGGGCAAGACGACCTTGCTGAAATCGGTCCTGGGGCTGGTGACCCCGGAACGTGGGACGATCCGCGTCGGCGGCACCGACGTGGGGGGACTCGCCCGTCGGGAGCGAGCGCGGCGGATCGCCTGGGTCCCTCAGTCCGAGGCCCCGATGGACAACGTTCCCCTGTTGGAGTACGTCCTCTACGGTCGGCACCCGCACATCGGCGGCTTCGAACGGGAGAATGCGTACGACGCGGTGCGCGTGCGCGACGCCCTCGCCGCCGTCGACCTCACGGACCGGGCGGATGCGGGGATCCTCGAACTCAGCGGCGGCGAGCGCCAGCGGGCCCTGCTCGCGCGCGCCCTCGCGCAGGACACCCCGATCCTCCTCCTGGATGAACCCACGTCGAGCCTCGACATCGGCCACCAGCTCGACCTGCTCGACCGCATCCGCGCGCTCTCCCGCGGGGAGGGTCGCACCGTCGTCACCGCCATGCACGACCTCAACCTGGCGGCCCGGTACGCCGACCGGATCGCGGTCCTCGACCACGGACGGCTCGTGGCGCTCGGTCCCCCCAGCGCCGTCCTCTCCCCCACGCTGCTGCGGGACGTGTGGGGCGTGACCGCCGATCTTCGACACGATGCCCGGACGGGTCTGCCGTTCCTCGTCCCTCGACTTCCTCCCGCGATCCCGCCCGAGGCCGGGTCGGCGACGGCGCGCCCCGGCCCGATCCACGTCCTGGGCGGGGGCGGGGCCGCGGTCAGCACCTTGCAACGGCTCGTCGACGAGGGGTTCCGCGTCACCGCCGGCGCGCTGAACCTCCTGGATTCCGACAGCGAAGCGGCCCAGAGCCTGGGGGTACCGTTCGCCGCCGAGATGCCGTTCGCGCCGCTGAGCGACGAGGTGCGGGCCGAGAACCGCCGGTTCATGCTCGCGGCGACGGCGATCGTGATCACGCCGTTCGCGGTGGGACCCTCGAACTTGGGGAACCTCGAAGACGTTGCGGGTCTGGGACCCGGTTCTCCCCCGGTCATCCTGTTCGTCCAGCCGCCCTGGACGTTGCGGGATTTCGCCGCCGGGCGCGTGACGCCGATCATCAACGACCTCCTCGCGCGGGGCGCATCCCCCGTTCAGGGGGTCGACGAACTGTTGGCGCTCCTACGCGCCCGAACCCTTCGGGCCCGAGACCCGCCGGTGGCGGACGCGATCCGGAGCGTCGGGTAGCAGCGAGCGGACGTTCAGCGGCGGATCATCCGCCTCCCCCAGGTCCGCGAGAAGCCGAGGAAGCTCCGGCGCGCTGACGAAGACGGTCGTCGAGATCCCGAGGCGGGACGCCTCTCGACTCGCCGCCCCGACACCGAATCGCTGGATCGGTTCGGAGGTGGCGCGCCGCGCGAGGTGGTAGGCTTCCAGCCCGACGGCGGCCAGGATCCCGTCGTGGCGGGGAGCGACCCAGGGACGGATCCGCGCCAGGAGTCGAGGATCGTCGACGCGCTGGGGATCGACCACAAGCACATCGACGCGGCCCGGCGCCAGGGGAACGATTCCTTCGAGGTCGTCGACCTCGACGAGCGCTCCCGGACGCGCGGCGGCCCGGGCCCGCCCGGTCGAGGAGCCGGTCGCCCCGGGACGGGCCGTGAGCAGCCCGTGTTCGAGGGTCAGGGTCACGGGCTCCCCCGCCCGCAGCGGGGATGGGGCCAGAGCCCGACAACTTCGGATGACGCGGAGCCGGCGCAGCCGCTCGACGAGATCGTCCTGGACGTCGCCCAAGCGCGAGTGGAGCCAGTCGACGCCGGCGACCGTCGGTCGATACCGGCCATCCCGGCTCTCGACGAGGCCCCGGCGGGCGAGAGCGCGGTAGGCGTGGGACGCGGCCTGGACGGTGACCCCGAGGAGGTCGGCGATCGGGCGGAGCCGCGTCGGGGGGGCGGTCGTGCATTCGTAGAGGAAGAGGAGCTCCGTGACCTCCGCTCGGCGGCGGAGGCCGGCGAGCCCTTTCCGGATCGTCGCGGGAGCGTGGGGGGCCGAAAGGCGGCCGGACGCCGCGGCACGGGGCACCCCCGTCACGATTCCGCTGCCTTCGCGCCGCGGCCCCGCCCGGCGTGCGCGGCGACGGCGACCTTGAGCTGACGTTCCAGGTCGCGGATGCGGTCCCGGATCCGGGCCGCCTCCTCGAAATCGAGCCGCTCGGCCGCGATGCGCATCTCCTCTTCGAGGTTGGCCAGGAGCAACGGCAGGCGCTGCTGCCACTTCGGTCCCATCCGCGAGGTCGAGAGCTCCCCGGACGCCGCCTCCGCGTCCGGTTCGAGCAGGGACCGGATCTCCTTCCGGATCGATTCGGGGACGATCCCGTGCTCCCGGTTGTACGCGACCTGGACCTCGCGTCGCCGGGCCATCTCCGCGATCGCCCGCTGCATGGAGCCCGTCACCTTGTCGGCGTAGAGGATGACCCGGCCCATGACGTTGCGCGAGGCACGGCCGGACGTCTGGATGAGGGACGTCTCGCTCCGAAGGTAGCCTTCCTTGTCGGCGTCCAGGATCGCGACCAAGCTCACCTCCGGGAGGTCGAGGCCTTCCCGGAGGAGGTTGATGCCGACGAGGATGTCGAACTCGCCGAGCCGAAGGTCGCGGAGGATCTCGATCCGCTTGAGCGTCTCGACGTCCGAGTGCAGGTAGCGGACCTTGAATCCCAGGTTCGCGAGATAGCTCGCCAGCTCCTCCGACGTCGACTTGGTGAGGGTGGTGACGAGCGCGCGGTCTCCGCGGGCGATGACGGAACGAAGCTCGCCGACGAGGTTCTCGATGTGACCTTTCAGCGGCCGGACCTCGATCTCGGGGTCGACGAGGCCGGTGGGCCGGATGATCTGCTCGACCACGCCCCGGGAGACCTTCCGCTCGAACGGGCCGGGGGTGGCGGAGACGAACACCGCCTGCGGGACCTTGCCCAGAAACTCCGGGAACTTGAGCGGTCGGTTGTCGCGCGCCGAGGGGAGCCGCCAGCCGAAGTCGACGAGGTTGTCCTTCCGGCTCCGGTCGCCCTTGTACATCCCCTCGAGCTGCGGAATCGTGACGTGCGACTCGTCGACGAAGGCGAGGAAGTCGTCGGGGAAGAAGTCGAGCAGCGTGTACGGCGGCTCGCCCGGCTTGCGGCCCGCGAAGTACCGGGAGTAGTTCTCGATCCCTCCGGTGTAGCCGGTCTCGCGGATCATCTCGAGGTCGTAATCCGTGCGTCCGCGCAGGCGCTGCGCCTCCACGATCTTCTCCTGCGCTATCAGTTCGGCGACGCGGGCCTCCTTCTCCTGGTTGATCTCGGCGAGGATCCGCTCGAGCTTCTCGTCCGCGCTCAGGAAGTGGGTCGCGGGAAAGACGACGAGCTCGTCGATCTCGCGCCGTTCCTCCTGCGTGACCTTGTCGAGCTCGGTGATGCTCTCCACGCGGTCGCCGTCGAAGACGATCCGGTGGAGCGAGTCGCCGGCGCCCAGGAGGTCGAGCGTCCCGCCGCGGACGCGGAAGCGCCCGCGCTTGAGCTCGATATCGTTGCGCTGGTAGCGCATCCGGATCAGGCGCTCGATGAACGCCCGGCGGCCGAGCTCCTCGTCCCGCTTCAAGTGCAGGACGTTCGCGCCGTAGTCCTCGGGCGAGCCCAACCCGTAGATGCAGCTCACCGAGGCGACGATGAGCACGTCGCGCCGCGTCATGAGCGCCTGCGTCGCCCGGTGGCGGAGTTTCTCGATCTCCTCGTTGATGGAGGCGTCCTTCTCGATGTAGAGGTCCGTCTGCGGGACGTACGCTTCCGGCTGGTAGTAGTCGTAGTAGCTCACGAAGTACTCGACGGCGTTGCGCGGGAACAGGGCCCGGAACTCGCTCACCAGTTGCGCGGCCAACGTCTTGTTGGGTGAGATGACGATCGTCGGGCGCTGCAGCTGCGCGACGATGTGCGCCATCGTGAACGTCTTGCCGGACCCCGTGACGCCGAGGAGCGTGACGTACTTCTCGGGCGTCCGAAGGCGCTCGACCGCTTCGGCGATCGCCTTCGGCTGATCCCCTTGCGGGACGAGTTCCGTCTCGAGCTGGAAGCGCCCCTGCAGGCGCCGCGACGACGCCGGTTGGGAGCGCGACGCAGCGGCGGCCACCGTTCACGCCCCCGCCCGCGGACGGTAGCCGACCGGATCCAGGACCACCGCATCGAATCCGCGCCGTTGCAGTTCGGTGGTGACCGTCGCCGCCATCGCTCCCCCGGTCAAGCGGGGGACCTCGTCCGGGTCGACCTCGACGCGGGCGGCCCCACCCCGGACGCGAACCCGCACCCGGCGGAACCCCTGCTGTTCCATCCACGCCTCGGCCGATTCGACCCGGGCGAGGAGTTCGGCGGTGACCGGCTGACCGTGCGGGATGCGCGACGCGAGGCAGGCGTCGGACGGCTGGTCGGCGTTCGGAAGCCCGCGCCGGCGGGCGTACCGTCGAACGTCCGCCTTGTGCCAGCCTCCCGCCACCAGGGGGTGGCGGAATCCCGCCTCGTCCATCGCGCGGATGCCGGGGCGGTCGTCCCCGAGGTCGTCGACCTGAACCCCATCGAGGTACTGCGCGATACCGTGCGCCGCCCCCCAGCGGTGGAAGGTCGTGGATTCGGTCGACCGGCAGAAGTAGCACCGGTCCGCGGGATTCTCACGGTACCCAGCGACCGCCAGCGGATCGACCGGTAGCACGACATGCTCGATGCCGATCGCGGTCGCCACCTGGCGGGCCCGCTCGACCTCCCGGGAGGCGACCGCGACGCCCGCGAGGGTGACGGCGACCGAGCGACCGGGGAGCGCGGCGTGCGTGAGGGCGGCCACCACCGCGGAGTCGACGCCGCCGGAGAGCGCGACGAGCGCCCGGCCGTCGCGCCCGATCCACCGCCGCAGCTCCCGGGGCGAACCCCGGGCGCCCACGGGCCGGGGTCGCGCCGGGTTCGCCATCCGCGGCCGTATTCCGACCGCGGGAAAACCGTTGCTCCGATTCCCTCCGCTCCCGTCGCAACCGAGATAGGCGGGGCGTTCGTTCGCGCGAACATGCAGGTCGCCCACGACGGCAATCGGTGGATGGTTCGACTGGCCGAGGGGGAGGATCTGCACACGCAACTCGGCGCGCTGGCCGATACGGCCGGGATTCGGGCGGGCGCCGTCGTCATGGGGATCGGGATGCTCGGTTCCGCCTCGATCGGCTTCTGGAACGGAAGGGAGTACGCGACGCGCGAACTGGCGACCCCGCACGAGCTTCTGTCGCTGGGCGGTTCGATCGCCGTCGCCGACGGGCGCCCGTCGGTGCATCTTCACGCGAGCTTGGGGACCCCGACGCACGCGGTGGTGGGGGGCCACCTCGTCTGGGGACGCGTCGGGATCCTGGCGGAGATCCTGGTCACGGGGTTCCCGGGTCGGACGTTCGGCCGTCCGATGGTCGAGAGCCTCGGCCTGCGGGCGCTCGACCTCGAGCCAGGCCCGACCGCGTGAGAACCTGGGCGTAACGCGCTCCCCCCGACGGCTTATCGTTCCCCCGATGCCCTCCGTCGCGTGTGCCCACCGAATCCGTCGCCGGGCTCGAACGTCTGCACGGCCGCCTGCTCGAGGCGATCCGCCGTCGCGGTTGGGTCGAGCCGACCGAGATCCAGAAGCTCGCCGTCCCGCTCCTCCACGAATCGACCGATGCGCTGCTGATCTCCCCCACGGGCACCGGGAAGACCGAGGCGGCGCTCCTGCCGCTGCTCTCCCGCCAGCTCAAGGACCCGTCCCCGCCCGTGAGCCTGCTCTACGTGACCCCGCTCCGGGCGCTCAACCGGGACCTGGAGCACCGCCTGGTCGAGCTCGTCGGGGAGATCGGTCTCCGGGCCGCCGTGCGCCATGGGGATACCCCGCCCGCGGAGCGTCTGCGCCAATCGAAACGCCCCCCGGACCTGCTCCTCACGACGCCGGAAACCCTCCAGCTGTTGCTCGTCGGGCGGAAGCTGCGCGAGGGCCTGCGCAACGTCCGGGCGGTCGTCATCGACGAGGTCCACGAACTTGCCCCCTCCGACCGGGGCGCCCAGCTCGCGCTCACGCTGGAAAGGCTCGACGAGTTCGTCGGTCGCCCCGTGCGGCGGGTCGGTCTCTCGGCGACCGTGGGAAACCCCGAGGAGGTCGCCCGCTTCCTCTCCCCGCGGCCGCGGCGGGTCGAGGTTCTGACGGCCCGACGACCACGCCGCATCGCGATCGAGGTGAAGCTGCCCCGCGTCGACCGGCCCCCGCTTCCCCCCGCGCTCGTGGCGGAATTGAAGGCCGACCCCGTGCTCTTGGCCGGACTTCGCACGGTCGAAGAAGAGGTCCGGAGCCACCGGACGACGCTGATCTTCGTCAACACGCGACCGACCGCGGAAGGTCTATCGGCCCGGTTGCGACGCTTGGCCCCCGACCTACCGGTCGCGGTGCATCACGGGTCGCTCTCGCGCGAGGTGCGGGAGGAGGCCGAACGGGCGTTCCGGAACGGTGAGCTTCGCGCCCTCGTCGCCACCTCCTCCCTCGAGCTCGGGATCGACATCGGCGCGGTCGACCTTGTGCTGCAGTTCGGCTCGCCCCATCAGGCGGGACGCCTTCTGCAGCGCGTCGGACGTAGCGGGCACCGGGTCGACCGGGAGGTCCGCGGCGCGGTGATCGCCCTCGATGACGAGGACGTGGAGGAAGCCGCCGTGCTCGCGCGACGGGCCACGCACGGCGAGATCGAGCCGACGCGCTGGCGCACCCGCAACCGCCTCGCGGTCGCACAACAAATTCTCGCCACCCTCCGCGCCGAGGGGAGCATCGACCGGGTGAAGCTCCGCGACCAGTTCCGCCGCGCCGAGCCGGCCCGGGAGCTCCAGGACGCCGAGTGGGATGCCCTGCTGACCTACCTCGAGGAGATCGGCCTCCTCCGCGAGGAGGCCCACCGGCTGGTTTCCGGCCGCGGCACCCTGCACCGGTTCTATTCGACGCTCTCGCTGATCCCGGACGAGCGGACCTACCGCCTCCGCGACATGGCGACCCGCCGGATCATCGGGACGCTCGACGAGCGGTTCGTCCTCACCCAGATCTTGGCACAGCCGGAGATGATCTTCCTCCTCCACGGCCGGACCTGGAAGGTCGTCGAGTTCCGGGACGAAGAGCTGCTCGTCGAGACCGTCGCGGAGATCGGGCAGGAGCCACGCTGGGTGGGGGAGGACCTTCCGGTCCCGTTCGACGTCGCGCAGGAAATTGGCCGACTGCGCCGGGAACGCGACGTGGCCCACTACCCCCTCGACGCGGCGGCGCGGACCCACCTGGAGGCTCGGTTCGCCCAGCTCCCCGGCCCGGCCATCCTCCCCGACGACCGGCGCATCACCATCACCGTCTCGGGCCGGTTGGCGATCGTCGGGGCGTGCTTCGGCACCCGGACCAACGATACGCTCGCTCTCGCGGCCGCCGGACTGCTCACGGCGCGGCTCGGCTCCCGCGTCGACGTCGTGACCGTCGAGCCTACGTGGATTGTCCTGGGGCTACCGATCGCGGTGGACGGGGCGACGGTACGGGACTGCCTCGCGATCCCGCCCGCGACGCTCGATGGGCTCGTCGAGCGGCTCGTTCCGAGCGGCCTCGACTACCGGTGGGTGTTCCTCACCGTCGCCCGGAAGCTCGGGATCCTGCCGCCCTCCGCGGACCCGAGAAACCTCCGGAACCTGGAGCCGCTCCTCGACCGCTCCCGCACGACGCCGCTGGGCGAAGAGGTGCTCGAGAAGACGCTCCACGACCGGTTCGACCTCGGACACGCGCGCCTCGTTCTCGAGCGCCTCGAGCGCGGGGAGATCGAGGTCCACCTGACCCCGCCGAACCCGTGGAGCGACCTCCCGCTCGCGCGGCTCCGGTGGAGGGAGCTCCCCGACGTCCCGCCGCCGACGCTCCTCAAGGCGGTCGGGGACCGCCTCCGCCAGGAACCCCTGACGCTCGTGTGCCTGCGCTGCGGGTTCACCCGGACGACGACCGCGGCCCGGTACCGGACGGAAGGCGGTAGCCTCTGCCGGATCTGCCACGGTGCGCTCTCGGCCGTGCTCTCCCCTCGGCGCACGGACGAGGTCGACCGGTTGGCGCGGTACGCGAAGGCGAAGTGGAAGGGACGAAAGACGGCCGGACGCAAGGTCGGGTCGATCGAGGCGCTCGTCCGCCAGGCGTACACTTCGGCCGAGCTGCTCGCCCACTACGGGGAGCGGGCGCTCCTGTGTCTGGCCGCCCGGGGGATCGGGCCGGATACGGCGCGGCGGCTCCTCGCTCGCCTCTACCGTAGCGACGACGAGTTGCTCACCGAAATTTTGCGGGCCGAGCGGAGCTATGCGCGGACCCGCGCGTTTTGGGACTAAGGAACGGCCACCGAGCGGGCGACCGATTCCACGACCGGTCGGGGCGCCGAAGTGCGGAAGGCGCTCGGCCGAACGTGAGAGCGCACCGCCGCGTACCCCGCTGCCTCAAGAGCTTGCAGGAGCGGTGCGAGGGCCGGGGGCGAGCGCAGCCCGAGGTTCCCCGCGATCTCGTTCGGCTCGTAGAAGAGGACCGAGGGAACCGTCGCCTCCGCCTTCCAACGCTCGAGGAGATGCGTGAGCTCGCGCGGGCGGGCGGCGGTCGACGGGGGAGCCAGACGCGCCACCCAATCCGGATCGAACAGCGGACCGACCCAGAGCGGTCCCACGGCCGGACCCGGGGGCAGCCGCGGACCCTCCCACGTCGAATCCCCGATCCATCCTACGGGGTCCGGTGTCGCGGCGTCGTGGCGGGTCACCGTCACGTAACAGCGGAGGTGATGCCCCAACACGTACGCGAGTCGCGGGACGAGCCGCCGACCGGTCCGTCGGGTCGCCCCAGCCAGGTAGGCCAGGAGGATGCGAAGGCCGCCTTCCGGCCCGAGACGTCCGCGAAGGGGCCGCGCACCGTACCGGCGCTCGCAGGCCGCGCGGTTGGCCCCGGCCAGCACCGGTAGGTCCGTCGCGGTGACGGCGAGGAGGCCGTCGTCGGCGACGGCCGCCAACGCCGACTCGATGAACGGGACCGGGGAGCCGAACGGGTCGAGGTCGACGTAATCGAACCCTCCGCGCGACACGGGACGTTGTGCATCCAAGCGAACCACGGCGGCGCCTTCCTCCCGGTACCTCGCCGCATTCTCCCGAAGGACGTCGATCGCCTGCCCGTCCCGCTCGCTGAGGACCATCGGATGAAACCCCCCGCCTTCGTGGAGGACGCGCAACCCCCGGATCCCGGTGGCCGAGAGCATGTCCCACCCTCGCCGCGCGCGTCCGGTCGGGAGCGAGGCGCGGGCCACCGCGACGGCGACATCCCGATCGAGCTCCATCGCCGGATTGTAGAACACCGCCCGGCGCCGGCCGGGTCCGCGAACGTTCGTGGACGCCGGTCGGTGAAAGTCGGTGGCGCCTTCGCGACCCAGCGGGGGGAGGGCTAGTGGGCCCGGCCGGTCAGGAGGCGGACGATCTTGATCGCGAGCAGGTTCTTGTTCACCGGCGTCACCTCGAGCAGCCGTAGTTCGTCCCTCCGCCGGATGTCCTGCAGGAGCGGATTGCGGGACTTCTTATGAAGCGTCATCACGATCGACTTCTCCGTGTCGAGCGTCTCGATGACGGTCTTGGTGAAGGCGTCGCTCTCGACCTCCATCTTCCCGACCTCGTCGATGACGATGACGTCGGCGGTCTCGCGGGCCTCCAGGAGCGACCGCGACCCCAAGCCCTCGAGCGCCGCAAGGTTGACCCCGTACTTCCCGGAGCGGACGCGGGATTTGATCGACTCGTGGGCGAACACCTCGGATTCCTTCGTGAGCCAGTTCGTGATCTGGAACCCCGCGCGCCGGTGCTTCTCCACGATCGGTTCGGTCACCATGCCCCCGACCTTGATCCCTTCCTGCTCGAGGAGCTGGATGATCCGGAGCAGCGTCTGCGTCTTCCCCGACCCCGGAAGCCCGGTGATTCCGATTTTTACCGGGGCGACCGGACGGCGAGGCATGAAGCAAAATCTCCGGGGCTGACATGGACGCGAGAGATAAGAAACTGCGCGGCTCCGGGACTTCACCCGTGCGACATTCGCTCACGGGGCCGGTTCCGGCGGGCGTGTACCCGCCGCGGGAGGATACGGAGCTCCTTCTCCCGTTCGCGACGGTCGCACCCGGTCAACTTCTTCTCGAGATCGGCTGCGGCGCGGGGCGGGCGAGCCTGACGGCGGCGCGGGCGGGATCGCGCGTCGTCGCGACCGACCGGAACCTCGAGGCGTTGCGGTTCGTGCGCGATGCGGCTCGCCGAGGATCGCTCGACCTCGAGGTCGTCCGGACCGACCTGGCTTCCGGCCTCCGTCGGTTCGACCGGATCCTGGCGAATCCCCCCTACCTTCCGACCCGCCCCAATGAACGGGACCCGGACCCCCGTCACAACCTCGCGCTCGATGGCGGGCCGGACGGTTGGCGGACCACGTCGCGGATCGTGGATTCTCTGCCCGAGCATCTGACGCCGACCGGCGAGGCGTTTGTGGTCGTCTCGTCCCGTCAGCGCGAGCTCGGACGTCGGCAGGTCACGCGCCGGTGGCGAAGCGCCGGCGGTCAGCGGTCGGTCGTCCGACGTCGAGCGCTCGGGGGCGAAGTTCTCGCGGTGTGGAGGCTCCGTCTGCCTCCTAGGGAGGCGTTCGCCCCGCAGCAGCGCCCGACTACCGGAGCGACTCCGCGTGCTCGACGACGGCCGCGAGGAACCGTTGCCCGTCCCCGGGGCCGTCCGCGGGACCGCTCCGGGTCCAATCGGGGGCCTGGATCCGGAAGAAATGGCGCTCGGGGTGGGGCATCAACCCGAAGACGTTCCCCTCCGGATTCGTGAGACCCGCGACGTCACCGATCGACCCGTTCGGATTCCAGGGGTACTCGGCGGAGCTTCCGTCGGGGGCGGACCACCGGAAGAGGACCTGACCGGAGTTCGCGAGGGCTTTGAGTCGGCGGTTACCGTCGGCCAGCACGAGCTTGCCCTCGGCATGGGCGACGGGAAACATGAAGAGCGAGCCCTTGGGGGTCTTCCGGAGCGGTACGAAGTTCCCCCCGTCCCACCGGATGTACGTCGGGCGGCATTCGAAGTGCCCGGATTCGTTCGACATCAGGGCGGCTTCGGGTGATCCGAGGACCCCGCCCTTGCGGCCCGGCAGCAACCCGAGCTCGGTCAGGACTTGGAACCCGTTGCAGATGCCGCCCACGAGGTGGCCGTCCCGCACGAACTCCTCCAACTCCGCCCTCAGCGACGCGCGAAGGCGGGCCGCGAAGATCGCGCCCGCCCGCACGTAATCACCGCCCGAGAACCCGCCGGGGATGAGCAGGACGTCGAACTCGGAGAGGCGGCGTTCCAGCCCGGGGGGAACATCCCGCCCCTCGAGCTGCTTGAGATGAACGACCTCGGGCGCCGTCCCGAGCGCGCGCATGGCGACGACCAGCTCCCGGTCGCAGTTCGTCCCCTCGATCGTGAGCACCGCGACCCGGAGCGCCCGACGGCCCATGGCCCCCGGAGCGAATCCGGAGCCTAAGGTCTACGGGAGCCCGAGTGCGAGCCATGCCTTGGCTCGACCGTAGCCGAAGAACGGCGGCCCCTCCCTCGGGGAAATGGGAATCGTTAACGTTGGAGTCGCCTGAGGATTCGTCGGATCGAGCATGGGCGTCGCCCCCAAGGACTCCGCCGCACACTTTGCGAGGTTGTCCCGGCAGCTCGCCGGCGCCGGAGGTGCCGACTCCCCCCATCGCGAGGGGTTTGGGACCGGGTCCCTCTTCGTAGGACGCAAGATGTTCGGGCTCTTGGACGGTTCCGGCGCCCTCGTCCTGAAGCTACCTCCGAGCCGCGTCCAGGAGTTGATCGCGCGAGGCTTGGGGAAGCCGTGGCACCCCGGCACGGGGAAACCACTCAAGGAGTACGTTGCGGTCGGACCCGACCGCCACGCGACGTGGTTGAGCCTCGCCCGGGAATCTCGGCAGTACATGGGATCCAAGCACTAGCCGGATACTTTCCCGCGCTCTGGCAACCTCGCCCAGCCGAAGGCGGCCAATGGGGACGGAGCCCCGATTGAGAGGGTACGTTCGATAATGAGTTGGGCGGTGCCGGAAATCCGATCGGACTACGGCGACGAGATCATGGGTAACGCGATCCCTTCGTGCGCCCACGTGGCCGGCTCCGCCCGACTGGGGGCGGGAGTCTCCGGCCCTACGAAGTACGGCTGTCGGGTCGCGATGGCGAGCTCGAAGGCACGGTCGAGCGCGCGGTCGGCATCGGGCGCCCGCAGCAGCTCGCGAAGGTCGACCAGCCCGCGATTTGTCATGAGGCAGCCCTTGAGTTGTCCGTCGGAGGTGACTCGGAGGCGGTGGCACGCCATGCAGAAGGCGGGGTTCTCGACCGGCTGCACGACCTCGACCGTGACCGGCGCGCCGTCGCTCGCGAACGTGTATTGGGGCCGGCCGTGCAGTCGATTCCGGTCGGTGCGGAACGCGCGCTGCGCGGCGTCCGCGCTCAGACGTCCGAGTTCCGAGTGGAACTGACGGTAGACCTCCGGGTCGACCCGCCCGCTCACGTTCTCGAACTCGATGACCTGCAGCCAGGCGCCGGTCTCCTTCGCGAGCGCGAGGAGCGCCGCGGTGGAGGCCTTGTCGTCGTTGCTGCCGTTCAACGCCACGACGTTGAGCTTGATCGGCGCGAGCCCGGCCGCGCCCGCGGCACGGATACCGCGGAGGACCCGGTCGACGCCGTCGACCCCCGTGAGCTCTCGGTAGGTCGCCCGGTCCAAGCTCGGGAGGCTGATGTTCACGCGCTCGAGGCCGGCGGCCCGTAGAGGGGCGGCGAGCGCCTCCAGCCGGAGCCCGTTCGTGGTCATCGAGAGCTCCTGCATGTGCGGCCGCAGCGCCGCCACGATCTCGACGATATCGCTCCGAAGCGTCGGTTCCCCTCCCGTGAGCTTGACCCGGTCGATGCCGGCCCGCGCCGCCGCGCGGACGATCCTCGTGAGGTCCGCGACGCCCAGCTCCTCGGTGGAGACCGGCTGGCCCTCCATGTGGCAAAAGACGCACTTGAGATTGCACCGCTGGGTGAGCGAGATGCGGAGGTCGGTGACGTCCCGGCCGTACCGGTCGCGCATCGATGTGCCATGGGTCGGCTGGATGATAGCCTTTAGCGGCAGGGTTCGCGCGGCCGCCGGGCCGGCTACGGCGAGGAAGCGTCGCCCAGGGGCGGTGGCAGGTAGTGGACCTCGACCTCGGTCCCGCGTGCAAGCGGCCGGTGGCGGCTGTCGACGAGCGCGAAGGCGTGGACGCCCGCGAGGCTCGTGATCGCGGAGGAATCGTGGAACGTCGGATACCCCCGGCCGTGCTCGATCCGCAACGGGATCACGGTCGAGAAGCCGGGGGTCGGCGGGTCGTACGACCGGGCGAGTCGCACCGAGCCGACGGTCCACGCCCTCCCCGGGATTCCGGCCAGCCGCCGGAGGACCGGGAGAAGGAGCCAGTAGCCGTTCAGGAGGCACGAAGTCGGGTGTCCCGGCATCCCGACGACGACCTTCCGTCCCACCCGAACGGCGAGTGTCGGCTTCCCGGGCCGTACCGCGACCCCGTGGAACAGCATGCGGCCCAGCCGTGGAAAGATCGACGGAAGGTAGTCGCGCTCTCCGACCGAACTCCCGCCGGTGAGGAGCACGAGGTCGCTCCCCGGGATCGCCGCACGGATCGCCGCCTCGATCTTCGCCGGATCGTCGACGACCGGCAGGTGGGGGTGCGCCTCGGCGCCGGCCGCCTCGACGACCGCCCCGAGCGTCAGATTGTTCGACTCGTAGATCTGCCCGGGAGCCAGGCGGTGGCCGGGGACGACGAGCTCGTTCCCGTTGGGTATGATCGCCACCACCGGTCGTGCGAGGACGCGGACCCGCCGGCGTCCGACGGCGGCCAGGGCTCCGAGCGAGGCGGGGGTGAGGGGCCGACCCCGTTCGACCAGGACGGCCCCGCGGGGAAAGTCCTCCCCCGGATGCGCGACCCGGTTCCCGGGGGGGACCCGACGGGTCACGACGATGGCGCCGCGTCGCCGCGTGACGACCTCGAAGATCACCACGGCATCGGCCCCGCGGGGGAGGGCCCCGCCGGTCGCGATCGCCGCACACTCGCCCGCCGCGAGCGGCCGGGGCAGGCGTTCCTCGGCGAAGATCTCCCCGACAATGCGCAACGGGACCGGGCGGGAGGGCGAGGCGCCTCGCGTGCTCCGGGACGCGAGAGCGTAGCCGTCCCACGTCGCCCGGGCGAACGCCGGGACGGGGGCGGGGGCCCGTACCGTCTCCGCCGCGATCCTTCCCAGCGCCGACGCGAGCCGGAGGCTCTCGGCGCGGCGGATCGGGGTGACGGCCGCGATGAGACGTCGACGGGCCTCTTCCGCCGGGATCAACCTTCCGAACGGACGCATCTTCATCGGACGTTCCGCCCCCGTCGACGCCGGCTTTCTGCGGGAGGTCGTGTCATCCACGCCGCGGCGGATCGGCCACCCAAGGCGAGGGATTCTCGGAGCGGGGCACCACCGAGCCACCCGGCGTAGAATCCGCCGCGGAAGGCGTCGCCGGCTCCGGTGATCCGGACCGGTCCGCGAAGGGGAGTTGCCCGAACCTGCTCGTCGCCTCCGCGTCGGAACGCGCGGGCACCCCGCGCCCCGTCGGTCATCACCACGAGCGGAACCAGCTCGGTGAGGCTCCGAGCGGAGCGTCGACCGAGGAGCTTCGCGGCGCGGGCGATCTCGGCGCGGTTTCCGAAGAGAATCTCGGCCGAGCTGACGAGCCGCCGCAAGCGGGGCGCGTCCCACCGATAGTGGATCTCCTGGGCGGGGTCGACCGCGACGTGCAGGCCGTGCTTTCGGGCCGCGTCGGCAAAACGGAGCTGGAAGTCGGGGTCGCCCGTGGTGAGATGGACCCACGACGCGCCCCGGAACAACTCCGGACGGACGGCGACGCCCCGAGCGTCGTCCATGGGCCCTTGGCGGAAGGCCGTCATTTGCGACCCCTGGCCGTCCTCGAGGATCGTGCAGGACGGGGTTTGGGTGCCGGCGATCCGCTCCACACCGGCGACATCGACCTTCTCACGACGGAGCGTCGCGAGGAACTCCGGAGGGAAATCCGGGCCGACGAGGCTGACGAGCCCGACCTTGAGCCCGTGGCCCGCGGCCGAGCGGGCCAACGTCGCCGCGGTCCCGCCGAGGCGCACCGTCTCGGCGACGACCGGCACGGTACGATCCGGCTCGGGCAAGTGGGCGACCTCCAGGATGCGGTCGATGTTGGTGTGACCGACCACGAGCAGGTCCAGACGAGCACGGTCCGCGAGCGGAGCTGGCTCTCGGGGCACACCACGACCGAAGCTCCCCCCGCCATAGCAGTTTGCGGGCCCGCCCCCGACGCGGGCGGGAAAGGGAGGCAGTTTCATAGCGCTCGGGGCTCCGCGGGAGGTCGCCGATGATCGTGGAAGGCGCCGTGCTCGACGCCGACGGACCGCGGCCAGGGTACGCGCGGATTCAGAACGGGATCGTCGTCGAGACCGGCAAGCTCGGCACCGATTCCCTGCGGGGCCGCGATCGACGCATCCAGGGCATCGTCGTTCCGCGACCGGTCAACTCCCACACGCACCTCGGCGATGCGATGTTCGGTCGCGAGCCACCGTGGACGACGTTCGACGCGATCGTCCGCCCGCCCACCGGGGTGAAGTTCCGCCTCTTGGCCACGACGCCCCCTTCGGTGAAGGTCGCGGCGATCCGCGGGGAGCTTCGCCGGCTGGACCGCCTCGGCATCGGGGCCGTCGTCGATTTCCGCGAGGAAGGGGTCGATGGGGTCCGTTGGTTCCGTCAGGCGGCGAAGGGGTTTGGCTTTCCGATCCGAGTCTTCGGACGGCCGACCCGACGTCCGCTCGACGCTCCCGAGCTCGAGAAGCTCCTCGACGTCGCCGACGGGATCGGCTTGAGCTCCGTGGCGGAAGAACCGAAGGCGGCGCGGCGCGCGATCGCCCGAGCCTGCCGACGCCGCGGGAAACAGTACGGGCTCCACGCGAGCGAGGGTCGACGCGAGGACGTCGATGAGTATCTCGACCCCAAGCCCGACCTGCTGGTGCACATGACGTGCGCGACCGAGAGCGACCTGGAGCTCGTCGCGCAGCGCGGCGTACCCGTCACGGTCTGCTCGCGGTCGAATGCGCTGTTCGGTCGGCGACCGGATCTCGCTCGGCTTGAGCGCCTCGGGGTGACGACGCTGATCGGCACGGACAACGCGATGTTGAACCAGCCGTCGATCTGGCGCGAGCTCGAGTTCGCGTACCTCGCGGCGCGGCTCGCGGGCCGGCCGATCTCCCCGGCGTTCCTGTTCCGCGCCGCGTTCGTCAACCCCTGGACGTGGCTCGGCCTCGCCGAGCATGCTCGGCTCACGCCCGGCGGCCCCGCGCGTCCCCTCGTCGTTCGCCTGCCCCCGGACGACCCCGAGTACCAGGTCGTGGTCCGCACCACCGAACAGGTAATGCTTCGCCCGTGAACTGACGCCGCACGCGAACGGGCCCATGAAATCCGACGAGCTGTTCGCGCTCCTTCGCCGACGCGGCTTCCTCTGGCCCACCGCCGAGATCTACGGCGGGGCTCAGGGGCTCTTCGATTACGGCCCGCTGGGATGGGGCCTCAAACGCCGGATCGAGGAGGCGTGGACCCGCTGGTTCGTGGGCCTCTCCGACGACTACTACCGGATCGAACCGGCCGAGCTTCTGCCGGAGGCCGTCGTACGCGCCTCCGGCCACCTCGAGAACTTCACCGACCTCGAGATCTCCTGCGGCGAGTGCCATTCGGTGTTCCGGGCGGACGCGCTGCTCGAGCGGTACCGTCCCGAGGGACTGGACGGCCTTGCGTCGTCCCAGGTCGCCGAACTGCTCACCCTCTACCAGGTCAAGTGCCCGACGTGCGGAAAGGCGGCCCTCGCGGTCCCGCGCCCGTTCAACCTGATGTTCGCGGTGGATTTCGGGCCGACCGGTCGGGAGATGGCGTACCTCGCCCCCGAAACGGCGCAGGCGAGCTTCCTCGCCTTCTCCCGCATGTGGGAGGTCGGGCGGAAGGCGCTCCCGCTCGGCATCGCCTCCGTCAGCCGAGCCTACCGCAACGAGATCGCCCCGCGCCAGGTCCTGTTCCGGATGCGGGCGTTCACCCAGGCCGAGCTCCAGATCTTCTTCGACCCGGAGAAGTTCGCGCCGTCGCTCGCCGCCGTCGGGGACGATCTCTTGCCCGTGCTGCGCGCGGAGCGGCGTCTCGCGGGACAAGCCGCGCCCGAGCCCACACGGGTCCGGGACCTCGTCGACGCGGGAATCCTGCCCGCGTTCTACGCCTACCACCTCGCGCTCTCGTTCCGCTTCTACCGGGACGTTCTGGGGCATCCGGCAGAAACGATCCGGCTCTTCGAGAAGTCGGACCAGGAGCGCGCCTTCTACAACCGGATCCAGTTCGACGTCGAGGTCCACGTTGACAGCCTGGGCGGGTACCGGGAGGTCGGGGCGGTGCATTACCGGGGCGACTACGACCTCGGTCGTCACAGCGCCGGCTCGGGCAAGGACCTGACCGTGGTCACCGAAGAGGGCCGACGGATCCTCCCGCACGTCCTCGAGCTCACGTTCGGCGTCGACCGGAACTTCTGGGCGCTCGCCGACCGTCACCTGGGCAAGGACGGCGAGCGCACGTTGTTCCGCCTTCCGACCTACCTCGCCCCGGTCCCTCTCGGTCTCTTCCCGCTCCTGAAGAAGGAGCACAGCGCGTATGCCCGGGAGCTCCAGCTTCGGCTCGAAGCGGCCGGGATCCCGGTCGATTTCGACGACGCGGGCTCGATCGGCAAGCGGTACGCGCGGGGCGATGAAGCCGGTACCCCGTTCGCGGTGACCATCGACGGGGAGTCGGTCGGCGACGGGCCGAACCACGGAACCGTGACGCTCCGCGAACGCGATTCGAAGGCGCAGGAACGCCTCGCTCCGGACGCGCTCATCGCTCGGATCGCTCCGCGTCTCGTCGTCCCGAGCGCCCCGCGCCCAGCCGGCTGAGCCGGTCCAACGGGGACATCGTCCACCGGCGGCGCTTCCGTGCCAGAACTGCTATATGGAGCAGGCTACCTTTCTTCGGCGGCGGATGGCGCCGGAGGAGACCCCGGGGAGCTCCCCGGCCGACGGCCATAACGTCCTCCAGCGGGCGCGCGAAACGCGCTGGCGCGGGCAGGAGTTCGCCGACATCACGAAGCTGCGCGAGCTCTCGGCGAAGCACGAACGGTTGGCCGCCAAGAACGAGAGCCGGGCCGCTCGCCTCGCCACGCGCATCGAGAAGCTCCGCCACCAGGCGACGGTGCAGCGCGAAAAGGCGCAAACCGTGCTCGGATTGATCCCCGGGATCGAGCAGCAGATGACCCAGCACGAGCGCGACATCAAGGCCGCGACCGAGCGGACCGGGGGCGTCGCCGTGACGAGCGATGTCACGAGCCTGCACTACCGGATCCGGAAGCTGCAGCAGAAGATCGTCGACCTGCAGCACAAGTCACGGACGCTCGAGCACCGGGCCGCCATGAAGACCCAGAAGACCTCCGAGCTCAAGATCAAGGCCGACCGGTACCACGAGCACGCCCGGCTCGAGGAGCTCGAAGCGCAGAGCTGCCGCCAGAGGGCCGACCGCCTGCAGCTCGCCTCCGAGAGCTCCGCTTCCACCGTCGCCGACACGCGGGAGACGCCGAGGGATACGACCGGCCCCGCATGAGACTCATCGTCACCGTCGGCATGCCCGGGGCGGGGACGGACGAGCTCGCCGACGTCGCGCGCGGCCTCAACCTGGCCACGCTCAAGATGGGCGACCTCGTGCGCGACGAGACGCGGCGCCGCGGGATGCAGATCACGAACGCCAACATCGCCCGGGTCGCGGCCGAGGAGCGGGAGAAGCACGGCTTGGGCATCTGGGCGCAGCGCGCGCTCCCGAAGATCACCGAGACGAAGATGCTGGTCAACGGCTGCCGCTCCGATAGCGAGATCACGGTGTTCCGCCACAACTTCAGCGACCTGTTCATCCTCGGGGTCTACTCCTCCCCCGAGACCCGGTACAACCGGATGATCGAGCGGGCCCGCGGGCGCGACGGCGAAGGGCTCCAGGAGTTCTACGAACGCGACCGCCGGGAACTCAAGTGGGGGATCGGCAACGCCTTCGCGCTGGTCGACGGCATGCTGGTCAACGAAGTCCCCCTTCCCGAATTCCGGGTCCAGGCCCGGACGATGCTCGAGCGGATCCTGCGGAAAGAGACGGACTAGGCCGGCGGTCCCGTGCGGCTGTACCTCTTCCGCCACGGTCCGTCCGAGAACCGCGACCCCGACCGGTGGCCGGACGACACCGACCGGCCGCTCAGCCGCGTGGGCCGGACGCAGAGCCGGGCCGCCGCGACGGGTTTCGCTACGCTCGCCCACGACGTGACCGCGGTCGTATCGAGCCCCGCCGTTCGCGGACGGACGACGGCGGACGCGGTCCACGCGGCGCTCGGGCTTCGCCGCACGATCGTGCTCTGGGACGAACTCGCCCCCGGCGAGCCCGCGGGCGCCGTCCTGGAGAAGCTCGGACGTCCGAACTTCGCCCGGTGGACCCCGGTCGTCGTCGGCCATGAGCCGACGTTGAGCGAATTCATCGGCCTCGCGGTCACGGGCGAGCCGACGGGGTGGGCGCACGTCGCCAAGGCGGGCGCGGCCGCGCTCGAGTTCCCGGCCCGCGTCGCCCCGGGGGCGGCCCGCTTGGAGTGGTTGCTCACGCGGGCGCAGCTGAGCTCGCTCGCTTGACCGGGCCCGCGCGCAGTGGCGGAGCCCGCCGGGGTTCCGCCGTCCGGATCCGGATACCGTAGAGGGGCGCCACGAGCCGCTTCACGTCGCGGTGGACGGCGTCCGCGGTGCGGTTCGCGTCGACGCGGGCGAACCCGTACTCCTTCGCCATCCACTCGAACTCCCGGCGGAGCTTCTCCTGGTACAGGTAGAAGCTCTCGAACCGGTCGCGCGAGAGGCAGAGGTCCATGCCGCTCTCCCAGTAGTCCAGGCTCCCGTACTTCGCGATCGCCCGGTGGAGGAGGATGTCGGCGCGGGCTTCGAGGAAGATCGTGAGGTCCGGCACGAGCGCGAACCCGTAGAGCCGGCCCGCCCACTCCCGCGACGCCCCCCGGGCGACCGCCCGGGCCATCAACGTGTAGATGTACCGGTCGGCGAGCACGGTCGACCCCGCGGCGAGCGATGGGAGGATCTTGTTCTCGAGCTGGTCCGCGAAATCGGCGGCGTAGAACAGCGCCATCGTCGTGCCCCCCAGCGTGTGGCCCTGCTTTGCGCGGTCGATCTCTTGCGAGAGCAGGCTCGACCGACGCAGGCCGGTATCGACGACGGGGTGACCTTCGATCTCGAGCCACTCGCGGAGCTGTTCGACCTCCGTCGTGCGGCCGGAGCCGTCGGCCCCTTCGATGACGATGAGATGGCCGCGGCCGAGGTGGTCGGGCGAGATCCCGGGCAGCCGGGTCCCGTAGGTCCTACGCATGGACCAGGTCCTCCATCGTCGGGAAGTCGGCGAGGAGCGGGCGGATCTCCCGGCGGACCTGGCCGAGCACCTCTTCGACCTTCCGGTCCGCGTCGATGATGGCGAAGTTGTCGCGCGGAGCGAGCCGGTCGTACTCGCGCTTGAGCCGGCCCTGGAACCGCTCGTAGCTATCGGTCACGTCGTTGGAGAGGCCCAAGTCCATGCCGGCTTCGTAGTACGAGATCTTCTGCCGGGAAGCGAGCTTCCGCTTCAAGGACGTCTCCACGGAGACGCGGAAATACATGGTCTTGTCCGGAGCCGGGGCGAAGTTGTAGAGGTTGCGGACCCACTCCGGGTCGCACCCCCGCGCGGCATCGCGCGCGAACGCGGTGTAGATGTACCGGTCGCAGACGACGATGTACCCGGCCCGGAGCGGCGGCTGGATGTGCCGCTCGAACCGGTCCGCGAAATCGGTCGCGTGGAGGAGGGAGAACGTGGTCGGGGTCAGTAGGCCCTTCTTCTTGCCGCGCCGGATCGTCGCCGAGACGAGCTCGGACGAGTTCCACTCGGTGAAGAAGACCCGGTAGCCCCGCGCTTGGAGCCACTTCACCAGGAGGCGGGCCTGGGTCGATTTGCCGCTCCCGTCGAGCCCTTCGAACACCAGGAGCCGACCGGGTCGCGCGAGGGTGATCGGTGGGCGTTCACCCACGGAAGCCCTCCAGCTCCACCCCGAGCTCCCGCCGGAGGCGGCGGCCGACGCGTCCGCGGAGACGGTCCCGCGCCGCGGGGCCCGCGGGGTGCGGCAGCGTCAAGCGGACGCGGTTCGGCGTCCGGCTGCCCCGGAACTTGGCGCCCAGTCCGGCGAGTTCTTCGGCGACGGCGAGGATCGCGCCGAACTCGTGGGCGATCGCGGCATCGTCCGGGGTGAGCACGGTCTTCCATCCCTTGCACCACCCTTCCGGGACCGGGTCGCCTTCGTGCATGTACGCGGCGAGCGCGGCCATCAGGATCTCCCGGTGGGTCACGCCGTGGATCGGCGTGTGCCGGAGTATGTAGGCGGAGTGCAGCGGGTGACGCCACTCCTCGATCGCGGTCCCCACGTCGTGCATCCACGCCCCGACCGATAGCGCGAGCCGGTCGGCCTCCGACCAGCGTCGTCGGCTCTTGAGGAGGTCGAACAGCGCCACCGCGGTGCTCCGGACATCCTCGGCGTGGGCGAAGGAGAAGCTGAACGCTCGGGAGGCGCCCAGGACCGAGCGGCGGGCCAGGGTCTCGGCGTTCGCCGGCACCTCGATCCCCGCCACCTCGA
This sequence comes from Thermoplasmata archaeon, assembly GCA_022749895.1. GTDB lineage: Archaea > Thermoplasmatota > Thermoplasmata > Lutacidiplasmatales > UBA184 > Lutacidiplasma. The sequence goes on from JAKIWS010000002.1 coordinate 83,570, forward strand.
CGGCGACCCCCTGGCGGATTCCGTTCCCGCTCACCGTGAGGTGCTCGAGGCCGGTGGCGGTCAGGATCTCCTGCGCCACGACCACCCCCGCGACGACCACATCCGCACGATGACCGCTGATCCCCGGCACGTCGCGGCGTCGGTCGGCCGGCATCTCCTCGAGGATCGAACCCAAGGCGCGGAGCTCCCGCACCCCGAGCGGGTAGCCGTGGACCTGGGCGACCGGATAGTTGGAGAGGAGGATGGCGACCCGCGCGAGACATCGGATCGTGCCCCCGATACCGTACATCCGCCCGAACGTGCGGCGCGGCGGCACCGGGAGCGCGGCCAACGTCGCGCGAACGTGCTCGCGCAGGAGGTCGAGCTCCTTGCGCTTCGGCGGGTCGTGCGCGAGGAACCGCTCGGTCAGGCGGAGCACGCCGAGCGGCGCGCTTCCCGCTCGGTCGAACGCCCCGTTCTTCGTGGCCGCGAGTTGGATCGAGCCCCCCCCGACGTCGAGCACGAGGTCGTCGGCGAGCGGCCAGGCGGCGGCGGTACCCAGGTAGGCGTACCGCGCCTCCTCTTCGCCCGAGATGATACGGAGCTCGATCCCGCTCTCGCGCCGGACGCGTCGCAGGAATTCGCGACCGTTCGCCGCGTCGCGGATCGCGCTCGTCGCGACCCCGACCACGACCGGCCGGCCCCAGACATCGATCTCGCGGGCGAACCGCTTCATCGTCGCGACGCCGCGGTCGACCGCCGCCGGTGTGAGGCGGCCGTGTTCGGCAAGGCCCTGCCCGAGGCGAGGCACCTCCTTGGATTCGAAGACCGTCCGGAGCGAGCCACCCTCCGTCGCTTCGAAGACGTCGAGCCGGGCCGTGTTCGAGCCCAGGTCGATGACGCCGACCTCGCGTACCGCGACGGCCGACGGGGACGCGGCCCGGATCATCAACCGTGTCGCCGCCACCATCGAACGATGAAAGAACCGGTGGTTTCCCGCTCTCTTAATTATGCCGTCCTTACGGCGGCGCGGTCCGGCGGGTGCCCGGGCACGGTCATACTTGCCCTAGTCCCGTCACGACACCGGGCAACCGTTCTCGGTCGACGATTCCCACCGTGCGTCGACCGCCCTCGGTGAGCCGACGGAGGCTCTCGGCGATCACCCGTTCCCGGGCCGCCGCTAGCCGCGCCGAGCCGGCCCCGGGGGTGAGTCGGCGGTCCCACGCGACCACGAATTCGTCGGCGTTCTTCGCTTCGGGAGGATGGCGCAGCATGCCGCGTTCCCGCACCGTGCGTCGCACGAGCTCCAGATAGCTCACGTGTTCCGTGAACTGGTCGGCGAGCGTATCGTCGGAAGGGTCGAGCGGCTCGACGGGGACGTTCGCCCGTCGCGCCCACTCGATCGCCGCCACGAACGTCGGGTGCGGGACCCGGACCTCGCCGAATTGCGCCAAGCCGCGAATCTCCGCCGCTTCGGTCGAGGTGAGCGGCACGACCGGCTCGGAATCGGTGCCGACGAAGTAGTCCGTGAGGCCGGTCAGCTCATCGGAAGAAAGCCCGACCCCGACCACGGAGGGACGGAACCGATCGAGCTCAGCGACGGCGGCCACGGCATCCGTGGCCATCCCGCGAACGGCCCCGACGAGCAACAGGCCCGAGCGACCAGGGACGGTGGCGGTAATCACGTCCCTTCTCGTTCGCCGATCGTCTCGAGAAGGTCGTCGCGGTCGCGCTGCCGGCGGAATTCCGTGATCGTGAGGACCGGGAGCCGTTCGCGGGCCGCCCGGTCCGGGGCCTCGCGTACGACGAACAGCGCGTGACCCTCGGCGACGCTCGCGAGCTCCTTGAGGAGCTCCGCGCGGTTGAGCGCCGTCCGCCAGTTGCCTACGGAGGTGAGCAGGATCTCCTTTTCTCCGCGGGCCGCGGCGTGCGTGAACGCATCGAACGGGCAGCGCAACGTCACGACGACCTCCCAGCCCATGCCGCCCAATTGTCGAAGGACCACATCGCGCAGCGCGTTGCCCGTGGTCACCGGCGCGCGATCACCCGCGGGTTCGGCTTCCTTCGTCCCGTCGCTCACGGCGTCGGAGGGCGGGCGTCGGGCCCCGTCTTTCCCCCTCACCTCGGTCGTCCTCCAGAGCTCGAGCGGAACCGCGATCGGCTCGCCGAGGTACCGTTCGAGCCGCTCGACGACGTCGACCTCGGCGCCCGCGCCTTCCTCGTACAGCTGGATGGTCCGCCGAGAGACTCCGGCGACGGAGGCGAGGGCACCCAGCGATAGTGCGCGAGCCTCGCGGGCCGTTCGAAGGCGGGGCCCGTCGACCCGGGCGAAGATGCCGCCGGGACTGGAGAACAGGAACGGCGGGACGCCTTCGAGGAGCAGGTCCCCCAGCGTTTCCAGGGTCACGACCGCGACGTCATATCGATTGTAGACGACCCCCGCTTCGAGCGCCGTGCCGCCGGAGGTCTCCCCCACGACGATCGGTGCGGCCGGGAACAGCTGCCCCCGCTCTCGCAGTCGACGGGCTTCGGCGGGGTCGAACGCGTCGATGTTCTTCAGCACCTTGAGGATCAAGAGGAGCGAATCGCGCCGCGCGAGGAGGTCGAAGCTCGTCGGGCGGATCCCGTGGGCGTCGGAAACGTAGAAACCGGACCTCTCGAGGAGGTCGCGGATCCCTTCGATCGCCTTCTCCCGGCGGCGGGTCGAGACACCCATGCGCATCATAACCAATTGGACTTCTATATAAAAGACACAGGTAAGTTCTCCCGAAGCTGCGAACTCGCTCGGCCGTGCGGATTCGTGGCCAAACCGTCATCCCCGCACCACGGCATCGTACGTCGTGCCGGCCGCAGAGCTGCAACCGCTCTGGGACGTCGCGGCGCTGAAGGTCGCTCCCCCCGGCCGGTCGCCGTACCTGGTCATCGCCGATCTCCACTTGGGGCTGGGAGCGCACGACGCGCATGCACGCGGGCCGCCGAATGCTGAAGCGGCCGGGCTCGCAGAGATTCTCTGCCGGGCCGCCCGGTCGGCTCAGCTACGGAGCATCGTCGTCGCCGGCGATGTGAAGCAACCGATCGTCGGGACCCCACGGCCCCTTCGGCCGGTGATCTTCGACTTCTTCTCGACGTTGCTCGCCGAGGGCCTGCGCGTCGAGGTGGTGCTGGGCAACCATGACGTCGGGCTGACCCCACACCTCCCGCGGGAGGTCCGCGTGGCGCCGGCGACCGGCATCGTTCGGGGTGGCGTCGGGATCTTCCACGGGCATGGGTGGCCGTCCCGCGCCGTGCTGCGCGCTGGTTCGCTCGTCGTCGGTCACCTTCACCCCGGGGTGCGTCTCGCGCCGACCGCGGACGAGGACCGGGGCAAGGTGAGGTGTTGGGTTCGAGCGACGCGCCGTCCGGCCGGGCCACCGACCGCCCGTGGATCGCGAACGCCGACCATCGCGGCCGAGGAAGTCGTCGTCGTTCCCGCGTTCAACCCGATCACGGGAACCGAAGCGTTGAATCGGCAACGACCGAGCCGGGGCCGCTCGTTTCTCTTCCGCCGTTTCCTCGCGGGGGCCGCGATGCGGGCCTACCTGCTCGACGGGACCGACCTGGGCGAGCTCGTCACGCCGGGGGATCCCGACCCCCGCCCAAAAGGAGCGGGCCGACGGCCGCCGGGTCGGTGACCGGCGGGAGACACCGGGTTCCGAAGCAAACGAGGAGGCGCTCCGCGCCGGGTCCCGAGGCCGACGTGAGCTCCTCGGGCAAGGAGAACGGCGGGGGTGGGGTTCCCCGGAACAACCAGGCGTCGGGGTACCACGCGGCGCTGGCGGCCCGGAACAGCCGGTCCGATCCCGGACCGGTCCCCTCGACGACGAGTCGAGCGGCCGGAGTGTCAACGAGTCCGACCGCGAGGGCGGCGCCGGTCGCGAACAATCCCGCGTGGCCGAGTCGGCCCTGGACGGCGGTGAGCAGCGTGCGCGCTTTCTCCCTCCACGCGTCGTTCTGGGTCAGGCTCGCGAGCCTCAGCATAGCGAGCGCCGCTGCGGAATTCGGCGAGAGGTGCGGATGGTCTTCCAGGGGGAAGCTCGGCTCCCCGACCGAACCGATCGTCGGGCCATTGTAGAGATTGGGGCCGAGGTCGCGGAGGACCCCGTTATCGGCCCGGAACTCCCGGTCGATGAGCGTGAGGAGCTCTTCGGCCGGTCGGACGTACTGCGCATCCCCGGTCGCCCCCGCGAGCTCCACGAGGCCGTAGGCGAGCTCGGCCTGGTCGGCGAGATGGCCCCAGCCGTGGCCCCCGGCGTCGTCGACGCGATGGGCAACTCCTTTGGCGGGATCGTAAGCGTACTTCAGGAACCGCTCGGCGGCGCGGCGGGCCGTGATGACGATCGACGGCTCCGCGAGGAGTTGTCCCGCGTGGGCGAAGGCCCGGATGAACGCCCCGTTGATGTCCGCGTAGAGCGCGGTGTCGACGATCGGGGTCGGCCGTTCGTTCCGCGCGGCGCGCAGTTTCGTGAGCGCGGAGGCGAGGCGCTCATTGGCCTCCGTCTCGCCGAGCTCGGAGCCAGCCCGGGCCTCGTTGACGGACATGAGGCGGTAGAGGACATTGCGATCCGGGTCGTGCGGCATTCGTCCGTCGCTCCCCACACCGTAGACCCGGGTGACCAAGCGAAGTTCTTCGCCCGTGAGCACGGCCTTGAGCTCCGGCCGACTCCACGTGAAGTAGCTCCCGTCATCGCCGGGAGCGTTATCGGCATCCTGACTCGCCGCGAAGCCTCCGCCCTTCTGGACGAGGACGTTCTGGACCCACTCGACCGTGTCGCGGACCGTCTCGACGAACCGGACGTCCCCGAACCGACGGGCGCCCTCGACGTAGACGTCGAGGAGCGCCGCGTTGTCGACCCCCATCTTTTCGAAATGCGGGATGTGCCAGCCTTCGTCGACGGTGTACCGGTGGAACCCGCCGCCGACCTGATCGTGAAGGCCCCCGTCGGCCATCCGGAGGAGCGTCGTCCGGGCCCGGCCGGCGGAGCCGTCCTCACGGGACGCGAAGGCGTCCCACAAGAGGAAGGCGACCCCCGTCGGGTGGGGGAACTTGGGCGCCTGTCCGAACCCGCCGTTCACCGGGTCGAAACTCTCGAGCAGGTGGGCGCGAACGTTGTTGAGGAACGCGGACGGGGACGCCGCTGCGCCGGCGTTGCTCGCGTCGCGGGAACGCGTCAGCGCTTCGCGGACCGCCGTCGCGTTGCGACGAACGGTGTCGGGTTCCTCCTTCCAGAGCCGGGCGACCTCCTTGAGCAGGCGACGGAATCCGGGACGGCCCATCCCGTCCTGCACGGGAAAGTAGGTGCCGCCGAGGAAGACGTCCCCCTCGGGGGTGAGGAACGCCGTGAGCGGCCACCCTCCCTCCCCCGTGAGCGCGCCGACCTGGCGCTGGAACCGTCGGTCGACTTCCGGATTCTCGTCCCGGTCGACCTTGACCGTGATGAACTGGGCGCGAAGGATCCGGGCGACCTCGGCGTCCGCGTAGGTCCCCTCGTCCATGACGTGGCACCAGTGGCACCAGGCGGCCCCGATGTCGAGGAGGACCGGGCGATTCGTCCGCCGCGCGAGCTCGAACGGCTCCGAACCCCAGGGGAACCAGTCGATCGCTTGCTCGTGGGCGCTCCGCAGATACGCCGACGGCGAGGCGGCAAGGCGCCAGCCTCCCACGCGATCCGAACCGGGAGCCGGTGCCGCGTCCACCACGCCGTTCACGGGGGGACGGGGCCTATACCGTTGGCGGCCCTCGACGAATTTTCGAGAAGAGAGGCGGGACGGCGCGCTACCGACCTACCCGGACGTTACCGCCGCCCGGCTCGTTATAAAGGAGTCCCAAGTGGCGCGGGCCGCCTGAGGAACTTTCGATGGAGATGCAGCCCGGCCAGATGGCCTACGACCGCGCCATTACCGTCTTCTCCCCCGATGGACGCCTGTTCCAGGTCGAGTACGCCCGCGAGGCGGTCCGCCGCGGGGCGACCACCGCGGGCGTCGTCTTCGACGACGGCGTCGTCCTCGTCGCCGACCGTCGGATCCCCAACCCCAAGCTCGCGGAAGCCGCGAGCCTGGAGAAGATCCACCAGATCGACGAGCACATCGCATGCGCCACGGCCGGCCTCGTCGCCGACGCGCGGGTCCTCGTCGATTACGCCCGGCTCGCGGGCCAGGTCAACCGCGTTACCTACTCCGAGCCGATCTCCGTCGAACTGCTCGTACGACGGATCTGCGATTACAAGCAGCAGTACACCCAGTTCGGTGGCGTCCGGCCCTTCGGCACCGCGCTCCTCGTCGGGGGGTTCGACGACGGCGGAATTCACCTGTTCGAGACCGAGCCGTCGGGTTCGCTCACCAGCTTCAAGGCGACGAGCACCGGAGGCAACAAGGGACCGGTGATGGAACTGTTCGAGCAGAAGTACAAGCCCGGCATGGACGCCGACCAAGCGATCCTGCTGGTGCTGGTGCGGGTCTTCCACCGACAGTTCCGCGCACTAAAACCCGCGGTGCGTCCGTGCGCTCGCCGCCGTTCCCTCGCTGATCTCGCGATTGTGCGTTAGAC
>JAKIWS010000020.1 GCA_022749895.1 Thermoplasmata archaeon
ACGGCGGCTCGCCCGGGAGGAGGGGCTGTTCGGCGGAGGTTCCTCGGGGGCTGCCGTCGCGGGGGCCCTCAAGTGGCTCGCCACGCGCCCGATCCCGGAGGGCCAAACGGTGGTGGTCGTCCTCCCGGATTCCGGCGACCGCTACCTCTCCAAGTTCTACAGCGACGAATGGATGCGGGAGAACCGGTTCCTCGACGAAGGGGCCACCGCCGGGGACCTTCTCGCGGCCAAGGAATCGACGCCCGCCCTCGTCGCCGCGGACCCGACGACGATCGTACGGGACGCGCTCGCGACGTTACGGCGGACCGGGATCTCCCAAATGCCCGTGCTCGCCGGACGCGAGAATGTCGGAAGCGTGCACGAGGAGGATATCTTGCGGGCCACCATCGGGGATCAGACGGTCGTCGAGCGCACCGTGACGGCCGTGATGGCGCCTCCGTTCGGCGAGGTCGCGCAGGACGCCGCCCTGGGCGATGTCCTCCACCGCCTCCGCGAGGAACATGCGCTGCTCGTGCGCGACGTGGTCGGCGGCGCCCCGCTCGGCGTGCTCACGCGCCACGACGTCGTCGCCTTCCTCTCGGTCCGAGGAGCCACGCATGCGCTTTGACACGCGCGTAATCCACGCCGCCCAGCCGCCCGACGAGCTCACCGGCGCGGTGAATCCCCCGATCTACCTGTCGAGCACCTTCGCGCAGTCGGCGCCGAACAAGAACAAGGGCTACGTTTACGGACGGACCTCGAACCCGACCCGCACCGTCTTGGAGCAAGTCCTCGCCGACCTCGAAGGCGGTCGACGCGGTCTCGCCTTCGCATCCGGATTGGGCGCCCTCACGACGATGCTCGAGGACCTGCCGTCGCGCTCGCGCATCGTCGCCGGCAGCGACCTGTACGGCGGGACGCGCCGGCTCTTCGAGCACCATCGGGTCCAGTTCGGGGTGACGACGGACTACGTCGAAACGTCGAACACCGAGGCGTTCGCGGAAGCGCTCGAACGCGGCCCCACCTCGATCGTGTACGTCGAGTCGCCGACGAACCCTCTGATGCGGTTGTGCGACCTCAAGAAGGTCGCCGCCCTCGCGCACCGGCACCGCGCTCGCCTGGTCGTCGACAACACGTTCGCCTCGCCCGCGCTCCAGCGGCCGATCGAGCACGGGGCCGACCTCGTCCTCCACTCGACCACGAAGTACCTCGGCGGACACTCCGACATCCTCGGCGGCGCCCTCATTGCCCGGAGCGCGGCGCGCGGCGAGCGCCTCGCCTGGCTGCAGAATGCCGTCGGCGCGATCCCGAGCCCCGTCGACGCGTTCCTCGTGCTGCGCGGCATCCGAACGCTGGGCGTGCGCATGCGGCGCCATTGCGACGGCGCCTCCGCCGTCGCCAAGGTGCTGCAGGCGAGCCGCAAGGTCGCGGCGGTGAACTACCCCGGGCTGCGCGACCACCCGCAATACCAGCTCGCTCGCCGGCAGATGGACGGATTCGGCGGGATGCTGAGCGCGGAGTTCCGGGGGGGTGCTGCGGCGGCGCGCCGGTTCCTCCGCCGCCTGCGCGTCTTCACGCTCGCCGAGAGCCTCGGCGGGGTCGAATCGCTCGCCGAGCATCCCGCCTCGATGACCCACTCGAGCGTCCCGGCCGCCGAGCGGAAGGCGGTCGGCATCACCGGCGGGCTCGTACGGCTCTCGGTCGGCATCGAACACCCCGCCGACCTCGTGGAGGATGTCGAACGGGCCCTGAGGAGCGTGTAGACCGGTGCGCCGGGTCCAACTCTACGACACGCTGAGTCGCGAGACGCGGCTCTTGATGCCGATCACGCCGCCCAAGGTCGGCCTGTTCGTCTGCGGCCTCACGCCGTACGCGGACGCGCACGTGGGCCATGCGAAGGTGGCGGTCGTCTTCGACGTCGTCGCCCGGGCGCTGACCCGGTGGGGCTACCGGGTCTTCTACGTCCAGAATGTCACCAACCTCGACGACCGGCTGATCGAGCGGGGAGGCGCGACCTCCACCGACCCGATGAAGCTCGCCGACCAGCACTTCGCCGCGTGGCGCAGCGCGATGGACGAGCTCAACGTCCGCACGGTCAACTACTACCCGCACGCGACGGACTACCTTCCGGAGATCATCGTGCAGGTCCAGCAGCTCGTCGACCGGGGGTTCGCGTATGCGGCGAGGGGCTCCGTCTACTACGACGTCGCCCGCTTCCCGAAGTACGGTGCGCTTTCGGGCCAGAAGGTCGAAGCGCTCCAGCCCGGCGCGCGCGTCGCCGTCGAGGCCGCGAAGCGATCACCGGAGGATTTCGTGCTCTGGAAGGCCGCCCAACCTGGGGAGCCGGCCTGGGAGAGCCCGTGGGGGCCCGGCCGGCCGGGGTGGCACATCGAGGACACGGCGATCACGGTCCGGCTGTTCGGGCCCCGGTACGACGTCCACGGGGGCGGGATGGACCTGAAGTTCCCGCACCACGAGGCGGAGATCGCGCAGGCCGAGGCCGCCACCGGTGAATCGCCGCTCGTGAACTATTGGATGCACGTCGGGCTCGTCACGATGAAGGGCGAGAAGATGTCGAAGTCGCTCGGCAACGTCTACGGTCTCGACGAGGCCCTTCGAACCCACGGGGCGGAGGTTCTGCGGTTCTACTACCTCAACGCCCACTATCGCAACCCGCTGGATTTCGCCCCCGGGAAAAGCCTCGAAGAGGCGGGGGAGGCCTACGAACGGCTCGCCGCCCCGGCGCGGAAGCTTGCCGGCGCCCTCCGGGGATCGAGTTCGGGAGCCGGGAGTCGGGAACTACCGGCCGAGCTCGCCGAGGACGCGGTCGTCGCGGTCCGGGAGCTCGACGAGCTGCTCGCGGACGACTTCAACACCCGGGAAGCGATCGCCCGCCTGTTCGTTTGGTCGAAACGTGTAGGGGAGTGGCTCCCGGAACTGGCCCACCTCTCGCCTTCGGCGCTGGAGTCGCTGGCGGCACCCTACCGGTGGGCCGGAGCCATGCTGGGCTTGTTTGGACCCACCGGGGCCCCCGACGCGCGGGACGAGGCCTTGGCCGCCCTGGCTGCCGCGGCGATCGAGGCCCGGGCCGCCGCGCGAACGCGGGGCGATTTCGCCGAGGCCGACCGGATCCGAGGGGCGTTGGCCCGCGCGGGCATCCGGCTCGAGGACCACGGGAGCACGACCTCGTGGCAGCTCGGGGCCGATGACGATGCCGGATGATCGGGCTCGGTATCCGCGCCCACGGGGGCCTGGACCGCCTCGAACTCCTCGACGTGCCGGTGCCCGATCCCGGGCCCCATGACGTCCGGATCCGTCTCGAGGCCGCGGCGTTCAACCAGCTCGACCGGTTCGTCCTTGCCGGCATCCCGGGCGTCCCCATCGAGCTGCCGCACGTGCTCGGTTCCGACGGGGCCGGCACGGTCGACAGCGTGGGGGACCGGGTGTTCGACCTATCCCCGCGGGCTCGGGTGCTCATCAACCCGGGGCTGTCCGACGGGAGCTGCCCGGCCTGCCGCGCCGGTCAGGAGTCGCTCTGCCGTCACTTTCGGATCGTCGGCGAGCACACCCAGGGGACGGCGACACGGTTCGTCGTGGTGCCCCGGACGAACGTCTACCCGATCCCCCCGGCCCTTTCGTTCGGGGAGGCCGCGGCGTTCCCGTTGGTCTTCCAAACCGCCTACCGTGCCCTCCGGACGATCGGGGAGCTCCGCGCGGGCGAGCGGGTCGCCATCATCGGCGGCGGCGGGGGTGTGGTGACGGCCGCGATCCAGATCGCCAAGGCGGCCGGGGCGCGCGTCTGCGTGACGACCCGCTCGGCCGAGAAGGGGGAGAAAGCCCGCCGCCTGGGCGCGGACGAGATCGTCGTGACGGACGACGCGACCCCCCTCGACCGCGCGCTCTGGGCCTGGAGCGAGAAGGACGGCGTCGACGTGATCCTCGACTCCGTCGGGGTGGCCACCGTCCCCCGCACGATCCGGGCCCTCGCCCGGGGCGGACGGCTCGTGGTCATCGGGGCGACCACGGGCCCGGTCGTCGAGATCGACCTTCGGACGATCTTCTGGCGCCAAGCGTCGATCCGCGGGAGCACGATGGCGAGCCGCAAGGAGTTCGAAGCGGTGCTGGGCGACGTCGCGCACGGGACGCTCCGCCCGGTGGTCGACCACGAGTTCGCCTGGTCCGACGCGGTCGAAGCGTTCCGACGTCTGGAAGCGCCCGACCTGTTCGGAAAGGTCGTCCTTCGGGCGCCCCCGGACGGCGCCTAGTCCCCGCGTCCATTCTCCCCGAAATCGGCGGAGAACTTCGTGCTATACGGCGGGATACGCGCACCGACGGCGGCCCGCTCTCGGATGGTATTTATACAGGGCGCTCGCCTGTATTTTCCTCGTGGAGGGTTCCCATCGGCACCCTTCGACGTTGGGGAGGTTTCCTTTGATGATGCGCCCACTCGCACGACCACTAATTCTGGCCGCGGTCCTCGTCGCGTTCCTGAGCGCCGGCTTCGTCGGGATCGGCACCGGAACGAGTCCGGTGACGTTCTCGGCCGCCCCGGCACCCGGCCACGCTCCCACGTCCCATCTGGGGGTCCACCCGGCCGTCGGCCTCCCCCAGGCGACCCGCGGCGACCTCATCGTCGGGCCGTCGAACTCCCCGCTCGTGCTCACCCCGGCGACCGTCGGGGCGAACACGTACTTCCAGGAAGGCAACGTCACGGTGCTCAGCGGCGGAACGCTCCTCGTCCGCAACCTCACCTTCAGCATGGTCCAGTTCGTGGGGAGCGCCGGCAACGTCGGCCAGCGGCTCGCCCACATCTACTCGATCTCGATCCAGGGGAAGGCGGTCTTCACCAACTCGATCCTGACGACCGACCTCAACGTCCTCAATCCCTACCCCAAGCTCAACCTGAACGTCACGGGCGGCGGCTCGCTCACCCTCCAGAGCTCGTCGTTCCAGTTCCCCGGCAGCGTGACCGTGACCGGCGCCGGCTCGCTGCTCTGGATGAACGCCAGTACGCTCCAGTCCAACCCGGGCTTCACCGCCCCGCCGGTCGTGTGGAACCGGACCATCTACCACGACAGCCTGTACGCGCCCACGTTGACGATCGGGGGCGGCGCCCACGCCGTCGTCGACCGGAGCGGGATCCTCCAGACGTACCGGGACAACGCGACCGCCAACGGATTCCCCCAGGCCCCGTTCCCGCTCAGCAATTCGACCGCCCAGACCGTCACCAACGCCCGCTCGGCGACGTTCGGGCACTTTGCACTGCCCGCGGACCCCGAGAACCTCACCAAGGCCGACCTGTACAACGCCATCACCGGCGGCTCGGTGCAGCTCCTGTACTCGACCGCGGTCGCGTCGACGGCCCCCGTCACGCTCAACTTTGGGGCCGCGAACTACCCGCTCGGCACCGCCGCGTTCAGCGGCTCGGGCAGCCAAGTGACCCTCGACTTCACCGCGGCGGCGGTCCAAGGCATCAACGCCGCCGGCTGGAACGCCTTCCTCCAGGCGACCGGCGACTTCGGCGCGACGAGCCAGGTGAACGTCGTCGTCGGCACGAGCAGCTCCGCGACGCCCGTCAACATCTCGTTCGTGACGATCCAGACGGCCCCGACCGTCAACGAGAACATCACGGTCAGCGGCGCCGGGTCGGTCCTCACCGCGGCGGACAGCCTGTTCGACCTCAATTACAACCTGTCGCGCGTCGTACCGTGGGGCTCGAACAAGGTGATCCTGTCGAACGGGGCCCAGGCGTTCCTCGCGAACCTCTCGCTCACCTCGTCCTGGCTCACCACCTTCCATAACGATTCCACGATCGTCCCCGACGCGACCAGCACCGTCGCGTTCTACCGGTGGGCGCAGATCCCCGTCTCCGCCTCGGTCGGGATCCCGATCCCGGGGGCGCAGGCGACGGCGTTCTACGCGTACAGCGTCGCCCAGGCCAACAACGCCACCGCGACGGCGCTCAACACGCTGGGTACCGCCGACCCCGACCTCGCCACTTACGTGGCGACGTGGGACAAGCTCGACCATGTGGCGAGCTACGGCCTCAGCGACTTCCAGGGCCACGCGAACCTCTTGCTCGCGAGCAGCACGTTGACCCAGTCGACGCTCCCGGACGGGACGTTCGTCGGTAACTACCACATCGCCGTCACGGTCGCCGCCCTCACGAAGAACGCCACCCAGTGGGTGTACGGCTCCGTCGCGCCGTACCCGCACTCGATGGCGCCCGGATCCCCCGACGTCTCGCCGCCGTTCGCCTATCCGGGGTACCTCGCCTCGATCGGGGTCAGCCAGATCGCCGTCTCGGCGGTCGGCGAGCCCGCGGGCGCCGCGATGGTGGCGATCGGCTCCGCGCTCACGGTCTCGGCGCTGATCACGAACACGGGGACGGCGCAGATCGCCATCTACACGGCGAACCTATCGTACAAGCTGCCGGCGCCGCTCGTCGCGAAGCCGGTCGCGCCGACGCTGTTCTACACGGCGCTCGCCCCCGGCGCATCCAAGTCGGTCAATTTGACGTGGGTCGTCAACGAGTCGATCACCGGGACCCACGGCAAGTTCCTCGCGACCTTCCTCTTGACCGCGTCGTGGAACGGCGGGGTCGGGCCGAACGCGGGGGTCGCGACGTTCCTGGTCCCGGTCACGATCCTCCCGTCCCCGATCTCGATCAGCCTCACCCCGCCCCAGGGGACGTTCATCGTCGGGCACGACTACTTCGCGAACGGCGCCGTGACGTTCAACGGCAAGGGGGCCGCGTTCGTCAACATCACCGCGACCGGTCCCGGCGGCAGCTACGTCCTCAACGCGATCCAGGCGCCGAACGGCACGTTCACCGCCGGGATCTCCCCCCTCCCGACCATGGGCTCGGGCACCTACACCCTCGTCGTGACGGCGTCGTACAACACGGCGATGGTGTGGCAGAACTTCACGAACTTCTACGTCATCCCCGGACCGACCACCACCCAAGGTCCGTTCGCGTTCCTGACGAACACGCTGTTCGGGATACCGATCTGGGTGTTCCTGGTGATCGCCGCCATCGGCGTCGGCGCGATCGTCGCCGCGCTGTTCGTCCTCGGGCGCACCGCGAAGGGCAAGCTCGTGGAGTGCGGCGAATGCGGGGAACTGATCCCCGAGAACGCGACCGTCTGTCCGAAGTGCGGCGCCGAGTTCGAGACCGACCTCGTCCGCTGCAGCCGGTGCAGTTCGACGATCCCCGCGAACTCCAAGGTCTGCCCCGAGTGCTCGGCCCAGCTCCTCGGCAAGGCCGAGGGCGCCGGCGCCGACCCCGAGCAGCAGGGGTACGCCGACTTCATCGAGCGGTACCGCGCTGAAGCCCGCAAGGAGCTCGGCGACAACTACAACGAAGGGGCGTTCTGGGACTGGTGGAAGCGCCAGGCGACGTACGTCTCGTTCAGCCAGTGGCGCCTGCAGCAGGGGCAAGGGACCCGCGCGGGCATGGCTGCCCCTCCCGGCGGCGAACCAACCAGCGATGAGCCGGTCGCGGCCACCCCGATGCCCCCGCGGAGGGGAGGCGGTGCCGGTGGCGCCGCCACGACCCCACCCGCCTCTTCCAGCACCACGCGCGCTCCTCCTCCGGCCGCGCGAGCCGCCCCCGTGGCAAGGCCCGCCTCGACGTCGGCCCCGCTCCCGGTGACCCCGGCGGCGTCCCCCCCGGGCGCCCCCGCGACCGCCGCTGGGCCGGCGATGAAGGCGTGCACCAACTGCGGGAAGGAGATCCCGCCGGACTACCTCGTCTGTCCGTTCTGCGGTGCGGTGACGCGCTAGGACGGCTCGGCGCCTGCGGTCGGGCGCGGCCCCCGCCGCGCCGTTTTAACCCCCCCGCGCTGATGCGCGCCGGACCAACCGATGCCGGGGGACCGCGCGACCGGGGAGCTCAAGATCGCGTGGGCCCGCTCGCACATGCCGGTCCTCGAGGGGATCCGCCGGCGGTTCGAGGCCGAGCTCCCGTTCAAGGGCCGGACGCTCTCGATGGTCCTCCACGTCGAGGCGAAGACGGCGGCGCTCGCCCTCGCCCTTCGGGCGGGCGGCGGGAACGTCCACCTCGCCGCGGGCAACCCTCTCTCGACCGACGATGACGTCGTGGCGGCCCTGACCGCCGACGGACTCCCCACCTGGGCCAAGAAGGGCGAGCCGGTGTCGGAATTCCACCGGGGCGTCCGGGCGATGCTCGAGGCGGACCCGGACATCATCGTCGACGACGGCGCCGACCTGGTCGTCCTCGCGCACGCGGAGCGCCCGGATCGCGGGCATATCCTCGGCTCGACCGAGGAGACCACGACGGGGATCACCCGGCTCAAGGCGATGGAACGGGCGGGGGCTCTCCGCTGGCCCGCGATCGACGTTAACGATGCTTCGATGAAGCACCTGTTCGACAACCGCTACGGCACCGGGCAATCGACGCTCGACGGGATCATGAACGCCACGAACCTCTTGATCGCAGGCCGAGTCGCGGTCGTCGCCGGTTACGGCTGGTGCGGACGCGGCGTCGCGTCCCGGCTGCGCGGCATGGGCGCGGAGGTCGTTGTCACCGAGGTCGACCCCGTCAAAGCCATCGAGGCCCGCTTGGAGGGGTTCCGCGTGCTGCCGATGCTCGACGCCGCCCGGGTGGCCGACCTCATCGTCACGGTCACCGGCAACCGGGACGTTGTGCGCGCGGAGCACCTCAAGGTCATCAAAGGGGGTTGCCTTCTCGCGAACGCCGGGCACTTCGACATCGAGATCAACAAAGGTGACCTGGAAGGTCTCGCTGTCAGCCACGCGGTCGCGCGACCCGGCGTCGAGAGCTACCGGTTCGCCGATGGCCGCACGGTCCATCTCCTCGCGGACGGTCGGCTCATCAATCTCGCGACCGGCCAGGGACATCCCGTCGAGATCATGGACCTCTCGTTCGCGCTGCAGGCCCGGAGCGCGGAGTACCTCGCCCGCCGCGGGCAGCAGCTGGTCCCCAAGGTGCACGCCGTTCCGATCGAGATCGACCGGGAGATCGCGGGGGCCGCCCTCGGCCCGCTCGGGGCCGCGATCGACGAGCTCACGCCGGCGCAGCAGGCCTATCTCGCGTCCTGGCAGGAGGGATCGTGACGCCGTCGCGGCTTCCTGAAGAGCTCCGCTACACGGCCACGCACGAGTGGCTTCGGCCCGACGGAGACGTCGTCGTGGTCGGGATCACCGACCACGCCCAGGCCGAGCTGACCGACATCGTGTTCGTCGACCTCCCGAAGACGCTCAAGGACGTGGCCGCGGCGGAGAGCGTCCTCGTCTTGGAATCCGTGAAGACCGTCGCCGACGTCTACGCGCCGGTGTCCGGGGCGCTCGTGGAGGTCAATGCGGCGCTCCAAGCTAAGCCGGGGCTCGTCAACGTTGACCCGTACGGCGCGGGGTGGCTGTTCAAGATCCGGGCGAAACCGGGAGCCGCCACGACGCCGCTCCTGTCCGCCACGGAATACCGCGGGTCGATCGGCGAAGCGTAGCCGTCCTCGGCCCCGCCGCCTACGTGCCCTTGAACTTCGGTTTCCGGCGCTCGAGGAAGGCGTTCATCCCCTCGGTCCGGTCGTCGGTCCAGAACGTGTGGCCGGCCGACTCCCCCTCGAGGCGAAGAGCCGCGTCGAGCGAGGCATCCATCCCGCGGTCGATCACGGCCTTCACGCTGCTGATGGCGAACGGCGCCCGTTCGGCGATCTGGTCGGCCAGGGCCTGGACCTCGACCCGGGCCGTTCCGGCCGGTACGACCCGGCCGACGAAGCCCATCCGGTGCGCCTCCTGGGCGGTGACCGCCGTCCCGGAGTAGACGAGCATCTTTGTCGCCGCCCGGCCGATGAGGCGGGTGAGCCGGCTCGCTCCGCCGAAGCCGGGGTGGATCCCGACGGTCGTTTCGGGAAGACCGAGCTGCGCGCCGTCGGCGGCGACCACGAAATCGCAGGCGAGGGCCAGCTCAAGCCCACCACCGAGGGCGTAACCTTCGACGAGCGCGATGACGGGGTGCGGGAACTGCTCGATCCGCTTGCAGACCGCCTGGCCGATGAACCCGAAGTCGCGACCCTCGCGGATGGTCTTCTTCGCCATCTCCGCGATATCGGCCCCGGCGGCGAACATCGGGGAAGCACCCGCAAGCACCACGACCCGGACCGACGGCTCCTTCTCGAGAGCCTGGAACGCCTGGTCGAGCTGCTCGAGGACGTCCGAGTTGAGGGAATTCAGCACCTCCGGCCGGTCGAGCAGCACCCACGCGACCGGGCCGGGCCGCTCGGTGCGGACGTAGCGCATCGGCCAGCGTTGCTCGCCGGCGGCCGCCCGCGCCCGGAGCTCGCGCGACACCGGGAACACCGGACCCCATCGGCGCGCATGGGCCTCGACGAGCTCGAGCCCGCGCCTCAGACCCGTCTGGTTGAGCAGCGCGAACGGACCTTTCGCCCATCGAAGTCCGACGACGGCGGCGCGGTCGACGGCCTCCGGGGTCGCGACGCCCTCCTCCACGAGGCGGGCGGCGATGCCGAGGACGAGGCCGAGCAGCCGGTCCCGGACGAGGTCCTTGAGCCCCGTCTCCACCCGGGACGACTTCCAATCCCAGGGTGTGGCGGCCGTGAACTGCGCCTCCAAAAGTTTCGAGGGGGCGTACGCCGGGCCGAACGCCTTCTCGAGCGAGACCATCGAGTGGTAGGCGATCGGGATCCCGGTCACGTTCATCAGCTCGAACGGACCCAAGGTCGTGCCGAACAGTTCCTGGCCGACCTCCTCGATCGTCGCCGGGGTGGCCGCCATCTCCTCGACGAGGCGGGTCGCCTCGTTCAGGTAGGGGACGAAGAACCGGTTCACCGCGAAACCGGCGCTGTCCTTGACGCGGATCGGGAGCTTCTTGAGGCGGTAGCCGAACGCCTCGAGGGCCGCGATGGCGAGCGGGTCGGTCTGCGGCCCGCCGATCACCTCGAGGAGCCGGTTCACCGCCGCCGGGAAGAAGAAGTGGAGGCCGGCGAAGCGGCCCGGGTTGGGCACGGCCGAGGCCAACTGGGCGACGCTCAGCGAGGAGGTGTTCGTGGCGACGACGGCATCCGCGCGAAGGTTCGGGGCGGCCTCCGCGAACAGGGCACGCTTGACGGCCTCGTCCTCGAAGACGGCCTCGATCACCAGGGCGGCACCCGTGATCGCCGTTGCGAGGTTGGTCGTGAACGTGATGCGCCCGAGGATCTCCACTTTCCCCGCAGCGGTGAGCTTATTCCGCTCGATCGCCCCATCGAGCGTCTTCTCCATGATCGAACGGCCGCGGGCGATCGCCGCGTCGTCGACGTCGCGGACCCGGACGGTAAAGCCGGCCTGGGCGCACGCCTGCGCGATCCCGCTGCCCATGTTCCCCGCGCCCAGCACGGCGACGGGTTCGGGCGGTTGCAACGTCGCGAGCGGCATCGTTACTGGGGAGCCTCGCGGTCGGCGTCAGACGGCGGGTCGCTCTTAATGATTCCACCGGCGGAGGCCGATTTCTCCATAAGCTTCGCCCGGTCGCGAGGGGAGGGGCCTCGGGCACGAACGTCGAGCCACTGCTCCGTGAAGAACGGGAGTTCGTCCACACTCTCGGGGGCTACTCGATCCGCCTCCACGGCGGCGTGTTCGTCGTCCACGAGAAGATCCCGTTCCCGCGGTTCAACTTCATCCAGGAGGTCGACGTCCGCCGTGAACGCGCGACCGGCTTCTTCGAGTTCGCGCTCGACCACTACTTCGCGCGGGCGATCCGCCCGACCTTCCGGGTCGCGGCGTCGGCCCCCGCCCATGTCGAGGGGGCCCTGGCCCGGCTCGGCTTCCAGCGGCGGGCCTGCGGGCTCACCCTGCTTCATGCGGTCGCGCCCGGAACGACGACCGCGGCCCTGCCTTCGATCGTGGTCCGCCCGGCGCGGGCGAGCGAGCTCGACTCTGTGGTCAACTTCTTCGCGAGTCCTCCGGAGCAGCTCGAGCTACGTCGACAGATCGAGGTCGCCTGGGACCGGCCCGGCGCGGACGAGTCGTTGACCCCGCTTCTCGCTCTGCGCGACGGCGAACCCGTCGCGACCGCGTTGCTGCATCGACACCGGAACACGACCGGTCTTCACGGCGTGGCAACGCAACCTTCGGCGCGGGGGCGGGGGGTCGCCACGGCCCTCGTGGCACGCGCCCTCCGGGACGACCTCACTCCGAGCGGCCAGTCCCTGTGGCTCGCGGCCGAGCATCCCGCCCTCGAGCGCCATCTGGCCCCGCTCGGCTTCCATTCCGTCGCCTCGTACAGCGTCTTCGACCTACCGTTGAACGCGGAACTGAGCCTCCCCCCTCCCGGTCCCCCGGGGCCCGCACGCTGGCGGCCGCCCCGTCGCTCCAGCACCGGCGGAGCGTGACGTCGGACTCGCGCTCGAGATTGGGGAGTGCGATCGACGCGGGTGCCGGCGCACTAGGCGCTGCGGTCGCGGGCCGCGGTCCGGCTTCCGGGGGCGTTGAGGTTCTCTTCGAGCGTCACGGACCCCTCCCAGCGCCGCAGCCCGGCGGGAAGCGGCGATCCCCCCGGCCGCTCGACCGCCGCCAGGATCGCTTCCACGTACTCGCGCGTCTCCCCTAACGCTTCCGCCGGCGACACCGGCCCATGACCCGGGACGATCCGTTCCGGGCCTAATCGACCGATCTCGTCGAGTACCACGAGCCAATGAGCGGCGTCCCCCGAGCCCATGCTGGGCTGCTGACCCACGACCGCAAGATCCCCCGTGAAGAGCACTTTTTCCCGGGGGAGATAGAGGACCGCGTCCGACTCCGTGTGGCCTCGCCCGAAGCTGAGAAGCTCCGCCCCCCGGGACCCGGGAAAGGTATGGCGCGTCTCGAACGTCCGATCCGGAGGGGCGATTCGGTGCGAGCCGGCCTCGGAGTGGAGCGCTCGGACGTACCGAAGCATGAACTCCACGTCGTTCCGGGCATCGCGCGAGGGGGCCGCCGCACGACGGGCTTCGAGCTCCCCCACTCCCTTCTCGAGGGCCGCCGGGGTGAGCTCCGCCATCAGGGCCTCTCGGGTCTCTAGGAGGAATTCGCGGGTCCGCCGTGTCCCCCAGATCGGGAGGTCCTCGAAGGCCCGGTTACCCAGGGAATGGTCGAAATGCCAGTGGCTGTTGACGGCCCCGGTGGGGGCTCGTCCCAGGAACCGAGTCGCCGCTGCCCGAATCTCGTGGGCGGAGCGCGCGGTCGTGCTCGTATCGAACACGAGCCCGCCATCGCCGGTGTCGATGAGGCCGGTGTTGCAGATCCCCCACCCGTCGTGGCGCGCGACGCCGGCGTAAAGCCCCTCCCCGAGCTGTTCGAAGGCGTAGTGCTCCACGGCCGCGCCCGCTAGGCGGCGCCGCGTCGCAGACCGTCGAGCTTGAGCCGTTGCTCGAGCGCCGCGATCGTCCGGGTCGTCGAGACCACGGTGTCGGCGTTGAGCGAGATCGAATCGATCCCTTGACGCACCAGGAACTCGGCGAACTCCGGGTACACGCTCGGACCTTGTCCGCAGATCCCCACCGTCTTGCCCGCGGCGTGGGCGCCCTCGATCAGAAGCTCGATCGCCCGCAACACCGCGGGGTCGCGCTCGTCGAAGTACCCCATTCGCCCCAGCGTCTCCGAATCCCGGTCGGCGCCGAGGACGAGCTGCGTCAGGTCGTTCGAGCCGATCGAGAAGCCGTCGCAATGCTGCGCGAACTCCCGGGCGAGCAGCACCGTCGAGGGGACCTCGGCCATCAGGTACAGTTTGAGGTCGCGGGAGCGGCGGAGCCCGGCCTCCTTGAGCATCTCGGCGATCTGCTCGAGCTCCCAGGTGTTCCGAACGAACGGCAGCATCACCTGGGCGTTCTTGAGCCCCTTCTCGGTCCGGACCTTGTGGATCGCCTCGAGCTCCAGGAGGAACGCCGGACGGTAGACCGGCGAGATGTACCGGGAGCAGCCCCGCCACCCGATCATCGGGTTCTCCTCCTTCGGCTCGAACTCTTCCCCGCCGGGCATCCCGCGGTACTCGTTCGTCTTGAAGTCGGACGTGCGGACAATCACCGGACGCGGGTAGAACGCCTGGCAGACCTTCCCGATGCCGTCGGCGAGCTGCTCGACGAGCTGCGCCTGCTTCCCCCGCTTGATCAGGACCAGGGGGTGCTCGCGGATGTGGGCCGTGAAGATGAACTCGATGCGAAGGAGGCCCACCCCCTGCACGGGGAGGCGGGCATACTCGGCCGCTTTCTCGGGGATGGCGATGTTCACGAGGATCTTGGTCGCGGTGACCGGTACGCCGTGGTCGGCCGAACCGCCGCTCCCACCGAGCTCGGCCGTCGTGGACGGTGGCCCTTGGGGTGCCTCGGCGACGCGGCGTCCGGCATAGACCATGCCGGTCTTTCCGTCGACCGTGATCTCCGCTCCGTCGGCGATCGCCTTCGTCCCGGTGCGGGTCCCGACGATGCACGGGACGCCCAACTCGCGGGAGACGATCGCGGCGTGGCAGGTCATCCCGCCTTCATCGGTGACGATCCCCGCCGACTTCGTCATGGCCGGCACCATGTCCGGGGTCGTCATCGTCGTGACGAGGATCTCCCCTTGCTTGAGGCGGTCCATCTCCGCGGCCTTGAGGAGGAGGCGGGCCTTGCCGGTCGCGATGCCGGGGCTCGCGCCGAGCCCGCGCGCGATCGGCGCGTCGGACGATGGCTCCGACGCGGTGGCGTGGGACGGTGGAGTCACCGCACGGACGCCCTGGGTGTGGGGAGCGGGCGCCGGCGTATGCGGGGCCGGGGCGGGGGCGGCGGTGGAGCTCGACGGGATCGTCGTGATCGGACGGGCCTGGACGATGTAGAGGCCGGAAGCGTCCTCGCACCACTCGATGTCCATCGGGCGGCGGTAGTGGGACTCGATCACGCGGGCGAGCGACGCGAGCTGCTCGATCCGGTCGTCGGTGAGCTTCTGGACGGAGCGTCGGTCGGCGGGGAGGTCTTCGCGGCGGTTGCCGCCGGCGTCGTCCCGGATGACCTGGAAGTTCTGCTCCGAGACCTGTTTGTGGACGATCCGTTGGGTCATCCCGTCGACGACGTAGTGGTCGGGGGTCACTTCGCCGCCGACGATCGCTTCCCCCAGCCCAAATCCCGCTTCAATGATCATGTGGTTCTCCCCGGTGTTCGGGTCGCGCGTGAAGAGGATGCCGCTCACCGCGCTCTCGACCATCTTCTGGATGAGCACCGCGAGCCGCACCTGGAGGTGGTCGAACCCCTTTCGGGCCCGGTACACCAGCACGCGACCCGTGAACAAGGAACCCCAGCATTTGCGGATCCCGGCGAGCACCTCGTCGGTCCCGGTGACGTTGAGGTACGTCTCCTGCAAGCCCGCGAACGACGCCCCCTCGAGGTCCTCCGCCGTCGCGGAGGAGCGCACGGCGCTGAACCGGACGTCGTGGCTCTCCACGTAGTGCCGGTACGCCTGCTCGAGCGCGGCCCGCATCTCCTCGGGGAAGTCGGTCGCCTCGAACACGGAGCGGATCCGTTTCGCGACCGCGTCGACGCTCTCCGGACGCTCCAGGTCGAGCGTCGCCAGCGCCGCCGGGATCTCGAGGGCGAGCGTCGTCTGGTCGACGAACGCCTGGTAGCACTCGGTGGTCACGACAATTCCGGGCGGGATCGGAAGCCCTTGACGGACGAGCTCGCCGAGCTTCCCGGCCTTCCCGCCCACAAGGGGGAGGTCGGAATCCGAGACGTCCGCGAGGTCGACGATGAACGGCATCGCCCTCTTACGCCGCGTCCCGTCGGAACGTGTACGCGAGGAGGTCGGCCGCGGGGGAGTATGGATGGACCAAGTGCCGCTCGACGAGCGTCCACGCCGCCGGCCCCGGAAGCGCGCTCAGGAGCTCCGCGTCCTTCGCCGCGAGGGCATCGCGCTCGGCGATGGTGTAGTAATACAGGACCCCACCGGGCGCCACGGACGCGCCGACCGAGGCGGCATACTTAATCCCTTCGAGAGGAAGATTGACGATGACGCGTTCGGCGCGCTCCGACGGCGGCAAGAACGACTCCAACCGGGCCAGCACGGGTCGGACCGGCGTCGAGGGAGCGAGCCGGGCCAGGCTGCGACGGAGGGCCTCGATCGCGTACGGGTTCGCGTCCACGGCGGTCACCGACCGCGCCCTCCCGGCGGCCGCGATCGTCAGGGCGAACGGCCCCACGCCGCAACAGAGGTCGAGTACGGTATCCCCCGAACTAACGGACGCCGCCACGCGCGCGTGCTCCCGGCCCAGTCGGGGCGAGAAGTAGGCCCGCTCGAGATCGACGTCCAGATCGAGGCCGTTCTCCCGGTACCGGGTCTGGAACGGTCCGTCGCCGGCGATGCGCTCGATCGAGCGCAGCCGCTGTTCTCCGTGGACCCCGTGATCCCAGCCGACCACGCGGGAGGCGGGGACGAAATCGAGCAGCGCGCGGCCGATGGCGGACGCGTGCGGGTCGAGCTCTTCCGGGAGGCGGATCAGGACGATGTCACCGACCACATCGAACGACCTCGGCAGCAAGTCCATCGCTTCCGGAGGCAACTTCAATCGTTCACGGTACGAAGTTGGAGCATTCGGAGCAGCGCGCTCGAACTCTCCTTCGGCGACCCGCCCGGTCGGAAGCTCCGCCACCGGGGCTGCTACCACGGGGAACCACACTTCCCCGCCGTGCCGTGCGACCCGGAGCTCGCCCCGGAGGAGCCGCTGGTCCGCCAGGAGTCGCCGCACCCGCTCGGCGTCCGAAGCGCGGACGACCACCGCGAGGCTTTTCATGACGGCGAGGACGCGCGGTCCGCGAGAAGGCGCGGCAGAAGCATCCGGGCCGGTTGGAGGCCCAACGAGCCGCTCGCGCAGAGTCGCTCGGAGAACTTCGCGGCGCCCCCCGCCCGCGTCGCTGCCGGCTCGGGTCCGAACCCGGCGAGCAGTAGCGGGACCGGGTCGTCGGCGTGGGCCTTCAGGATGCACGGGGTCGCGTGGTCGGCCGTGACCGCGACGCGCGTCGTCCCCCAGTCGAGACCCTCGAGGAACGGTCCGAAGAACGAGCGGTCGAGGTCTTCGATGATCCCCTTCTTGGCGGGAGCGTTCCCATCGTGGCCCGGCTCGTCGGGTCCTTTGAGATGCACGTACACGAACGCGTGCTCCCGGAGCGCCTCGCGCGTGATACGCGCCCGCTCGCGGAGCGCCGCGTCCCGGTCCGCGCCCATCGGCCCAACGTAAAGGTCCTCCAGGCCCAGCAACCGGGCGATGCCGCGTTCGACCGGCATCTCGGTCACCGCGGCCCCGCTGAGACCATACCGGTCGCGGAACGAGGGCGGCGGCGGGACGGGCAATCGACCGGCGTTGCGGAGGAGGATCCCGTTCGCCACCGGGCGGCGGTTTCGCGACCGCTCCGCGTTCACGTCATGGCGGGCGAGGACCGGCGCGGCCCGATCCAGGAACGCGTTGACGGCCGCGGCCGTCCTCGCGGAGCTCGGTTGGTCGTCGAGCGGCGTCACGGGAAGCACGCGGGGCGCCGTCGGCGTGCGAGCTCGTCCCAATCCTCCCACCCGCTCGTAGAACGGGTCGGCGTTCGAGATCTCGGGCGACAGCGCGCCCCCGGAAGTCGGGTGGAGCCACAACACGCCCCGGTGGCCTACCGTGGCCCGCAGCTCCGCTCGGATCCCTTCAGGTGCGAGGAGGTTCGCCTCGGTGACGCGACGGGCCAGGCGGGCGGACTCTTCCGTCGCGAGGCCTCGACCCACTCGCGAATCCAGGATGGCCCCCGTCGAATCCAGCGTCGCGAAATTCATCCGAAGTGCGACGTCGCCGTGCCCGAGAGGGATCCCGACGCCCAACGCCTCCAGGACTCCTCGCCCGGGGGAGTCCTGTTCCGGGTCGTACCCGAGTAGCGCCAACACCCCGGCGTCGGATTCCGGCGCAGTGCCGGGGCCAATCAACATCACACGTCCGCGACGGCCTTCCGCGACCAGTCGGTCGAGGTTGGGCGTCGATGCGGCCTCCACCGGCGAAAGGCCACCGGTGTCCGGATGCGGGCGGTCCCCGAGCCCGTCGAGGATGATGAGCGCCCGATGGAGCGACGCCGAGCTCTCCTTCCGCATATGCGTTATAAGCGGAGGCCCGGTGGGCGCCGCCGCGTGCAGCCGGCGAGCCGGATTAAGAGTTTTGCGACGACCGCGATCGGCCGCACCGTCCTCATCGCCCTTGCCATCGGCACGCTCGTCGGCGCGTTCCTGGTCCTCGGCCCGTTCATCTCGATCCCGACCCTGCTGCTGTTCGGACTCGCCCTTCCCATCTACATGGGCGAGAAGCGGCCGAAGCGGCTCGCGCTCTGGGGCTTGGTCATCCTGCTCCTCGCGGCCCCGCTCGCCTCCGTCGGCTACGCCGCGAACGCCCGCATGGCCCCGGGGCCGGTCAACTCCCTCACGACCTTCCCCTACAGCGGGAACCACAGCCCGGTCCTACAGGGAGCTCAGGTGGCGCCCTACCTCGGCAAGGGTGGGGCAACGTTCCAGTTCACCGTCCACGTGGTCCCGGCGAACCTCCCCTACAACCAATCGAAAATCGCGTGGGTCGAGTTATTCGTCGGCACCTGCCCCGGCGCGACGACGGCGTCCTCCCCCTACTGCACCGCGGGGTACCCGTTCTACGGCCCCTTCAACGACACGTTCGGGAAGAACGGAACGCGACTGCCGCAGGTCGCCGAGTTCAACGTCACCCTCCACGGCGAGCAGATCTGGTGGTGGCAGATGGCCGCCGCCGCCTGGAATACCACCGGGGGCAACATCACATGGATCTTCCTGGACCCGCAGACCGGCTACCCGGGCGTGGAAGGGCCGGTCACCGGGGATTTCTTCAGCACCGTCAGCCTCGTCCTTCCTCTCGTCTACGAGTACATTCTCGTCTACGACGGGATCCCGTTCTACATCGCGCTCGCGGTCTACGCCCTGCTCAAGTCGCGCGAGCGCCGGCGGAAGGCCGCCCAAGGGGACCCGGGGAGTCGCCCGGCCGCGGACGCAGCGAGCCCCTCGGCGCCCGCCCCAGCAACCAGAACGCCCACCCCCGCCCCGAAGCCCGAACTGAGCTGCCCCAATTGCAAGGCCGTCGTGTACCCGAACGAGGCGAACTGCTGGAAGTGCGGCGCCCCTCTGAAAGCGGGTGCCCCTCCGACCGCCCCCCTCGCTTCGGGTCCGCCGTCCTAGTCGGGCGAGTCCCGCCCGGGTCGCGTCCCCGGGGTTAGGTGAAGGTCGTGCCCAGGTTGGTCAGGGAGACCGGCAACTGATTGTTGATCGGGTAGAGGTCCACGCCGGCGATCGTCAGGACGACGCTCAACGTGTACGTTCCCGCCGCGGGAGCCTGCCACAGCAGCGAGACGTACGTCCAGTCCCCTGCGGAGACCAGCGTCGCCGAGGCCGTGACGATGAGCCCCTGGTACACCGCGACCGCGCCGTTCACGTAGAGCGTGGCGGTCACGGTCGCGCCGCTCGCCCCGTTCTGGCGAAGGGCCGCATAGACCGTCGTGAGCGACGCAGGGTGTTGTCCGACGAGGACCGCGCCCGCGACGCCGAAGTCGAAGAGCCCCCGGTTCGCGGTCGAGCTGCTCGCGATCCCGGTCCCGAACCCTACGAGGTTGTACACCACGCTTGCGCCCGCGGCCCCGGTGCCCCAGACGTTGGCCGAGGGGGTCAGCGGGGTGGTCAGCAGGGCGGGGTCCGTCGCGACCGCGAGGAACCGATTGCCACCGGTGATCGTCCACGAGCCGATCGCGTGCCCGCTCCCGTCCTTCAGCCACGCGGGGTTGGTCGTGCCGTGGTTGAACCACGAGTACGGGACGAACGAATTCGAGCCGGAGATGGTCTTGTTGAGGGTGAGGGACGGCACCCCATCGGAGCGGAGACCGCTGGCGGCCGCGGCGGTGTACGTGAGCGCGGTCGTCGCCGCCGCCACGATGGTCGTGCATGTTCCCGGGCCTTTGATCCCGAAGTTGGTCAGGAACGTCGCTCCGTAGCTGGCGCAGGAGGTCGCGGCGAACAGCGCCGCACCGACGATGATGAAACTCGTCCCCTGCAGCTTCGCCTGTTCGGTAGTGCCGGGGCTGTTCTTGCACGAGCCGGCCGAGGCGCTCCCGAAGTCAATGATCACGAGCCCGTAGGCGTCCATCGCGGCCTGGCTCGGCAGGTTCGTGGTGCACGAGACGAACATGGAGGTGAACGGAACGCCGTCGGCGGTGAGCTCGCTCGCCAAGAACGCGCTTTCGTTGCTCGTGTTCCGCTGGCCGTTGATCTGGTCGTGGGCGATGAACAGGATCTGGGGGAACACCGTGAGGTTCAGCGAGGCCGCTCCGGTCCCGCCGCCCGTGATCGCCACGTTCGACGCGAGCAGGATGGCCCCCACGGCGGTCGGGGTCCAGGTGATCGAGAACGAGGCGGTCTGGCCGCCACCGACCGAGCCCGAAGCGCTCCCGACCGTGGTGCTCGCCGCCTTGAACGTCACGGTCACTGGGAGGGAGGTCGCGCCGTTGTTGGTGACGTACGAAGTGAGCGTGGTTCCCGTGCTCAAGATCGGGGCGCTCGGGTTCGCGGCCAAGCTGACCGTGATGATGGACGAGGAGGTTGGCGAGACGATGGTAACCGGTATCGCGACCGACCCGGCCTGATTGACCTTGTCCGTGGCGTTGACGAAGACGAAGAACGTCCCAGCTTGGGTCGTGGTCCCGGCCGTGATATTGTAGACGTACATCCCGAGCGCCGTGACGTACCCCATGAGGAAGAAGCCGGGGCCGCTGACGCCCGGGATCTGGGAGATGTTGATCATGACGGAGTAGTTTCTCAGGTCATCGTCCCGGATCTGCGTCTGGATCTGGATCGCTTGTCCGATCGTCGGCAGCGCGGGGGAGGTTCCCGTCGCGAGGAACGTCGGGGGGACATTCGGGTTCGCCCCGGGGAGCGTCGTCCGGAACAGCAGCGACGTCGTCGACACCACGGAGACCGAGATGTTGTCGGGCGCGTTGAGCCCGTACCCGGTCATGTTGAGGTACCAAGTCTGGCCCAGCCCCCAGGTGGTGGAGCCGTTGAGCCCCTGCGCGAGCGTGAACGGGTTCGGGACGTTCGTGGGATGTTGGGCCGACTGGATGTAGAACAGGACCCCGCCGCTCAGGCTCGGGCCCGCGAGATGGAGGATCGTGATGCCGTTGATGTGGAGGCCGCTCGCGCCCCCGTAGAGCAGTTGGGCCTGGAACTGGTTCGCCGGCTGCGGGGGCGGGCGCGGGAACGTGTTGACGAAGAAGAAGATCGACGCGAACAGCGTGACCGTCAGCGCGAGCAGCAGGATCGTCGCGACGACATCGGAAACGCCGCGCCCGCCGGGGGCGCGCCACGGGCGTCGCTTCGAGAACCGTCTTTGCACGAGGACGCTCCGTACTAGGTTCCCACTACCGGCCGGCGCAGGAACGATGTACGATGCCAGCGCCCCGTATTTTAACATTGGCAAAGCCGCTCCCGCCCGCGCGACCCGAACCGGGCCGCGATCGGGCCAATGCGCATCCGCACGTTTGGATACATCTACCTGATTTTGAGGCTCCGGAACGGGTCGGTTATACGGACAAACGCACCACGTTCGACGTGGCCGGCGCCCCTCCGGATTTGTTCGACACGTCAGAAAAACTCGCGCGCCTCTCCGTGATGTATTTTCGGCGCAGGGACGAGCATGAGTATAAGTAGAATGAATCGAGATGGGCTGCCCAAGCCGTGTTCGACAAAGCGTCCCGAAGCCAGTCTACGCCGGCCCACGATACCGGACGGCGCCGGGTCGGGCCCGAAGACGAGCGGATCGCCCTCCGGTGCAACCGGCGCGAGCTGCAGCTGCTCGACTCGTTCGTTGCGAACGGGGAGTTCCGCAGCCGCTCCGACCTCATGCGGGCGGCGCTGCTCGAGTTCCTTCGGGCACGATCGATCGGTGCGGTCCCGGTGGCCCCCGCGACGAGCGGGGACCGGTCTACGGAGGTCACGGTGCACCTCCGACCGGACGAGGCGGAGACGTACCGCGCGTATGGCCGGCTGATCGCGAACGGAGCCGACCTTTCCGCCGTCGTGGCCCAACTGGCCCGGCGCGGGGAGATCGAGCTCAAAGTCGGCGAGCTTGTGGAGCGCGCCCGGCGCTCGGTCCGCGGTGCGGCCGAGACCGAGGCGGAGATCCGCGCCCTGCAGGAAAGCGGGGAAGAGCTCAGCCGGAAGGGGTTCGTGGGGCGCTAGGGGACGGAGGACAGTCGATTCGGCGGGGGTGGGGACGACGTACGAAACCGAGGCACAAGGGAACGAACGGGTCCGATTAGGGAACGAATACAATCATGCCGAGGTCGCCGCGGGCGAAACGCTCCGGCTCGGGCATGATGTCCGGTTCGTGCTCGCCGCCGTCGGCGGCGGCGCCGTTCGCGTAGGAAGGGTCGTCGTCGGTCACCACCTCCGCCACCTGGAGACGATCGCCATCAATTGCGACGAACGCGTGCAATCGCACGACGTCTACGACCGCCGCGTCTGTTTGGGCTGGGACGGCTCGGCGGACGACACCCGGGGCTCCCCGCTCGTAGGGGCCCAACACGCGCGCGCCGCCGAACCCGCCCTGGACCGGCTGTTCGAGGGCGCCACCTTCGTCACGGTCGTCGCGAGTCTGGGCGGCGGCTCCGGCACCGGAGCGCTCCCCTTCGTCCTCGAGTCGGCCGCGCGGCACAGCGAGTTCCTGACGGCGTTCGTCGTCAAGCCGTTCGCCCTGGAGAGCGACCGCCGGTCCACCGCCGACCGGGCGATCGCCCGACTGCATTTCGTGGACGCCTTCGTGGAAAAACAGCAGCGCAAGGCGGCGACGCTCAAGGTCCTCGACAACGAGACGTTCAGCCGGGGCCATCCCCGCGCGGCGTTCTCCGAGCTCAACGCGACGTACGGCGAGATCATCCGGACGCAGATCGAGCAGGATTACCTCCTGCCCGTCGAAGCCGCGCTGGAAGCGCGCCGGCTCGCGCAGCTCGCCGAACAGGAGCTCGCGCCGCTCCCCGTGGGCGGCTTTGCACCTCCGATCCCGGGGATGACGCCGGTCCCGCCGGGATCCCGCATCCACCCACCGCCCCTCGCGGCCGCCCCGGTGTTCGCCGCCAATTTCGACCCCGATGCCGAGTTGACCTTCGAGGTCGTCCCGGAGCGGGGCCGCCCGGTCCTGTAGGGGGAACGACCCGGCTTCCGCCGAGACGTTAAGAGGCGACCCGCGTGCCGTCCTCCGATGGATGGCCGGATCGCCGTCGTTCTGCTCACCCTGGCCCTCCCCGCCGTGCTCCTGGGCGCCGTGGTGTTGAAGTTCGCGGCCAACCCGCTGGCGATCCTCGTGTTGATCACCACGATGGTCGGGGGCAGCCTCTATCTACTCAGCTACGCGGAATCGTTCTAGCGGGCGCTGAGCCCGACCGGCTACTGGTAGATCGTTAGCTCGTCCGGCGCGGCATGCGGAGTGGTCGGTGACTTGGTCCGGGACTTCATCGCCGCCCGGAGTGCGCGTTCGATCATCTCCGCCTGCGAGCGGAGCGGACCGGTGTCGAGTTTGAGGACCGGCAGCAGGCGGTCGATCGTCTCGATGAGCGCGGCACCGGCACGGTGGTCGGGGTATCCCTCGGTCGCGCGGGCGCTCACGAGCAGCGTCGCCATCGGCAGGGTCTGACGGAGCCCGGCGATCAGCAGGGCCCCGGAGACCCCACCGATGACCCCGTCCGCGAGCGTATGCGCGCCGGCCTTTTCGAGCTGGGCGACCAGGGCGGCGTCGGATCGCGCCGTGACGGCCCAAATGCTCTCGTCGGGGGCATCCTCCGATTCGGGCGCCGGGTGGGGAACGACCCCTTCGAGACTCACGACCATCGAGGCGTGGTGCGAGGCCGCCCCCGCCAGCAGCGCATCGGCGAGCGCCGCCGCATGGTCGGGCGGCACGGGGAACTCGGACACCACGAGCGCGAACTCTTTGCGCCCGTAGACGCGGAGCGGTGGTTGCACCTGTCCGCCTTGGATGACCGCGAGCGGCGGAAGGTCCGGGGAATCGATCGTGCCGATCCGGGGAAGGTTGAGCGAGCGGACGATGAAGTGGGCGGCGACCGTCGCCGCGAGGCCGGCGCTCGGGAAGCTGACGAGAACCACGCCGCCGTCCGCGAGACCCTCGACGCCGGGCTCGTCCCGCCAGAAGTACGCCATGGTTCGTCCCGGTTCGGCGTATCGGCCGGGATACAAGAGCGCCACCCCCGGGCGCTACGTACAACCTCCAAGTACTCCCCCCCGCTGGGCGGCGCGTGGGCCTACCGATCCGCGACCTCGTGAGCCCGAAGGAGCTCGCATGGTCGGCGCTCGCCGGCCGCACGCTCGCGGTCGACGCGTACAACGCTATCTACCAGTTCCTCGCGACGATCCGGCAGCGCGATGGCCAGCTGTTCTGCGACGCCCAGGGGCGCGTCACGAGCCACCTCATGGGTCTCTTCTACCGCACCACCTCCCTCCTGGGGGACGGCGTTCTCCCTGTGTGGGTGTTCGACGGCCGGCCGCCCGACCTCAAGGCCGGGACGATCCGCGGCCGGATCCTCGCCAAGGAACGTGCCGAGACCGAATGGAAAGAGGCGCTCGCGGAGGGCGACCTCGAGCGCGCGCGACGGAAGGCGGCGCAGACGTCCCGGTTGACCGGTCCAATGGTCGAGGAAGCGAAGGCGCTCCTCTCGGCGCTCGGCGTCCCGCATATCCAGGCCCCCTCCGAGGGGGAGGCCCAAGCGGCGCGGATGGCAGCGAGGGATTCCGTCTGGGGAGCGGCCTCCGAGGACTACGATTGCCTCCTCTTCGGCGCTCCCCGGCTGGTGCGGGGCCTTGCCGCCCGGGGGAGCCGGGCCGGCACCCCCGGCGCGCAACTGATCGACCGGACGGAGCTGATGGGGTCCCTCGGGATCGATGACGACGAGCTGATCCTCATCGGTCTTCTGATCGGGACCGATTACAACGACGGCGTCGCCGGCTACGGTCCGAAGAAGGCGCTCAAACTCGTGCAGCAGCACTTGGGATGGGACGCGACGCTGCGGGCCGCCGGCCTGGAGCCGAGCTCGGTCAACGAGGTCGCGGAGCTGTTCCGCCATCCGGCCACGATCGACGTCCCGAAGCCGAATTTCGGCCCGGTCAACGAGGACGAAGTACTCCGGCTCCTCGTCGACGCCCACGGGTTCGCGTCCGAGCGCGTCCGGGCCGCGGTCCGACGGGCGCGACAACGCCCCGCCGTCGTGAGCTCCCCGGACGCCGCGCGCGGACGCCAAGCGCTGCTCGAGTCGTTCGGCGGGAGGGAGGCATGAGCTTGTTCGAATGCGTCCCCAACTTCTCGGAGGGGCGCGACGTCGGCACCATCGACGCGCTCGCCGCCGCCGCCCGGGGGGTGGACGGCGTGACGGTCCTCGACGTGGAGCGGAACGCCGACCACAATCGCTGCGTGATCAGCCTCGTGGGCGACGGGCTCCCGCTCGAAGAGGCGATCGTTCGCATGGCGCGGATCGCCGTCGAGCGGATCGACCTCAACCACCACCGGGGCGAGCACCCTCGCATGGGGGCCGTCGACGTCGTGCCGTTCGTCCCGCTGGGAGCGACCACGATGGCCGAGGCGGTGGCCCGGGCCCGCTCCGTCGCCGATCGGTTGTGGAAGGAGCTCCAGATGCCGGTCTACCTCTACGGTCAGGCGGCACTCCGGCCGGACCACGAAGACCTCAGCGCGGTGCGAAAGGGCGAGTTCGAGGGAATCCGCGACTCCATCGGGACTGACCCGGTGCGCGCGCCCGACGTCGGCGCGCCGGCGGTCCACCCAACGGCCGGTATCGTCGCGGTAGGTGCCCGACCCGTCCTGATCGCCTACAACGCCTATCTCACCACGCCGGACGTTGCGGTCGCCAAGAAGATCGCGAAGGTGGTCCGCGCCCGCGATGGCGGACTTCCTGCGGTCAAGGCCCTCGGTTTCGAGATCGCGGAGCGGAACCAAGCCCAGGTCTCGATGAACCTGATCGACTACCATGTGACTCCCATCCACGTGGCGTTCGAAGCCGTGCGTCGGGAGGCGGCCCGACTCGGCACCGAGGTCGACGAGTCGGAGATCGTGGGGCTGGTACCGGAGGATGCCCTGTTCGACGCGGCCGAGTCCTACCTCGCGCTCAAACACTTTGATCGTGGGACCGTGCTCGAGCGAAAGCTTCGGGCCGCCAGAGGCGCGGGGCCGGCGCCGACGGGTCGGCTTGAGGAGAGCTCCCTGGCGACGTTCACCGACCGCCTTGCGGCTCGGACCCCCACGCCCGGCGGAGGCAGCGCTGCGGCGGCGGCCGGTGCCTTGGCGACGGCCCTCGCGCAGATGGTGCTCGCGTACAGTCATACCACCAAGTCGCCCCATCCCGAGCTCGTCGCCTTGGGACTGGTACTCGGGAACGACCGGGCGGAGTTCCTTGCGGCCGTCGACGACGACGCGGTAGCCTACGAGGGTGTCCGGACCGCACGAAAACGCCGAGCGGCCGAACCCGGGAACACCGAAGCCCACGCAGCGTGGAAGCAAGCGGTCCGTCACGCCGCCGAAGTGCCCCTCGCGGTCGCGCGTCGGGCCCGGTCGGTCGCGGATCGGCTTCGGGCGGTCCAGCCATCGCTCAATCCAAACGTCACGAGTGATTTTGTGACCTCCGTCGCCCTCCTGGACGCGGCGAGGGTCGGCGCGCTCGCCAACGTTCGCGTCAATCTCGACGAACTGCGCCAGGACGGGACCTCGGTCGCCGAAATGGAGCAGGAAGCGGCGCGTCTCGCCATGGGCCGGTAGCCCATGGCCGCTCCATCTCCCGAGCCGCCGATTGGGCGGCCGACGATCCACATCAACTGCGCCGTCTCGGTGGACGGCCGGCTCGCCTACGCGGGGGGGAAACAGGCCCGCCTCTCCGGGCCGGACGACCTCCGTCGGGTTCAGGAGCTCCGGTCCGCTTCGGACGGCATCTTGGTCGGGGTGGGCACGGTGGTCGCCGACGACCCTTCGCTCCGGGTCCACTGGGAGCTCCTCGACCGTCCTCCCGGCACCTCCCCGGTTCGGGTCATCCTCGACTCGAACGGCCGCACACCCCCAGGAGCCCGCGTCCTCGATGGCCAGCAACCGACGCTCATCGCCACCGCCGAAAAATGTACGCGCGACTTCCCGCCGACGGTCAGCGTCGTGCGCGTGGGGATGCACCGGGTGGACCTCCGGGCCTTGCTTCCGGAGTTGGGGCGACGCGGGATCCGTCGGCTGATGGTGGAGGGCGGCTCGCAGGTGATCGGGAGCTTCCTGGCCCTGGGCGTGGTCGACCGAATGACGGTGTTCGTCGCCCCGGTCGTCATCGGGGACGCCACGGCTCCGGTCCTCGCGACGTTCCCGATGGGGGGCGAACCCACTCCGGTGGTGCCGCTCCGCCGTGTGGAGACACGACCGCTCGACGAGGGGACGTTGATGACCTACGTCCCGGCGAATGCGCCGGCGTGAGGGTCGCCACCTCGTGCGCGCGCAGACTTATACGGCGGAACCGTTCGCGGGTCGCTCACCGGGGGTGCCGCGTTGAAGCTCGTCCACTTCCTCCTCGGGGACCAGTTCCACTTCGGGATGGTCACTGACGGGAACGAGTACATCGACCTCGATACCGCGTGCCGAGACTACTTCGGCGTCAATCCGGTCAAGGGCGCCGACCCGAGCCGGTTCCGCGACATGCGGGCGTTCTTCACCGGTGGCACGGATTCTGTCGCGTTAACGCGCAAGATCCTGGAGTACATCGACCGTCGCCGAAAGATGGGGTGGACGCCGCGGGCCGCCACGGGGGCCCGGTTCCTGTTCAAGCCGGAGGAGGGGATCAAGCTCCTCGCCCCGATCGTCAACGGAGCGAAGATCTACTGCCTCGCGTCGAATTCGAAGAGTCATCTGGCCGAGCAGGGCAAGCCGATGCCAACGCGGCCGACGTTCTTCACGCGGTACTTCAACAGCCTCGTAGGTCCGAGCGAGCCGCTCGTCCTCCACAGCGCCGGTACGTTCCCCGACGTCGAGCTCGAGCTCGCGGCCGTGATCGGCAAATCGGGCAAGCATATCGCCAAGGCCCAGGCGATGGAGCACATCGCCGGCTACACGATCGTGTTCGACATGGGCTACCGCGACCTCCAGTACCCGGCCGACGGTTCGATCGACTGGGTGATGGGGAAGGGGTTCGACGCGACGATGGCGGTCGGGCCCTGGGTCGTACCCAAGGAAGAGGTCGGCGAGCCGTACCCCCTCAAGATGGAGCTCAAGGTCGGCGGCCAGGTC
Source organism: Thermoplasmata archaeon (assembly GCA_022749895.1). Taxonomy (GTDB): domain Archaea; phylum Thermoplasmatota; class Thermoplasmata; order Lutacidiplasmatales; family UBA184; genus Lutacidiplasma. The sequence continues at coordinate 28,316 of JAKIWS010000020.1, forward strand.
CGCCAGGCGGGCGACTCGGACGACTACGTGTTCCGTCTGCCCGAGATCCTCGCCCACATCTCCCAGGGCATCACGCTCGAACCCGGGGATGTGATCTCCTTGGGGAGCCTCGGGGGGACACCGGGCTTCGAGTTCGGCAAGGAGAGTCGCAAGCTCAAGACCGGCGACACGATCGAGGGAACGATCGACCGGCTCGGCCGACTCACGGTGCCGGTGAAGGCGGAAGTCGCGCCTCGCCCCGCAGGATCAGAAACACCGCCGCCGCCGTAGGGACACTGACCGTCGCCCCGGCGGCGCCGTGCAGGCGGCTCGAGGCGAACGGGTGGTCGACCGTCTCGAGGAGCTCGACGTCGACCGCGCTTCCGTCGTCGCCGAGCCTCGGCGGCGCGTCCCGGAGCGGGTCGAATCGCTCGAGCTCCTCCGGGGCGATCGGCATCACCCGCAGCCCGCTCCCTCCGTGGAGCGACCCGGGGAGTCGGATCAGACGATGGACGTCCGTGGTCACGGGGGCGTCCGTTTCCCCTTGAGCCTCCAGCGCCGCGCACCGCCAGAGCGCCTCGACGACGCCTTCGGGGGGACGGTTCTTGAAAACCGCGAAGCTGCCCAGCGTCCGAATCTGTTCGCCTCGATGCCGGTCGATGAGCGAGCGCGCGGTGGTACCCGCGAGCTCCGAAGGGAGACCCGCGGCTGCGAGCTCCGCGGCCGCGACCGCCGTTCCCTCGCGCTCCCACCGTCCGAGGAGCTCGAGCAGGCCCCGCGAGCGCCGGCCGCGCCAACCGGATTCGTCCACCGACGGGAACGTGCTCCAGTCGGCGACGTCGGGCGGTGGAGCTTTCGCGCGATCCGTTCCGTACTCGCGTCCGGCCCGACCCGGGCCGACCTTCGCGTCGAATCCGGCGCCCGTCACGTACTCGACGAGCTCCCGCCGCTCCGCGCTCGTGAGCGGGAGGAACCGCTCGTCCCGGAGATGCACGTGGTAGCCGCGACCTCCGGAGAAGACGACGGCGACGTCCTTGCGCTCGACCCCGAAATCGCCGAAGATGAACTCGTCGAGGAGGCGGCGCAGCTGCTCTTTGACCCGGAGCAGTTGAGCTTCGTACGTCCGACCGGCCGCTCCGCGCAGGTGGTCGGCGTCCAGGTCGAAGATCACGTCGGCCCCGAGCCACTCCTTCGCCTCCATGGA
>JAKIWS010000021.1 GCA_022749895.1 Thermoplasmata archaeon
ACTCGCAAGAAGCGCGGGCCGCCGATGATGGGCTGGGCCCCCGCCCCGGGCCAGATGATGCCGCCGCCTCCACCGCCACCGCCTCCGCCCCCCGGCCAGCCCCCGGCCTCTCCGCCGGGCGGGCCCAGCTAGGCGGACGAGCGCGCTCGAGGGTTCCCGCCCCCCGCTCCGCCGAGCAGGGCGAGGGCTGGCACGATCGGGGGGGTTTCCCCTCGGCGATGCCCACGTCTCGCCCTGATTGCGAATGCCCGACGGCGGCGGAGACGCCGCCGAGGCCGTGAGAATTCTGTCGCCGGCGTGAGTCCGAGGGATTAAGTCAGCGCTCGGCTCGGGAGCGACCGATTCTCACGATGCAGCGGCACGACGTCGTCGTGGTCGGCGCAGGACTGGCCGGCCAGCGGGCCGCGCTCGCGGCGATCACCGCGGGCTGTGACGTCGCGATCCTGACGAAGCTCCACCCGCTGCGCTCCCATTCGGGCGCGGCGCAGGGCGGGATCAACGCCGCCGTCGGGAAGGAAGATTCCGTCGAGACCCACACCTACGACACGGTGAAGGGTTCGGACTATCTCGGCGACCAGGACGCGATCGAGTTCTTTTGCAAGGCCGCCGGGCCGACGGTCGTCGAGATGGAACATTTCGGGACCATCTTCAGTCGAAGTGAGGACGGGAGCCTCGCGCGGCGACCCTTCGGCGGCGCCGGGTTCCCGCGCACCATCTACGCCGCGGACCGCACGGGGCTCGCCCTGCTGCAGGCGCTCTTCGAGCATCTGGGCACCCAGCCGTACACCCTCTACGAAGAGTGGGACCTCATCGAGGTCGTCGTCCGCGATGGGAGGGTGCAGGGAATCGTCGCCTTCGACCGGAAGAGTGGAGAATTCGCGGAGATCGCCGCGAAGGCGGTCGTCCTCGCGACCGGACCCGCGGGGCGGATCTACGGTCGCACGACGAACGCCCACAGCTGCACCGGGGACGGGATCGCGGCCGCCTACCGCGTCGGGTCGCTCCTGAAGGACATGGAGTTCGTGCAGTTCCATCCGACGGCGCTCTTGGATTCCGGCATCCTGATCACCGAGGGAGCGCGCGGGGAAGGTGGGATCCTCAAGAACGCCGCCGGGGAGCAGTTCATGGCGAAGTACGCGCCGCACGTGCTCGATCTCGCGTCCCGCGACGTCGTCTCGCGCGCGATCGTCACCGAGATCCAGCAGGGTCGGGGCTTTCCGGGCGGGTACGTGCACCTCGAGCTGATGCACTTGGGCAAGGAGAAGATCGAATCCCGGTTGCAGGAGATCTGCGACTTCGGTCGCAACTTCGCCGGCGTCGACCCGGTCACGCAACCGATCCCGGTGACGCCGGCGCAGCACTACATGATGGGTGGCATCGGCACCAACCAGCGCGGGGAGACGAACATCCTCGGCCTGTACTCGGCCGGTGAGGCGGCGTGCGTCTCGATCCACGGTGCCAACCGGCTCGGCGGCAACTCCCTGCTCGAGACCCTGGTGTTCGGTCGCCAATCGGGGGAAGCGGCGGCCGCCTACGTCGCGACGGCCCCGACGCCGGTGCTCGCCGAGACGGACCTCGACCACGCCGTCGCGCCCATCCGGTCGATGTCCGCGCGCTCCGACGGCGAAGACCCGCTCCAGCTCCGGAAGGAGATGCAGGCGACGATGGACACGCTGGTCGGGATCTACCGGACCGCCGGCGACTTGGCGGAGGCCTTGCGCCAGATCCGTGCCTTGAAGGAGCGCTTCCAGCGCGTCCGCGTGGCCGACGTATCGCAACACTTCAACATCAACCTGACCGATGCCCTCGAGACGGGAAACATGCTCGAGCTCGCCGAGGTGATCATCGTGGGAGCGATCGCCCGCACGGAGAGCCGCGGCGCCCACGCCCGCCTCGACTATCCGAAGCGGGACGACGCCGCGTGGCTCAAGCACACGCTGGCCGGGCGCGGGGCCGACGGCCCTACCTTGTCCTACGCCCCCGTCACGATCACCCGGTTCGAACCGAAGGAGCGGGTGTACTGATGGCCGCTGCGACCACGATCTCGGTTCCGTTCGATGTCTATCGGTTCGACCCGACGAAGGACCGCGCTCCCCGCTACGTCCGGTACAACCTCGACGTCGCCCCCCACACGCCGGTGCTCACCGCGCTCCTCCGCATCCGGGCCGAGGTCGACCCGGGCCTCACGCTCCGCTACTCGTGCCGCAGTGCGATCTGCGGATCGTGCGCGATGGTCGTGAACTCGAAGAGTCGCCTTGCGTGCCAGACCCAGGTCGGCCCGGAGTTCGAGCGGCACGGACGGGTCGTCGTCGACCCCATGCGCAACATGCCGGTCCTCCGCGACCTCGTCGTGGAGATGGGCTCGTTCTGGGGGAACTACCGGAAGCTCGAGCCGCACCTGATCGAGGACCCCGACCGGCCGATGCCGAAGGATACGCCGACGGTGATGACCCCGCAGCAGGTCGACGCGTTCTACGAGACCCCCCGGTGCATCGCGTGCGCGGCCTGTTATTCGGCCTGCCCCGCGGTCGAGGCCGACCCGGAGTTCCCCGGCCCCATGTCGCTCGCGAAGCTGTACCGGTTCGTCGTCGACCCGCGCGACGGCGGCACGAAGGAGCGCCTGCTCAAGATCCAGCCCAACGGGCTCTGGCTCTGTCTTCGTTGCCACCTCTGCACCGAAGCGTGCCCGAAGGATGTTCGCCCGTCCGAGCGGATCCGGGACCTGAAGGAGATGGCGATCGCGGTGCAGGGAGCGACCGAGCACGGCTCGAAACACGCGATCGGCTTCAAGGACAATATCCGGGCGAAGGGCCTCCTCAACGAGGCGCGCCTCATCCGGCAGACGTACAACCCGCTGGAGGCCGTCTCGCTCCTGCCGCAGGCCGCCCGCATGGTGCGGAAGAAACCCGAGATCCTGAAAGCGCCGAAGGCGATCGACGGGATCGAGGAGGTCGAGAAGCTCTATCAGCTGCTCGACGAGGAGAAGAAATCGTGAGGATCGCCTACTATCCAGGGTGCGTCGCGCAGGAGTCCGGCCGCGAGCTCGACATGGCGACCCGGTGGGTCGCGACGGCGCTCGGGATCGAGCTGGTGGAATCCCCGCGCTTCTCGTGTTGCGGCTCGGGGTTCGTCGACGAGGCGAACATGATCCTCAACGTCGCGCTCAACGCGAGGAACCTCGCGATCGCCGAGGCCCAGGGCCTCGACATCCTCACGGTCTGCTCGACGTGCCAGGGGATGCTCGGTCTCGCCCGGCACAAGCTCAACGACCCGGCGATCCGCGCGCGCGTCGACCCGGCGCTCGCCCAGATCGGCGTCACGTACAAGGGGACGGTCAAGGTCCGGCACCTTCTGAGCGTCCTCACGGAAGAGTACGGCCTCGCCACGATCGCGAAACGGGTCCGCCGTCCGCTCACCGGCCTCAAGGTCGGGGCGTTCTACGGGTGCCACCTCCTCCGCCCGCAGGCCGAGCTCGGAACCGAGAGCGCGGAGGAGCCGCACGCCTTCGAGGACCTGATCACAGCGCTCGGCGCGACGCCGGTGATGTACCGGGGCCGCGTGATGTGCTGCGGATTCCCCGTCCTGTTCGTGAAGGAGCCGACGGCGAACCGGATCGCGGCGCACCAGATCGAGGACGCGGCCGCGCACGGCGCCGACGCGATGGCGACCCCCTGCCCGCTCTGCCACATCTCGCTCGATTCCTTCCAGAACCGGGCGGCGGCCGAGGTCGGACGACCGCTCCACATGCCGGTCTTCCACCTTCCCCAGCTGGTCGGGCTCGCTCTCGGCGCCTCGCCGGAGCAGTTGGGCCTCCCCCGGCACCTCGTCTCGGTCGATAGTGCGCTCGACAAGATCGGGCCCGTCGCCGTGCCCACATGAAGGGCAGTCGATCGCGGGCGTCGGACCGGCAACGAGTCACGAGCGGCGCCCCCTGGGAGGCGACGGTCGGTTACTCCCGGGCGATCCGCGTCGGGCGCCGGGTGTACGTCGCCGGCACAGTCGCTCCGGAGGCCGAACGGAAGCGGTCGGGGGTCGATGCGGGCTACTGGCAGGCGCGCGCCGCCCTCCGGGTGATCCGGGCGGCGTTGACCGAGCTCGGCGCCTCCTTCGACGACGTCGTGCGGACGCGCATGTTCGTGACGGACGTGACGCGGTGGGAGGAGTTCGGGCGCGCGCACCACGAAGCCTTCCACGCGGCCCGGCCCGCGGCGACGATGGTCCAGGTGGAGCGGTTCATCCCCGAAGACGCCCTCGTCGAGATCGAGGTGGAGGCCGTGCTTCCCCCGGGACGGCGAGCGAAGGCGGCGCCTCGGTCCGGTCGTCGGAAGGCGTAGCGTGACCCCGTCCGCCTCCGATGTCGCACCGACCGTCATCTTCCTCGGGCTCCTGATCGCCCTCCTCGGCCGTCGCTTCTATCAGAGCGTCCGCGGGGCGAAACTTTCGCCCGCCTCGCTGCTCGGTTTCGCGGGCGTCTTCTTCGCGCTGTTCGCGCTCACCGTTGTGAGCGGTTACTTCCTGTACCCCGCCTACGGGCTCGGTGGACTCGTCGTGGACGCGGTCGTTCTGGTTCCCTCCGTCTACTTCGGAATTCGATACACGCGCCGCAAGGTGGAGGTCTGGCGACGACCGGACGGGGTGTGGATGTACCGGATGGGCGTGGCCATCGCCCTGGTCTACCTGGCGCTGCTCGCGGCCCGTCTGCTGCTCGACATCTTCGTGATAGGAATCGATCCGTTCGGTCCGCCGTCGATCGCCCCAACCCTCTCCGTCGCCGCCGCGGCGAGCTTGCTGGTCGTGGACGCGCTGTTCGCGGTCAGCACCGGACTTCTCCTCGGTCGCAACATCGGCGTCTACCTCGTCCACGGGGAGGCGGTCCGACGGGGAGCCTCTCCGGCCCCGACTTCGGTTCCGCCCGCGGGTTAGACGAACTCCACCCGAGCCGCTGCGCGGAGCTCCCGGCGTTCAGCTGTGAAGGGTCGAGCCAGGAGGCCGAGTCACCACGAGGTGGAGCCGGTCGCACTGGCGACGGAAGTAAGAGCTCCCATCAGGACCGTACTCCTTGGCCAGGTGTTGGGGCAGGGCGGCGTCGTCGAGTCCGGGGTCGACCTCGGGCGTGAACATGCAGCTGAAGACGAGGAAGCGGTGCCCGTCCACGTCGATCCGGTCGGTCTGGGCGGCGCCGCAGAAGGGGCATTTGAGGGAGCTCAACGTCTGCGCCATGCGGACCTTTCCCGGGCCCCCCCCCGTCAGTCAATGTAGCCGAGCGAACGGAGCCGTTCCCGCAGCAGGCGCTCGTCCTCTTCGGAGAACGGGATCTCGGACGGGGTCTCGAGGAGGCGCGCCATGACGAACTCGACGAACGCGTCGATCGACTTGAACCCGGTTCCGGAGATGCGGCGCTCGAGGCCCCGAGCGATCTCTTCGGTGATCCGGAGCGTGCGTCCGTCCACCACCGCGCCTCCCATAGCTACCCTGAACCGACGTCATGATGGCGGTATAGGCGGATAGGTTCTTCGCTCCCGATGTCCCGGGGGTACGCCGCTTCGCGAGGATGCTCGACCTACCGGCGTCCACTTAGCGGCGAACAATCCGTCCGAAGACCGGCGCAACCGCGGTCGCTGTCACTCCCACTCGATGGTGGCGGGAGGCTTGTCGGTAACATCGTAGAGCACGCGCGTGACCTTCCCGTGGAGCTCCCGAGTGGTCCGCTCCGCAATACGGCGGAGCAGGGCCGTCGGCGCCGCGACGGCGGCCGCGGTCATCGCGTCGGTCGATTCGACGAGCCGCACGCTGACCGCTTCCCCGTAGACCCGATTATCCCCCGTGACCCCGACCGTTCGTCCCGGCAGCAGCACAGCAAAGTACTGCCACGGTCGGGGAAGCGTTCCCTCCGCGACGGCCCGGTCGACCTCTTCCTCCACGATTCGGTTCGCGACCCGGGCCAGCTCGATGCGCTCCGCGGTGACCGGCCCGCCGACGCGTACGGCGAGCCCCGGACCGGGGAACGGTTGCCGCTCGGAGCCCGGGATGCCCAGGAACCGGGCCACCTCCCGAACCTCGTCCTTGTACAGGTCCCGCAGCGGCTCGACCAACGTGAGGCGGGAATCCGACGGAATCCCGCCGACGTTGTGATGCGTCTTGATGGTGTCCCGCAGGGCGCCGCCACTCTCGATCCAGTCGGGGGCGATCGTTCCCTGCACGAGGCGGTCGGCACCGAACCGGTCCGCCTCCTCCTCGAAGAGTCGAATGAACGTCGTGCCGATGCGCCGCCGCTTCTCCTCGGGGTCGCTCACGCCGTCCAGAGTTTCGAGAAATCGTGAGGCCGCGTCCACGACGTGGAGCGCGACCGGCGTCGGGCCGAACAACGACCGCACCCGTTCCGCTTCGCCCGCGCGGAGAAGGCCCGTGTCGACGAACACCGTCCGCGCCCGCTCGCCGAGGGCCTCGTGCGCCAGGAGCGCCGCCACCGAACGGTCCACGCCGCCGCTGGCGGCGACGATCGCGCGCCCCGGCACCGCGGCCCGGATCCGCTGCACCGCCTCGGTCCGGAAGGCGGCGGGGTCGACCATCGGGCGCGCGGAACGGCCGAACCACAAAACCCTTCGGACCTCGCTCGGCCGTCACAACCGCCATAGCCCCGAGTGCCCCCCCTCCGCCCGCATGCGCCTGAGGTTCCACCGTGGTGGCAAGACCCGAACCTGGCTGGGCGCCAAGTTCGGAGGCGACTTCGAGCTCGGCGACCGCATCTGGCGGCGGGTCCTCCACTTTGCCGGCGCCTTCGTTCTCCTGTACTTCCTCCTCCCGCCGCACTTCTTCCTGATCGTCACCAATCTCGAGGCGCTGCTCCTGGCCCTGGCGGCCGTGCTCGTGCTCGAACTCCTTCGGCACGTGGCCCACGCCGAACTGCCGACGATCCGGCCCCACGAGCAGCGCTGGGTCGCGAGCTTCGCGTTCTACGCCGTCGCGCTGGTCGCGGCCGTTGTCCTGTTCCCGGCCCCGATCGCGACCGTCGTCGTCCTCGGCACGAGCCTCGTGGACCCGCTGATCGGCGAGCTGCGCGTTCGCCACGCGTCGGCCCCCACGCGCTTGGGGCTCCCTCTCGTCGCCTACTTCGGCTTCGGGGTGGCCGGATTTGCCGTCGCGTGGCACGTGCCGCTCACGGTCGCCGTCCCCGCCGCAGGGGTGGCCGCCTGGACGGCGGTCCTGGTCGAGTCGCCCCGGATCCGGGGGGTCGACGACGACCTCGCGATGACCCTGGTGCCGGCGATCGTGCTTGCGATCCTCGCCATCGTCTACCCGGTCTTTGGCCCGCTGCGGGGCTAGGGGCGTTCGGTCAGGGAGCTCGCGGGTCGGGCCGGTCGAGCAGTTCCTTCGCCCGTCGGGCGCGGTAGGTCGCGAGGCGTTCCCGGTATTCCGGGTACTTCCGGGCGAGGATCGCCGTCGCGAACAGGGCGGCATTGGTCGCGCCGGCCTTGCCGATCCCGAACGTGGCGACCGGGACGCCCCCGGGCATCTGGACCGTGGAGAGGAGCGAATCCATCCCGTGAAGGTGCGGGGAATCCATCGGCACCCCGAGCACGGGGAGCCAGGTCATGCTGGCACAGACTCCCGCCAAATGGGCGGCACCCCCGGCCGCGGCGATGATCACCTCAATGCCGCGTTCCTCCGCGCCGGCGACGTAGCTCCGTAGCGCCTCCGGGGTCCGGTGCGCGGAAAGAACCCGGACGTCGTGCGCGACGCCGAGCTCGTCGAGGAGCTTCGACCCAGGCTCCAGCGTCGGCCAATCGCTGTGACTGCCCATCAGGACGGCGACCCGCGGTTCCATGGTCCCACCGCACGGTGGGAAGGACGGGCCGATTTAACGGCGTCCGGGGCGCGCCGTCAAACGATCGGCGTGAGCCGGGCGTGCGGGGGGCCGCGGGTCGTGTCGATCGAGATCGAATGGATCGTCGTGCGCGGCCGGATGCCGTAGATGCACGGCGCGTTGTCGATGTTGATGATCCGGAAGTACGTGTCCATCATGTTCAGGATCTCGCTCGACACGAGCAGCCCGGGCTTGAGGAGGCCGATCCCGAGGTTGCCGAGCAGCTTCGTGCGGCGGACCCCGTGGAAGTACATGCGGATCGCGACCTGGTCGCCCATCAGGCTCTCGAGCGTGTCGAAGGCGGTGTATTCCAGGATCGGCTTGTTCTCCGGCCCGCGCGCCGCCTTGTCGGCGACGCTCATCGCGCGGACGGCCTCGTCGCGACCGTACCGCCCCATCGGGACGATGTAGCTCTCCTCGGTCTCGTTCGCGGTGTAGTCCGCGATACGGACGCGGGTGTCGAAGACGTGTGTCGGGATGTACTTCGTGATCGTCTCGCGCAGGCTCTCGTGGGATTCGCCCGCGGCGAGCACCGCGATGATCCCCCGCGAGTGAGCGAGGAAGTTGAGGAACGTCGGCGTGAACAGCATGTAGTAGTCGTCGATCCCGACGTTGACGTCGACCTCGAAGGCGTTGAAGCTCCCGCGCCGGAAACCGCCGCCCATCAGGCGGTCGAAGTCGGGGATCCCGGTCGAGTAGAACCGTTCCTGGTCGCTCTCGGGCTTCCAGAGCTGGGGCGAGGTGCCGGTGTGGTCGTGGTTCGCGAAGCCGAGCGCCTCGAACCGACCCTCGTTGAGCGTCACCGCGTACCGGGGACGCGCGATCGCGGTCGCCCGCAGCTTCTCGAGGCGCATGTGGCGGACCCGGCGCTCGTCGAGCTCCTCCCGGACGAACGAGATGAGGCCGTCGACGAGGTACTCGATCCCGCCGGCTTCCGGCTTCTCCAGGATCATGACGACGTTCGTGTTCGAGCCCTCGACCAGGTCCTTCTGGAGGGCCATCACGAACTCTTCCATCTCGAGACCGTACTTGTGGGTCACACCCTCGAGGGAGTCGATGACGAGCAGCGATTTTTCGGGGAGCGCCCGCTCGACCCGGTTGTAGACGTTCTCGACCTCCGGCATCGGGCTGCGCTTCAGGAGCGCGTGGAGGTACGTGCGCTCGACCCGCGTCGGAGCGCCGCGCTCTTCGCCGAAGCTCCGCATCACTTCCCGCGCGGCGGTGATCTTCTTCTGCTCCGCCTCGGGGAGTTCGGTGACCGCGCTGCGGCCCCCGGCGTTGATGGCTTCGAGGAACAGTTTTCCAGCGTCCAAGATGCGCGCGCGCATCTCGGTCGCCTTGAGCCACGGGAACTGGCGGTACAGGGCTTCGTCGCCGACGCGCGTCGAAAGGTAGTACGATTGCGAGGGTTTGCCGATCTGTTCCAGCAGCTCGAGCCCGAAGGTCGTCTTCCCCGTGCCGGCCCCGCCCTTGACAATGAGCGAGCGGCCACCACGTCCGGACAGGAACGCGAGCACTTCCGGCGGGACCGCGCCCGCTCGACCACCGTTCTCTTCGGCCATCGATCGTTTGGAGGACGTTCACCCCCGGAGCCCCGGATGGCGAGCCGTCAATCCCCGCGAGGGAATGAGGGTGGATGGGGGAGGTAAAGCTTTCGTCGGCGCGGACGCCGTTACGGCGTGGGGGCGCCGCCGGTCGCGCCCGCGAGCTCGGTCGCGAGCGATCGGGCCAGCGCGCGGGCCTCTTCGAGCGGGGCGCCCGGCTCCCCCACGCCGGTAGCGGCGGAGCCGTTTCCCCCGCCGCGCCCGCCGAAGACGGTCGCCGCGCGGGCGAACAACCGGTCGGCCGGAGTCCGTTTCGTGGAGGAGCCGATGAACAGTACACCCCGCCCCTCCCTCTCGGAGGAGAGTATCGCGACGTGGTCCGGAGTACGGGTCAGGGCCCGCGCGACCTCCATGAGGCCGTTCCGGTCGAGGTCCAGGTGGGCCTGCGTTACCGTGAGACTCCCCGTGGTCAGCGTGGCACTGCCATCGGCGAGGAGCCGCTCGGCCATCGCGCCGAGATCCTGACGGGCCCCGGCCCGGGCTTCGCGTCGAGCTCCTTCGAGCTCGGCTTGCATCCTCTCCACGGCCTTGGGCACCTCCTCGGCGGCCACGCCGAGGGATCGCGCCGCCGTGTTGAGGGCGCTCACCTGCCGTTCGTACAACTCCAGGGCCCGCTCCCCCGCGGCAAAGTTCAGCCGGACGATGCCGTCCTGGATCCGCTCCGTGTTGAGCACGGTGACGAGGCCGACCTCGCTCGTGCGGGTGCAGTGGGTTCCGCCGCACGCCTCGACGTCGTACCCTTCGATCTCCACGATCCGGAGCTCCTTGCCCGGGACGGCCCCTCCTTGATAGAGCGAGAAGCCGAACCGACGCTCGGCCTCGTTGCGCGGCTCGAAGTAGCTCTTGACCGGGCGGCCCTCCCGCACGACCCGGTTGACCGCCCGCTCGACCTCGCGAAGCTCGCCGGGCGAGAGGGCCTTGTAGTGCGTGATGTCGATGCGCGCCCCCTCGGGTCCCTTGTACGCCCCCGCCTGCCAGACGTGCGGGCCGAGAAGGTTCCGCAGGGCCCCGTTGAGAAGGTGCGTGGCGGTGTGATGCTGCATCAGTTGCGTCCGCCGGGCCGTGTCGATCCGCCCCCGTACGCGGGTGCCGACGGTGAACTCGGAGGCTCCGTCCAGACGATGGAGGACCCATGCTCCCTTGCGCAGGACCTCCAAGACGGGCCGGTCGTCGAGATGGCCGGTGTCGGTCACCTGCCCGCCTCCCGTCGGGTAGAAGTACGTTCGATCGAGGACCACGAACGCCCCCGATGTGTGGACGACGTGCGCTTCGAAGTTCTCCGTGTACGGGTCGAGGTAGTACAGTACTTCCGTCGGTGGCACCGAAGGAGGTACGTCGGGTGCGCCGGCGTCGGAAGGGGCGTAATCCGTCGCGGGGGCCTCGGCCTCGTGGAGCTTGACGACCCGCCGGTAGAAATCCGCCGGGATGGGTGGGGGATGTCGCAGCTCGCTCGCCGCGACGTCCGGCGGCACACCGAGCGAGTCGTACCAGCCGAGCAGGTCCTCCACCGTGACGTGCTTGTGCTCCTGATCGAGCCGGTCTTCAAATCGTCGGATCGTGCTCCGGGCCCGGTCGATCGATTCCCGGTACCGGTCGATCTCGGCGGCGACGACCCGGTGCAGGTCATCGCGGTGCTCCCCGATCTCCGGAAAGACTCGGGCGAGCTCCCGTCCGGCGCGGTCCAGGACGGCGACGAGCTCGGGCGCTTCGGGGGCCTTCGCGAGCACCCGGAGCATCCGGCGCAGGACGAGGCGCGCGAAGTAACCGGCCTTGCTGTTCGACGGGACGACCCCGTCCACGAGCAGGAAGTTGAGCGCCCGGGCGTGGTCGACCAACACGGCCGCGTCGGCCGGCGGGAACGTCCGGCGCAGTTCGTCGTACGGGCCGCCGAACACCGCCTCGTACGTCGAACGAGTCCCCTGGGAAAGCCAGGTGTTCCGTTCGAGACCGTAGCCGGTGTCGACGACGGTGAGCGGCATCGGTTTGGTCGCGGCCCCGTCGCGGGTGTACTCCATGAAGACGAGCGTCGCGACCTCGAGTCCGAGGATGCCGACGCTGAGGGACGGTCCCAGGTTGCCGCCGCCTTCCCACTCCTCTTCCTTGTAGGTGATGAGCTTTGGATCGCACCCCAGCTCGGAGACGTACAGCTCGTGACAGAGCTCCGTGCACCGGTCCTTGAAGTAGACCTCGTGGTCGGGCCGGTTGAAGGCGTGGTGCGCCATCATCTCGAACATCGTGTGGTGGCGGCCGGAGTGGCCGACCTCGGCCAGGTCGTTGAACCGCAGGCACGGCTGACTGATCGTGAGCGGATTCGCCGGCGGCGGGATCGCCCCGCTGGTCACCCACGGCTGAAAATCGTAGATGCTCGCTTGCGTGAAGAAGACGTCATTCCGCCACCGGGCCACGGTCGGGTACCGGCGCAACCGGGTGTGCCCGTGCCGCTCGAAGAAGCCGAGGAACGTCTCGCGCATCTCGTCGGCGCTGAACGGTCGCTTGAGGGGCGAGTGTCCGAGGAATCCGTACGGCGTGCACGGTTCCTCCTGGCAGCGGGTGTGATCGCCGAGCGTCCAGAACGCCGCGCCGCATCCCGTGCAGCTGCGGCGGTGGAAGCCTTCTTTCTGGAAGAAGGCGAGGGCGTACTCACTCGCGTCCATGTCCGCCGCGCTCGACAGGGGCCGAGGCCAAAACCCTATGCTGCGAATTCGAACGGTCTGCTGAGGACGGGCGGCCGTGAATCCGTCGGGCCCCGGCGACGGCTCGGGGCGCGGCGAGCCGGTCTTCGGGACGCGGGGTAGCGCGCCCGAGCCGACGTGCCAACCCCGTGGGGCAGAGAGTCTCGAGCGGACATTGGGGGCAGAGGGGGTTCCGAGGGCGGCAGAGGTTCTGGCCGTGCTGGACGAGGAGCGGATTGATCGGGATCCAGAACTCCTGCGGGACCGTCGCGCGGAGGGCGAGCTCGGTCGCTTCCGGCGTCCGGGTCCGCACGACGCCGAACCGATTCGCGATCCGGTGGACGTGCGTGTCGACGGGCATGGCCGGTACTCCGTAGCCGAACACGAGGACGCAGTTCGCGGTCTTCGGGCCGACGCCGGGGAGTGCGATCAGCGCGTCGTACGCCTCCGGGACCTTCCCGCCGTACTCGGTCAGGAGGACCCGGGCGCAGTTCCGGATGACGCGCGCCTTCACGTGATAGAAACCCGTGGCCCGGATCAGCCGCTCGATCGACCGGAGCGGAGCCCGGGCGAGCCGCTCCGCGTCGGGATACCGGGCGAACAGGAGCGCGCTCGCGCGGTCGGTGTTCGCATCGCGGGTGCGTTGCGATAGGATCGTTCCGATCAGGACTTGGAACGGGTCTTGAGCGTGGTCGCGCAGGTACGGCACGCGCCAGTCCCCGGTACCGTAGAACGCCGAGAGCCGGTCGAGGACCGTCTCCCAGTCGAACTCGACGCGGCGGCTCATCGGGCGGCCGTCCCCGGCGCCCGACGGGGTGCCTCGGGTGCGGGGACACCCGGGTCGGAGAGGTCGGGCTCGTCGGCGGAGCGACCCTCGAGCTCGTCCAACAGTTCGCCGATGAGGTAATCGCTCCCCGTGACGAGCGTGTAGCCGTCGGGTCCGGTCGCCGCGCGCGCGAGCGTCAGCCCGCTCTTGAGCGAGTCCGCCACGACGATGCGGGGAAACCGCCCCACGGCGTGGCGTCGGAGGTCCGCCGTCGCGGCGCTCCGGCTCGACCGTACCGGAACGACGACGATCGTCCGCGCCAGCAGTCCGAGCGCGTCGAAGATCGGGTCGACGAGCTTGTCGGCCAGGCACCCGAAGACGATCGCCGTCTCTTCCGCCGACGCCAGCGGGCGGAGCTCCACGAGCGTTTGCCCGAGCGCCCGGACGCTCTCCGGGGTGTGCGCGACGTCGACGAACAGTTCCGGGCGGCCCGGAAGTCGCTCGGAGCGGCCCCGCCATCGGACCTTCGAGAGGGCTGCGCGGAGTTCATCGTCGCTCACCCGGAATCCGACGGCTTCGCCGTAGACATCCGCGGCCGCGATCGCGAGCGCGGCATTGGCGGCCTGCTGGGGACCGTGCAACGGAACCGCGACGTCCGCGATCGTTCGCCCCGGGTGGGCGACGTCGAAGCGCTGCCGGTCCGGCTCGATCGTGCGGGGCCCCGTCCGGATCTCTTCCCCCAGATGCCAGAGCGGGACGCCCTCGACCTTCGCGTGCCGCTCGATCACGGCGCGAGCGTTCGGGGGCGTGACCCCGACCACCGCCCGCATGCCGCGGTGGAGGATGCCGGCCTTCTCGCGGGCGATATGCTCGACGGTGGGTCCGAGGAGCTCCGTGTGCTCGAGCTCGATGCTGGTGATCACCCCCACGGGCGCGTCGATCACGTTCGTCGAATCGAGCCGTCCCCCCAGGCCGACTTCGATGACCGCGTGCTCGACCTTCTTCCGTGCGAAGTAGTCGAAGGCGAGCGCGGTCGTGATCTCGAAGAACGTCGCGGGCCGCTCGATCCCCCCGCTCCGGAGGAGCTCCGCGGCCGCGGCCTGCACGCGCGCGACGCCGCGGACGACCTCGCTCGCCGGGATCCGTCGGCGCTGGACCTGGATCCGCTCGCGGTAACTCTGGAGGTGGGGGGAGGTGAACAGTCCGACCGACGCCCCGGTCGCCCCGACGATCGCCGCCGACATGGCGGCCACCGAACCTTTGCCCTTGGAACCGGTGATGTGGATCGCGCGGAACGAGCGCTCCGGGTTCCCGAGCCCTCCCAGGAGCGCGCGGATGACCTCGAGACCCGGGCGAGTTCCGAACCGCCGCAGTCCGTAGAGCTCGTCGAGCGTCTTTCGATAGCTGCTGGCCGCCACCGTCCGAACCGGTCGCGAGCAGACGACCCGCGACTTAATGTTGCGCGACCCGGGGGGTCGAGCTTAGAACATCGAGCGCTCGCGGTACGACCCGAAGACGTCCTGGAACGCGTGCACGATCTCGCCGAGCGTCGCGTCCGCGCGCAGCGCGCTGAGCACGGCGGGCATCGTGTTCCCGGTCTCGGTTCGAGCGACGCGCCTCAACTGCTCCAGCGCCCGCGCGTGGGCCGCGGCATTCCGCTTTGCCCGGAGCGCCTTGAGCCGCTTCGACTGGGCCACGCGGGCGGATTCCGCGATCCGCAGGCGGGGCACCTTGATCGGTTCGTCCACCGTGTAGGCGTTGACGCCGACGATCTTCCGCGCGCTCGACTCGACCTCCCGCTGGTACCGGAACGACGCTTCCTGGATCTCCCGCTGGAAGAACCCGCGCTCGATCGCGGGGATGACGCCGCCGAGGGCGTCGATCCGGTCGAAGTACTTCTGGGCCTCCTCCTCCATCCGGTCGGTGAGCCACTCGACGTAGTAGCTGCCCCCGAACGGGTCGACGGTGGCGGCGACACCGCTCTCGTGCGCGAGGATCTGCTGGGTCCGGAGCGCGATCCGTACCGCGTCCTCCGTCGGGAGCTGCAGCGCCTCGTCGTACGAGTTGGTGTGGAGCGACTGGGTCCCGCCGACGACCGCGGCGAGCGCCTGGATCGTGGTGCGGACGACGTTCAGTTCGGGCTGCTGGGCGGTGCACGAGCAGCCGGCGGTCTGGGTATGGAACCGGAGCCACCAGGAGCGCTCCTTGCGGGCGTGGAACCGGTCGCGCATCGCGTGCGCCCAGATCCGCCGGGCCGCCCGGAACTTCGCGACCTCCTCGAAGAAATCGTTGTGCGAGTTGAAGAAGAACGAGAGCCGGGGTGCGAAATCGTCGACCGCGAGGCCGCGCTCGACCGCCGCTTCAACGTAGGCGAATCCGTCCGCGAGGGTGAAGGCGAGCTCCTGGACCGCCGTCGAGCCGGCCTCTCGGATGTGGTAGCCGGAGATCGAGACCGGGTTCCATCGGTCCATCGACTTGGTCGCGAACTCGATCGTGTCGACGACGAGGCGGAGCGCGGGCCGGGGCGGATAGAGGAACTCCTTCTGGGCGATGTACTCCTTCAGGATGTCGTTCTGGGTCGTGCCCCCGAGCCGGCCGCGCGGGACGCCCATCTCCTCCGCGGTGAGGATGTACATCCCCCAGACGATGTTCGCGGGACCGTTGATCGTCATGCTCGTCGTCACGTCGGCGAGCGGGATCCCGTGGAGGAGGCGGCGCATGTCGTGGAGCGACGAGACGTTGACGCCGCACTTGCCGACCTCGCCGGCGGACTCCGGGTCGTCGGCGTCGATCCCGTAGAGCGTTGGGTCGTCGAACGCGATCGAGAGCCCGCTCTCGCCGTGTTGGAGCAGGTAGCGGAACCTCCGGTTCGTGTCCTCGGGCGTCCCGAACCCCGAGAACATCCGCATCGACCAGAGCCGGCCGCGGTACATCGTCGGGTGGACCCCCCGCGTGAACGGGAACTGGCCCGGGTACCCGAGGCGGTCGAGATGCTCGGGGGCATTGTCGGGGCCATACAGGCGGTCGACGGGAATCCCTCCCAAGGTGGCGAACTGCTCCTGGCGTTCCGGCGACTTGGTCACTGCCGGACCGAGGACGTCGGCCTCCCAGGCTTTTCTCGCCTCAACGACGGGGCGCGGCCGACCTCGGCGGCCCGTCGGCTCCGGCGACGTTCCGGGGGATGCGGCTCGGCCCGACGCCATCGCGGGTGGAAGGGGTGCCCGCTCGATAACGCCTACGGGTTGGAGCGGCGTGAACGGGGGCGGTACTCGCTAGTCCGGGATTGGGACCCGAAGCCCGAGCAGGTCGCTCCGCCGGCGGCGGACGATGGGAGCGCCGAGGGACGCCGCGAACCGGTCGAACGCCTCGCCGGTCCAGACCGTGTTGTCGGCGAGCACGATCGACCCGGGTCGCAGGCGGGGCCGGACGGTCTCGAGCTCGAAGGTGAGGTGCTGGGGCGTGTGATGGCTGTCGTGCAGGAAGATCGAGACCTCCGGGAGCTCCCGGACCAGCACGGGCAGGAGGCGCTCGCTCGGTCCGAGCCGAAGGTCCCAGCCGGCACGAAGCTCGGCCGGAACGGCCCATCCGCTGTCCCGGCCCGGGGGAATCGCGACCGGCGATTCGCGCCGGCCGAGCTTTTCCGTCGCCTGGCGCGTCGGCAGGTCGATGGAGTGGAGACGTCCCCCACGGTTCCGCCGTAGCGCCGAGAGGAACGCGGCCGACGAAACGCCGGACGACACCCCGGTCTCGACGATCTCGGTGGGTCGGAGCAGCCGCACCATCGCGTACACATCGAACGGTGCTCGGAACTGGGCGTAGAAGCTGCGTCCCCCCGCTCGGTGCGCCTCCCGGATACGGCGCTCCGTCGCGATCGCGCCCGCGAGCTCGCCGAGCACGCGGTCGATCGCGGCCGGCGTCGCCCCGGTCAACTTCCCGATCCAGCGAAGGTCCGGTACCGCGCGGCGGTCGCCGAGGGCACGCGCGGCGTCCCGCGCGGCCACGAGTCCGCTCGTCATGGTATCCCCGCAAGGTGGGAGCCGGGCCGAAAGAAAAGCCCGCGTCGTCCGACCGGGCGAGGCCGTCTACGCCGCTTTCGTTCCGAGGTGGGCGGCGCGAACGGTGTACGTCGTCGTCGACCCCGACGTCGTCACGGTCGCATCGTCCACGACGATCCTCTGACGGAAGAACGGCGCATCGACGACGAGCGTCTCGTATTCGCCCCCTTCGCCGCCGACGTGGATCTTCCTCCACTCCGCGCTGCGGCGCTCGAGCTCGGTCAAGAGGGGGAGGTCCAGCTGTTGTCCGGCGAGGTCGGCCCCGAGGGGCTCGGCCGCGAGGTGGACGAGCCGGATGTCGAGCCCCGCGCTGATCTCCTCGCGAACGACCCGGCCCGCCTCCTTGCCCCAGAGCGGCGTGTAGACCCGGCGGCCGAGCTCGTGGGCGACCCGGTGCAAGCGGCCCCACTGGTACGAGGAAGCGATCGCTCCGGCGACGATCACGTCGCCCGCGGTCGCGAGGGCGGCCCGGAGGGCGTGCCCCTCCCCGGCTTCCCCCGTCGCGGCGATGTCGACGTAGCGGCACCGCTTCCCCCACGCCTCCGCCTGCAGCGCCACGAGGTGGAGGTTCGGCGTGTGGAACATCATCGATTCCGGGTCGCGTGGCCGCAGCACCAGGAGTTCGTCGACCGGCCACGCCTGCGTCTCGGCGAGGTACGCGGCGTAGATCGAATCCTTCCCCCCGGAGACCAGGGCAGTCACGGACAGAGTGGCGGTCACCGTTCCGTCAGGCCCTCTCGCCATCGGGCGTACAACGGGTCCAGGTCGAGTTCGGCGAGATCCTTCGACCCCCAGCGCAGTCGCGCTCGCGTGGCGACGACCTTACCCAGCTTAGCGGTCGGCACGCCCCGCATCGCCCGTTGGAACGCCGCGCAACGATGGGGGGGGACCTCGACGACCCAGCGCGAGGAGCCCTCGGCGGCCAGCGCGAGGCCCGGCCCGGGTACGCCGACCCGCTCGAGGTCGACGTCGAAACCTAGCCCCCCACCGAAGGCCATCTCCGCGAGCGTCACGGCCAAACCACCTTCCGACACGTCGTGGTTGGCCCGGATCATCCCGGCCGCCCCGGCGCTCACGAGCCGCTCGCCGGCACGGCGCACGGCCGCCGGGTCCGTGGGGGGTAGCGCGCCCCCCGGCCGTCCCCGCAATCGAGCATAGACCGAACCTCCCAGGTGGGGGGACGTCGCTCCCACGAGGACGAGGTCGTCGCCAATCGTCTTGAGGTCGGAGGTGGTGCAGTGTCGAACGTCGTCCACAAGGCCGATCGCCATCAGCACCGGGGTCGGCGGGATCCCGGCGCCGAGACCGCCGTTGTACAGGCTCACGTTGCCGCTGGGGACGGCGAAGCGGAGAGTTTTCGCGGCGGCCGCGAGGCCGTCGACCGACGCCCGGAACGCGCCGAGGACGACGGGGTCCTCGGGGTTGCCGAAGTTCAAGCAGTTCGTCAACGCGTCCGGTCGCGCGCCGACGGCGTAGAGGTTGCGCGCCGCCTCCTCGACGATCGCGACGCTGCCGGCGTACGAGTCGAGCGCGCAGAGCGCGGGTTGCGCGGCGACCGTGACCGCGAGGCCCCTCCATAATTCCGGGTGGGGGCGGAGCACCGCCGCGTCCCCGTGCGAAGGCGTCGTCGGCCTCCCGTGGAGGGGTTTGACCACGGTCGCCCCCTGCACCTCATGGTCGTACAGGCGCAGGACTGATTCCCGGGACGTGCATTCGCGCGCCAGGACGAGCCGCTCGAAGAGGGCGCCGACGTCCGTGTTGGGGACCGTGAGCGGTACTCCCCTCGCGGCACGGGGGGGAATCTTCGTACGTCGTGAGAGAGGCGGGGGCGCGACGCGGAAGCCGACGGAGAGGTCGGCCGCCGGGGCTCCGCGAAAGTACAAACGCTCCCGATCGCCGGCGGTGACCTCGCCGACCGAATGCGCCGGGACATCGTACCGGGCGAAGATCGCGAGCACGGCCGGAACGTGCTCGGGCGGGACGTCCAGGAGCATCCGCTCCTGGGATTCGGAGATCCAGATCTCCCAGGGTCGGAGACCGGTCTCGCGCAACGGGACCCGGTCCAGGTCGATGCGCGACCCAAACCCTCCCGCATGGACGAGCTCACCGGAGGCACTCGCCAACCCCCCACCGCCGAGGTCCTTCACCCCCGCGACGAGCCCCTGGTCGTACGCTTCGAGGCAGGCCCGGATCAACGGCTCCTTCATGATCGGGTCGCCGAGCTGCACGGCGCCCCGCGACTCCTCTTCGCTGCGCTCGGTGAGCTCCTGCGAGGCGAACGCCACGCCGCCCAGTCCGTCCCGCCCGGTCGACCCGCCCACCAGGACGAGATGGTCCCCAATCGCGTGGGCGCGGTTCGGGATCAACCGCGCGGTGGGGAGGAAACCGACGCATCCGACGTTGACGAGAGGATTGATCGTATAGGCCGGGTCGAAGAACACGCCCCCCGAGACCGTCGGGACGCCGACCCGGTTCCCATAGTCGCGGATCCCGCTCACGACGCCCGCCATGAGGTACCGGGGCCGCTTGATCCCCTTCGGGGTCCGGTGGGTGTCGAGCGGGCCGAAGAAGAGGGGGTCCGCCAGCGCGATCGGCTTCGCGCCGACCGCGAGGACGTCCCGCAGGATGCCTCCGATCCCTGTCGCCGCCCCGCCATACGGTTCCACGGCCGACGGATGGTTGTGCGACTCGATCCGGAGGGCGTAGGCGTAGCCCGGAGCGAACCGCATTACGCCCGCGTCCCCGGTGCCCAGCACCCGGTGGTCGGGCCGCAACTTCGCAAAGGTGCGGAGGAATGGTCGGGAACTCTTGTAGCTGCAATGTTCGCTCCAACTCTGAGCGAGGCCCGCGAGTTCAACGTCACTGGGCTCCCGGCCGGCCGCCCGGAAGTACGTTTGGATCCGATGAAGCTCAACGTCCGAAAACCCCCATCGATAGGTCACCGAGAGCTGCCGCATCGTACGCAGGGGCGCCCGTCGCAGCGGAACCGTTTGAACGCCGGGCGCCCATGCGAGGTTGTCCGACGGGGCGGAACGCCGGCGTTCGGTCATGCGCGGACGGGGGAGACCGTCACGCGGTGGACGACGGGGTTCGCGAGTAGCTGGTCGACGGCGCGATCCGTGAGCCTGTGGGCTTCGTCGAGGTCTACCCCGTCGAACGAGAGGGCGTACACCTTCGCGGTCGTCACCCGTGCAACGTGGGAAACGCCCAGGAGAGCGAGCGACTTCTCGATGCGCTCGGCCTCGGCGTCGAGGATGCCGGCCTTGAGCTCCACGCGCACCTCGAGCGTGATCGGCGACGTGAGTCATTCCTCCGGCAGTTCGAACTCGGACCCGCTCTTAATGGACGCGATGGGCGCCGTGCGCCGAGTCGCCGGCGGGGCCGTACGAACGCGGCGTGGGTGGGAGAGCGCCCTCGAGAACCCCCACGACTCCGGGCGAAGATAGATATCCCAAACCACCCTCTACCCTCCGAATGAGTTTCCCCCGCGGGGGCTTTCCCGGACCGAGGTTCCGACTCCCGGTCGGCGCCGCCGTCCTCGTCGCACTAACAATCCTGGGGGCGGTGCCCGCATCGGGAGCGACGACGTTCGCCGGGGCGGCTCGGCCGTCGAACGTCACGTCGGTGAGCGGGCTCACCGCCTCCCTCAGTTTTTCCGGCTTCACGACCACGGGCGCGGGTTCCCCCTCGTCCGCGCTGACCGTGAGCCCCGGCAGCGTGAGCGCGTCGTTCCATTGGGACGACACCGCCCGCGCGCAGCATATCCCGATCGCGCAGGCGCAGATCGCGGCGCTCGTCTTCGGATTCTCCGCGTTCACCCGGGTCCAGGTGTTGCAGCCCGCGAACTCCAACGCGACCGGGTGGGTCAACCTGTCGAGCGACTTCTCGATCGTCCGGTTCCTCGCGGAAGGGGTCTACCAAGTCGTGGGGTCGCTCACGGCACAGGACGGCTCGACGGTCTGGCAGGAGTCGTTCTACGTTCACGTGGTCTCAACGTACCACCTCGTCGTCATCAACATCGTCCTCATCCTCATCGCCGTCTACGAGGTCTACAACATCGCCAAGCTCGGGTCGACGCGGACGTACAAGAAGCCGGAGACCTCCCCGACCCCACCCGAGGCGGTGCCCGAAGAGATGGCCAAAGACGCGGGGAAGGAGGGTCCATGAGCGAACACCCGGCCGTGAGCGGGGCCGCGAGCGGTGCGATCCTGTTCGTCTGCATTGTCCTCCTCGGACAGCAGTTCGGCTACGTGGATCTGAGCGGCCTCGTGACCGGCATCCTCTACCTGGTCGTTCCGGCAATCATCGGCGGTGTGATCTTCGGTATCCTCGGCGGCGTCCTCGCGCGCCGAGCGCGCCGCAAGCTGCTGGCGGCCGACATCAAGGCCGACGTCGTCGCCGCGAAAGCCGAAAAGAAATAGGCCGCGGCGGCGCGACCGGGTCGGGCGTCCGGACCACGATCCCTCCTCACGAAACCCGGCGGAACGCCCGGAACGCGGGCCACGCGAGCATCACGAGCCCGATCGCAAGGCAGCCGACCGCGGCCACCTCGAAGGTGAACCCGATGCCCCGAAAGTTCGTGAGCAATCCTCCGACCACGAGCCCGCCCGGGATCGCCCCGAAGGACCCTACCGAGTCGATGCTCAAGACCCGGGCCAGGATCTCGTTGGGAACGATCGCCTGCATCGTCGCGTAGTAGACGACGTTGATCAGTCCGACCCCGACCCCGACAGCGAGGATAAGGGCGAGAGCGACCGGCAGCTCGTGGAAGAGCGCCATGCCGAGGAAGAACACTCCGTCCGTGAGAACGACCGACCCCATGAGGACGCCCGCGAAGGGACCGGCGCGCAGGCGGGTCACGACGAGGGAGCCCACGGCGATGCCGATCCCGAACGCGGCCACGAGGTAGCCGATCTCGATCGAGCTCGAGGGATAGTACGTCCCGGCGTAGACTACGAGGAAACTCGCGGCCAGGGTGAGCAGGAAGTTCGCCGGGAAGAAGGCGATCGTGACGGCGAGGATCGGGGGGTGCTGCCGCATGTACCGCAGCCCCTCGATGAACTCCGCGCGGAGGGTGGCTCGCCTCTTCGGACTCCCGTCGGCCGCGGCGCGACCGAGCTCCGCGGCGATCTGAAGGATGAAGAACGCCGACAGGCCGAACGTCGCCGCATTTACCCCGATGCCGAGGGAGGCTCCGGCGATCGTGACCGTAAGTCCCCCGGCCGCGGCCCCGAGGCTCAAGGCGAATTGGACCGCGGCGCTCAGTAGCCCGTTCGCCGTCTCGAGGCTTGCTGGGTCCACGAGGCGCGGGACGATGGCGAAACTGGCCGGCGTGAACAAGGCGCCGAAGATGTTGACGACCACCATCACGCCGAGAATAACCGCGAGGTCGAACCCCCGTCCGAGTAGGTACAGCGCCAACACGGCCATCGCCGCGGCCCGGGCCAGGTCGGAGAGTACCATCACTTGGCGACGGTTGTACCGGTCCGCCAGCACGCCGGCGAGGAAACCTAGGGCAATCCCGGGGACGACGCCGGCGAGTCCGACGTATGCAATGTCGAGGGGGCTATGGGTCGCACGCCAGACGAGCCAGTTCACCGCGACGCTGGAGACCGCGCTGCCGAAGGCGGAGCCAACCGCGCTTCCAAAGAGATTCCGAAATCTTCGGTTCGCGAGCGTCCCCAGAAACCCATTCTCGGAACGCCCTTCCACCGGATGCATACGTGGAAGCCGGACAGCAGGGCGCCTCCGATAACAGCTATCGGCGAGCCGCGACCTCGCGAGTCCGACCGGTCGGTTCGCCCGCGGTCGGCCAATCCCTCGATTCGGAGGTGCTCCCGCAACGAGTGGGCGGCAGGTCCTTACGTCCCATCGCGGTCACCCTGCATAGGTCAGGGATGGCCAGCGATCGCACGAACCGCCTGCTCGTCTACGTTGGCGTTGCTGCCCTCGCCTCGCTCGCTACCTTGGCCACGGTGACAGCGGCGGGCATGGTCAACTGGGGCCACCTCCTGCCGTCCCAGCAGGGTACCTACCATGCTCCGGGGACCAGTCACCTCGGATTTGCCCCGCTCACCGTGAACAATACGAGCTTCTCGCTCCCCCACAACGGAAGCTGGTACTCGATCGGCTTCCAGACGAATGCGACGATCGGGGTCAACGGGTTCGAGGTCTTCCTGAACGTCAGCGGCGGAAACGGCTCCCTAACGGTCTACAACCTGACCGCGGTGCAATTCGGCGAAGTGCAGAACAACCAGACCTTTACCTACGAACATGCCTGGAAAGGACTGAGTGGGACGTTCATCGACCTCCGGTCGTACGTCTACAGTGGCCAGTTCTTCTACGTCTTCATGAACACTGGGAGCAGCGCGCTGAGCGTGACTTACAATCTGAACGTTGCACCGATTCATTGAGCCGGGCCGGCGTCGTCGACCCAGAAACCCCGCCCCCTCGGGCCCGGGAAGGCGCCCTCCCTCGAATACCGGCTTTCGATTCGCCCTGCAGAGTCTTGATGGGCCGGCGGTTGAGCGATCGCGCGGAGTCTGATCTATGCCTGTTCGCGAGCCGACCGAGCTTGTCCTTCCTCCAACCGCGCAGGTCGAGCTGCGCAGGATTCGAACCGTTCTGCTACGCAGTGGGGTGATCCTCGTCGGTCTCGGTGTTCTCTGCATGTTCCTCCTGCTCACGCGCTGGGGCCAGACGAGCGCTCCGGGTACGGCAGGATTGCTGGGTGGTGCGCTCCTCCTTGCCAGCGTTGGCGGCTGGTGCCTGGGGATGTCGACTAGCACCTGGATGATGGGACGGGCCGTCTGGGGCTCTCGATTTTTTCCCGGAAAGGGCGCAGAGAAGCCTCCGACCCGTCCGCTCTAACCCCGGTCGCTTCCCGCCCTCGGGCCCCGATTCCGCGGGAAGCTTCGGTCCCCCGCTCCTCCCACCCAAATTCCTATATAGCAGACCTTTTTCCGACCCCCGACGCGGGGGGGCGTCGCCATCGATGGAGGAGCTCATCTGCAGCGTCGAGTTTCTTCGAAGCCCCGCCGAAGTTGTGGCCCGGGTCTCGAGCGAGGCGGGCGGCGTGCGTGAGTACCGCGCACCGTCGTCCGGGGCCGTCATCGACCAGGTGATCAACGACCTCCAAGAGGAGTTCGAGTCGGCGCCCGCGACCTAGTCGGCGTGGGTCCATCGGGCATTCGTCGCGCGAGGAGTGAGCCAGCGACCGCATCCGCATCCGAAGAGGGGGAGAACGTTCATGGAGAAGCCCGAAACGGGCAAGCCGCCGGTGAGCCGGGCCGTCGAGAGCGCGTTTACCAAGGTCTGGGGGGACGAGCACGTCGCGGCGCTCATCGCCCTCAAGGTCGAGACGTCGGAAGCCGACAACGTCGCGAGCGAGGTCGCCAAGTTCACGGAGGTCGAGGACGTTTACCTCGTGACGGGCGACACCGACATCTTCCTCAAGGTACGTTTTCCCCACTACGACGAACTCAAGGAGTTCGTCCTCCACCGACTCCCGGCCGTCCGTGGCATCCGGGAAACGAAGACGCTGCTCGTCGTGACCGCCTACAAGGAAGGCGGGGAGACCCGACCGGCATGACGGCGGCGACGGCCTCGAACGGCGCCGACGCCAGCCCGACGCCCGTGGTTCCCGGCACGGTCGTGCCGGCGTTGATCGCCCGGATCGTGGAGTCGTTGAGCGAGCTCGCCGAGGACGCTTCCGTGCCCCGGAACATCCGTCGCGGGGCGCAGAGCGCGCGCGAGGAGCTCGCGAAGAACCGGGTCGCCCTCGACGTTCGGATCGCGAGCGCGGTCTACGTGCTCGACGACCTTGCGAACGACCCCAACCTTCCCACGCACGGCCGCACGGCGATCTGGTCGATGATCTCCGACCTGGAGAGCTACCAGTGAGCTGGGTCGGGCGAAAGGTAAAGTACACCGCCCGGGTCGAGAGGCCCCGGCGCGGGTCAGGGCCCGTAGCTCAGGTAGGTAGGCCGGCGTCTCACGGCGGCGGCCCTACACAGAGCATCTGGCTTTTAACCAGTTGGTCGGGGGTTCGAACGCGAGGCCGTCCCGTCAGGGGCACGCCTCGCCGGATATCCCCCCGGGCCCGTCTCGCACCCGCTACGGAGACACCATGACCCCTACGAAGAGCCCCGCACGCAAGCGCCCCAAGAAGGGGGCACCCCCGGTCGTCGCCACGCCGCCCCGGCCGTTCGTCGCCCACCATCTCGTTCCTCCCCACACGCTCCTCAGCGACGCCGAGAGTCAGCAGGTGTTGGCCGAGCTCCAGACCTTGGTCGAGCGGCTCCCGAAGATCCTCGTGACCGACCCCGGCCTTCGGACCGACCCGAACTTCCAGAAGGCGCGCGACGCCCAGGAGAACCTCGCGAACCGGCTGGTCCGGGTCGCCCGCCCGTCGTCGACCGCCGGTACCGCGATCGCGTACCGCGTGATCGTCCAGAACCTGGGAGAGTGAGTTTCCTCCATGCGCGAGATCGTGGACGCCTTCTTCCGGGAGCGGTCGATCGTCAACCATCACCTCGCGAGCTTCAACGACTTCCTGCCGACCAACGACAACCCGAACTCCCGCATGCAGCGCATCGTCGACGATGCGCGGGTGAGCGAGGACTCCGTCGAGCGCGGCGTGATCCGGCTCGACGTGCAGAAGACGAAGAGCTCGATCAACGTGCGCGTCGGCCGCCGGCGCGACCCCCGGACCGGACAGATCTCGCCCTCCTCCGAACCGACGATCCTGGTGGGTCAGCCGTTCGTGAAAGAGCCGGTCGGCTCCAAGCCCACCCTGACTCCGATGGAGGCGCGCCTCCGCAATCTCACGTACCAGGCCCCGATCTTCCTCAACGTCACCGTCGTCGAGAACGGCGTCGAGCGCGCGCCGGAGCAGGTCCACATCGGC
This sequence comes from Thermoplasmata archaeon, assembly GCA_022749895.1. GTDB lineage: Archaea > Thermoplasmatota > Thermoplasmata > Lutacidiplasmatales > UBA184 > Lutacidiplasma. The sequence continues at coordinate 25,870 of JAKIWS010000021.1, forward strand.
GATCTTCCGATCATGGTCAAGAGCCGCCCGTGCAACCTCCACCGGGCGAACATCGAGCGCGATTCCGGGTTCCCGCTCTCCGACGAGGAGTACCGGGCGAAGCTCGTCGAGTACGGGGAAGACCCCCTCGACCCCGGCGGCTACGTGATCATCGGCGGCACCGAGCGCGTGATCATCAGCTTGGAAGACCTCGCCCCGAACCGGATCTTCGCGGAGTTCAACGAGCGGTACGGCACGCCGATCGAAAGCGCGAAGGTGTTCAGCCAGCGCGGCGGCTATCGGTCGCTCACGGTCGTCGAGAAGAAGAAGGACGGCATCCTGCAGGTCTCGGTCCCGACGGCGAGCGGACAGATCCCGCTCGTCATCCTGATGCGCGCCCTCGGGATGAAGAACGACGAAGAGATCGTTCAGGCCGTCCTGGGCGAGCTGCTCCCGCTGGAGGAGCCGTTCGTCCAGACGATGAAGCACCTCCTCAACGTCAACCTGGAAGAGTGCGTCAGCAAGAAGCAGTACCCGCCGGAGGGTATCCTCACGACCGAGGACGCTCTCCTGTTCCTCGAAAAGAAGTTCGCGACGGGGCAGGCGAAGGAGTACCGGCAGCGGAAGGTCGACGGGATCCTCGACCGGTCGCTCCTCCCGCACCTGGGCGACACGAAGCCGGACCGGCTCAAGAAGGCCCTCTACCTCGCGCGCATGGCCCGCACGGTCCTCGAGCTCAACCTCAAGGTCCGGGGCGAGGACGACAAGGACCACTACGCGAACAAGCGGCTCAAGCTCGCGGGCGACCTCATGGAGGACCTCTTCCGCGTCGCCTTCACCCTGCTCCTGAAGGACCTCAAGTACCAGCTCGAGCGGTCGTTCGCGCGGAAGAAGGACCTTCGGATCGCGAGCGCGATCCGGCCGGACCTCTTGACCCAGCGGCTCGTCCACGCGCTCGCGACCGGCAACTGGGTCGGCGGCCGCGCCGGCGTGAGCCAGGTGCTCGACCGGACCAGCCACATGTCGACCATCTCCCACCTCCGGCGGGTCACGAGCCCGCTTACCCGCAGCCAGCCGCACTTCGAGGCGCGCGACCTGCATCCGACCCAGTGGGGGCGCCTCTGCCCCAACGAAACGCCCGAAGGTCAGAACTGCGGCCTCGTCAAGAACTACGCGCTCAGCGTCGACGTCTCCGAAGGATGCGACGAGGAGGAGGTCGCGCTCCTACTCCGCGACCTCAACACCCGCGACATCGGTCCCGAGGTGTTCCAGGATTCCGCCGCAACGCGCGGCAAGCGCGCGGCGCGGGTCTACGTGAACGGCAACCTGATCGGCCTCCACTCGACCCCGGTCGAGCTCGTCAAGGAGATCCGCGACCGGCGGCACTCGGGCTCCCTCTCGCCGACGCTCGGCGACAAGACGTACGAGATCAACGTCCGCTACGACGAGGAGATGAACGAGGTCATCGTCCACTGCGACCCCGGCCGCCTCCGCCGCCCGCTCATCGTCGTCAAGAACGGCGTCCCACGTGTCACCCGCGCCGACCTGGACGAGCTCTCTCAGGGCACGCTCTCCCACGGCGACCTGATCCGCCAGGGGAAGGTCGAGTGGCTCGACGCCGAGGAAGAGGAGGACGGCCTCATCGCGGTCGAACCGTTCCAGTCGCCCGAGGTCTGCCCGAAGTGCGAGCGGGCGCTCTCGCGGGGCGACGTCCGTTGGGTCAACATGGGCGAGCGGAGCGACGCCGCGCTCGTCGCCTGCGGCCGCTGCGGCAACGAATTCAACACGCCCCTCAAACTCACCAGCGACTACAGCCACCTCGAGATCGACACGAACATGATGCTCGGCGTCTGCACGGGGTTGATCCCGTACCCCGAGCACAACTCGACGCCCCGCAACACGATGGGCGCCGCGATGGCCAAGCAGGCGCTCGGCGTGGAATCGGTCAACTACCGCCGTCGCCCCGATACGCGCGGCCACCTCCTCCACTACCCGCAGGCGCCGATGCTCCGCACCCAAACGATGCGGTACGTGCACTTCACCGAGCGGCCGGCGGGCCAGAACTTCGTGGTCGCCGTCCTCTCGTACGAGGGGTACAACATGCAGGACGCCCTCGTCTTCAACAAGGCCGCCATCGACCGCGGCCTCGGTCGCTCGTCGTTCTTCCGAACCTACCGCGGGGAGGAACGCAAGTACCCCGGCGGGCAGGAGGACCGGTTCGAGATCCCGCGCCCGGACGTCGCCGGGGCGCGCGTCGATACCGCCTACCGCAACCTCGGGGAGGACGGTCTCATCTTCCCCGAGCTCGAGGTCACGGAAGGGGACGTGCTGATCGGCAAGACCTCGCCCCCGCGTTTCCTCGAGGAGAAGACGGACCTGTTGACGCCGCAGAAGCGCCGCGAGACCTCCGTCACCGTGCGCTTCGGCGAATCCGGCTGGGTCGACAACGTGATCCTGACCGAGGGCGAGAACATCTCGAAGCTCGTCAAGGTCAAGGTCCGCAACCAGCGGGTCCCTGAACTCGGCGACAAGTTCGCCTCCCGCCACGGGCAGAAGGGCGTCATCGGCCTCATCGTTCCGCAGGAGAACATGCCGTTCACGCGGGACGGCATCACGCCGGACCTTCTGATCAACCCGCACGCGATTCCGTCGCGGATGACCGTCGCCCACGTCCTGGAGATGCTCGGCGGCAAGGTCGGCGCGCTGGAGGGCCGGATGATCGACGGCACGGCGTTCTCCGGCGAGCGGGAGGAGGCCCTCCGGGAATCGCTCAAGGAACTCGGCTTCCAGCAGTCCGGCCGGGAGACGATGTACGACGGCATCACCGGCCGCCGGTTCGACGCCGAGATCTTCACCGGCGTGATCTACTACCAGAAGCTTCACCACATGGTCGCCGGGAAGATGCACATGCGCTCCCGCGGCCCCGTGCAGATCTTGACCCGGCAACCGACCGAGGGACGTTCCCGGCAGGGCGGGCTTCGGTTCGGGGAAATGGAACGCGACTGCCTGATCGGCCACGGCGTCGCGATGGTCATCAAAGACCGCCTGCTCGACGAATCCGACGGCACGATCCAGTACGTCTGCGGCAACGCGGAGTGCGGCCACATCGCGATCCCGGACAGCCGCGCGGGATCGCTCCGGTGCCCCTCGTGCGGGAACACGTCGTCGATCTATCCGGTCGAGATGAGCTACTCGTTCAAGCTCCTCCTGGAGGAGCTGATCAGCCTGGGGGTCATCATGCGCCTCCAGCTCGAGGAGATGCGGTAGGGAGGCACCGTGGCGCAGGGACTTTCGAAGAAGATCAAGAGCCTGCAGTTCGCCTTCCTCTCGCCCGACGAGATCCGCCGGATGAGCGGCGTCAAGATCATCACCGCCGACACGTACGACGACGACGGCTATCCCATCGAGATGGGTCTCATGGACCTCCACCTCGGGGTCATCGAGCCGAACCTCCGGTGCCGCACCTGCGGCGGGCGGGTCAGCGAGTGTCCCGGCCACTTCGGCATCATCGAGCTCGCCATGCCGGTCGTCCA
>JAKIWS010000022.1 GCA_022749895.1 Thermoplasmata archaeon
CCCCGTAGAGAACCGCATAGTTGTCTTTGGCATCGAACGCCATGACGGCGCCGTACCGCGCCGACGGGTGACTCGCCGGATGGAGTTGCGTCCAGATTCCGGCCGAGAAGCTCCACGTGTCGCCAAAGACCGAGGCCCCGAACCCTCCGAAGAGCACGACGTACTTGTCCCGGGCGTCGTACGCCATGGCCGAAAGATATCGGGTGGCGGGAGCGGGGTGGGAGACCGGATTCCAGGCGGGCGTGGTGATCACCCCAGGCCGATGTACCGTCGGCGACGCGGCCGAAGGTCCACACGGGACCCGAGCACCCGCCCCTGAAGCTTGGGGACAACTCCATGAGGTCCCCCCGGCGGGCCCGCCGCCGGCCCGCAGCGACTGTTCCGCCGCGGAGATCTCTGTGGCCCCCGTGCTCGCGCTCCCCAACGCGTGGGTCAAACGACCTCCGACCGCCGAGCTCGGAAGCCCGGGTCCCGCGCCGAATGCTCCCGGAACCAGACTGACCAGCTCGATCGCAACGACGGCGATAGCGCACAACATAGACGCCCTTGGTACGCTGGTTGCCGGCCAAATCGCTCCGCTCATGTTCACCGCTCCACCGCGTGGGCCGCCACGGGGCCGCCATAGAGCCGGGGGTAATTCAAGTCAGATGTGGTCAGATTGGCGCATATTCCGCGAGGGAAATCCTGCCGACCGGGCGGATCGAAACGCCGTATTTCATCGACGAAGATCGGCTTGTCGGAGCGGGGGCGCGAATCTCAAGATCGGTCCTTGACCGCCCCCACTCGACCGATGGACGCCTCGCAGGGCCCCGGCTCACGAATCGTGTCTCCGCGACCGTGGCGATGGTGGGTTGGCTCGCCACGTCCGTCGCGACGACCGGCGCCGGCTGCGATTGAACTCACAAAAGCTCGGATGCCGGTTCCGCTCTCGCGCGTCGGGGGAGAAGACCACCCCTTGCGAGGAACCAGGAGCGAGCCGGGCCTCGGAACTACCCGGACGGCTCGCGGCCGCCATCGGTCGTCGGACTCCCAAGACTTAACGAGGGGCTCGGGTCCGGACGCCCGCTTCGATGGCCAGCCCTCCCGTGACAGGATCCGCCGAAACGACTACCGACCTCGCGTCGTCCCGGGTCAGGGTCTTTCCGGTGGTCGGCGAACCGCTCTTCGAGGCGCTTCGGGTCGGGGGTTTCCGCAAGATCGTCGTGCAGGTCCCCGCCGGACTCACTCGGAACGCCCATGATCTTGCGGCCCAGATCCGAGCAGCGACGGGAGCCGCGACGGTCGTCCTGACGCGGGCCTGCTTCGGTGCGTGCGACCTGCCGTCCCCCGACGAGGCCCCCGGCGCCGAGGGGGCCGTCGTCCTCGGCCACGCCCCCATCCCCAACGTTCGCTCGCCCCTTCCGACCTACTTCGTCGAGATGCGCGACCCTGGGGGGGACCCGGCCGCGCTCGCTCGACTCGTCGTCGATGCGGGATTGCCCCGGCATCTGGGGCTGGTGGCGTCGATCCAACACCTGGACCTCGTATCGCCCCTCACGGCAGCGTTGGAGGCGCTGGGAACCACCATCCGAACGGCCCCCGGCGACCGACGGCTCACGTACGCCGCGCAGGCGCTCGGCTGCAATTACACGACCGCCGAAGCGGTCGCCACCGACGTGGACGCATTCCTTTTCCTCGGCACCGGCCGGTTTCACCCTCTCGGACTGGCGTTCGCGGTCGACCGTCCGGTCTACTCTCTCGATCCCCTAAGGGCCACGCTCGAGCCCCCCCTGGACCGCGGGGCGCTCATCCGGCGGCGCCAGCTCCTGGTCGCCGGATGCCGGAGCGCGCGTCGGTGGGGGATTCTTGCGTCCACGTTCGTCGGGCAGGACCGGAGCCCGATGGCGCGGGCGTTGCAGGCGAAGGCGATCGCCCACGGACACGAGGCCGAGATCCTCCTCTTCGGCCGCCTCGACCCGAGCGACCTCGTTGGCCGCGACCTCGACGCGTACGTCTGCACGGCCTGTCCGCGCATCGCCTTGGACGACTCCGACCTCTATCCGAAACCGATGTTGACCGCGCCGGAGTTCCTGATGGCCTTGGGCGAGCTACCGCTCGAACCGTACCGCTTCGACACCTACCATTAGCCGCCGGTTCGGGCCGCTCGCCCCGACCGGCCAATTCATCGCGGGCCTTCGGAGGGGGGGCCTGCCGGCCCGCACCGAGGGAACAAAGGGGAATCCCCCGGGGCGGGGCCGGGGGAATCCGGCGGCGGTCTCAGATCGCGAGAAGTCCCACGGTCCCGCTGAGCAGGCCCCCCGTCGAACTGACGGCGGTCAACGTCCCGTTCCCGTGCACGTGGAACCCCTCGATGTCGTGGGCGGCGGAGTCGTAGACGTAGAGAAGGTGGCCGGTCAGCGCGAGGTCGGTTGGCCCCAGGCCGGTCGTGGCGCCCACCGATTGGAGGAGCGCGATCCGCCCGTTCGAACCGACGGCATAGCTCGAGATCGAGTCGCTGTGGGTGTTGGTCGTGTAGGCGTACCGCCCGCCGTGGCTCAAGACGACCCAACACGGGGCTCCCTGAAGGTCCGTCACGGAGCTACTGAGCCCACGAAGGTGCCCGGACCCCCTGACCGCGTACGACGAGAGGCTCCCGGACACCGCTTCGCTCACGATCAAGTGACCTTTGAGGTCGAAGCCGAATCCGTAGGGCGTCGTTCCCAGGGACGTCGATGACACGCGTTCGGAGGCCACGCCGTGGCCATTCACCTCGAAGACGTCGATCACATTGGTCGCCTTTTCGGTGACCACGAGCCAATCGCCCGAGGGGCTGAACGAGACCTGCGCTGCGGCGGTCAGGTTGCTCGTGCTCAGCGGCTGGGTCGACCCGGCGATGGGGTTGAGCGAGCCAGAAGCGGTGAGCCGGAATCCGGCGATGTTGCCCTGGCTGATCGTGGAGCCGTCGTTGAGCACGTAGACGACCGGCCCGGAAACCGCGAGGCTCACCGGGAGGACGCCGCCGGAAGCGGTCACGCTCGACCGGGTGAGGAGCGGCCCTCCCCCGAGGTGGATGCCGAACACCGTGATCTGGTTGCTACCGGCATCGACGGCGAGGAGCCAGTGGTGGTCCGCAGTGACCGCGAGGCTCCCCTGGTCGCCGAGGGCGGCGCCGGTGCCGTTCCCCCCGGTCGAGAAGTTCCCGGCCCAGCTGAGGCCGCCGGAGCTGCTCCGGTCATACGCGATGACCGTGTTTCCGCTCACCTGGTTCGACAGGGTGAACACCGCGCCCGCGGTGGCGACCGCGGGAGCGTGCGACGCCGTCGACGACGACGGCAGGGCGAGAACGGCGACGGCCACGACCGCGACGAGTACGAAGGCTCCCGAGACTCTCATGTTGAACGAGCCAGGGGAGGGGACTACTTGGACCGAGCCCGGAATTCGGTCCAACTTCCTACCGAATTCGACCCGAACCGGTAGGTCCGCACGGATTCGCGCACCGGGCCCGGGGTCGTCGGTGCCGGCGTCGATCCGAGAGGTCGCGGCGCGAGCCGACCGGATTTCAGTGGAACGCCGCCCACGCGATGGCCGACAGGCCCGCGGCCTCCGAGAGACCGATCGTGAAAAGATAGAACGAGAGGGTCTCGGGGATGAGCGGCATCGTCGCGACGTACGAGTAGACGACCAGGACGTTCTGCAACAGGAACGCTCCCGCGAACGCGACCAGCGCCAGGCTGAACTCGGCCTTCGTCTGGGCGTAGATCCGTCGGTAGAGCGCGAACAGGACGACCGTGAGCCCGATGTTGACGACGCCGAGGACGACCCCGGCCTCCATGAAACCGCTCGTCACCCGGGAACCCTCCCCGCGGCGTCGCCGGGTCGCAGGCGAACCCGGGCGTGATCCCGGGGGCGATCGCTCCTCAGTTCGCCGATCACCCCGAACTCGGCCGCGAGGTTCGGACCGAGTTCGTAGGGCGAGGCGTAGGCGTCGCCGACGGGGCGGCGCACGAGGCCGTTCGCCTCCAGGATGCGGAGGTGATGGCGCACCGTACGATAGTCCATGCCGAGGACCTCTGCGAGCTGATGGGCATTGTACGGTCGCGTCGCGAGGCGCTCGAGGATCCGTATCCGGTTCGGGCCCCCGCGCGTGCCCAGGAGCAGGTACCAGAGGAGCGACCGGTACCCTTCGTTCACCTAGGGAACCACGAAAAGGTGGTATTACTCTCCATGCCAGAATCTCGGAGTTTGGTTCGTCCGGGGCGCCACCCTCCTGGGCGCGCTAGGATCGAGGGCGGCCGGGTCGCGCTCCTCCCCTCGACGCCCGACTCCCCGAGCGCGTCGGAAACGGGAAGAGGTCGGAACGTCGTGGTCGAACGACGATGGTGCGTTGGGGTCGGGCAGCGTCGCCCCTCCTTCTCGTTATCGGAGCGGGGCTCGTCGTTCACGCGGTCCTCACCGGGAACGCGCACCTCTTCCTTCTGGTGATCGTGCCCGTGGTCGCCGGAAGTTCGGTCGAGTTCTTCCTCGGCGTCGTGCTGCTCGCGATCGGATTGTTCGTTCTCCCGTGGTCGCTGGTGGGAACGATGAACGAGGTCGACTCGCGGGGGGCCGAGCGCGAACGACCGGATCCGGGGTCGTCCCACGCATCGGGGGGTGTGGTCCTGGTCGGCCCGATCCCGATCTTCTTCGGAAGTTGGCGGGCGCCGTCGCGGGCTCGTTACTTGGCCGCGGTCGCCGTCGGTCTCGTCCTCCTCGTCATCGTCGTCGCCTTGTTCCTGGTCTTTTGAGCCGACGCTGGAACGGAGGCGAGAAAGGCGGCGATGAGGCGTGCGTCGGTCGAGAGCTCGGGGTGGAACGTCAACCCCCAGACATTCCCTTGGCGGACGCCGACGACTTCGTTACCTAACCACGCCATCGCTTGCGCCCTCCGGCCCACCTCGACGATGCGCGGCGCTCGAATGAACACCCCCGGGAACGGAGCGGTCGCGAGCCCGGCAACCCGTACCGGTGCTTCGAACGATTCGCGCTGGCCACCGTAGTCGTTGCGTCGAACCGTCACGTCGAGGGCTCCCAGCGTGGGGGGATCCGGGCCCCCAGCTCCCGGCGACAACCGGCGGGCGAGGAGGATCAGCCCGGCACACGTTGCGAGGGTCGGAAGCCCTTCCGAAAGCCGGCGCCGAAGCGGTTCGGTGAGCCCGTTCCGCTGGAGCAGTCCGGCGATCGCCGTGCTCTCGCCGCCCGGAAGGAACAATCGATCCACTTGTTCGAGCTCGGCGGGGGACCGGACCGGGACCACCTCGGCTCGGGGGTCGGCGCGCGCGATGGCTCGCTGATGCTCCGGAAAATCCCCTTGGACGGCCAGGACACCGATCCTCATGCGCCGGGCTTACCGCGTAGCTCCGCGAGAACCTCTTTCGCTCGGTCGATGCGGATCGCGTGATCGGCGATGAGTCGTTCGACGACCCGGTCGATCTCCTCCGGAGTCGCGCCGGCGGTCACCGCGATGTTCCGCGCGTGCAGTCCCATATGACCCCGCTGGATACCCTCGGTCGCGAGCGCCCGGAGCGCGGCGAAGTTCTGCGCGAGGCCGACCGAGGCGAGGAGCGCGGCGAGCTCGTGAGCGTGCTTCACGCCGAGGACCTTCACATTCGCCTTCGCCGTGGGGTGGACCGCGGTCGCCCCGCCGATCAACCCGACGGGCAGCGGGAGCTCGATCGTGCCGACCAAGTCGCCGTTGGCGTTCTTCTCGTAGGTCGTGAGCGGTTTCAGCGGGCTCCCGCCATGGGCGGTGTACGCCGCGTAGGAGTGGGCGCCGCTCTCCACGGCCCGGAAGTCGTTGCCGGTCGCGACGACGACGGCCGAGATCCCGTTCATGATCCCCTTGTTGTGCGTCGCGCATCGGAACGGGTCGACGACCGCCAGAGTGTAGGCGTCGAGGATTCCCTCGACGACCGCCGGGCCGGTCGCCGCGTCGGTCGCGAGCGAGGAGGCGGGGAACGTCGCCGTCGCGCGCGCCAGACGGTAGATCGCGAGATTGGAGATGATCCGGAGGACGACGCGTCCCCCGGTGCGGCGCGCGAGCTCGGGCGCGAGCGCCTCGCACATCGTGTTGACGGCGTTCATCCCACCCGCGTCGCGCGCGTCCACGAGGAGGTGGACCACCAGCATCGTCCCGCGGGGCGTTGCGAGCGAGCGTACCTCGAGCTCGCGGGCGCCGCCCCCGAACTTGACAAGCATCGGGTCCTTCGAGTTGGCGAGCGCCAGCAACTCGTCGCGGGCGGCGAGGATGCGCAGCCGGGCCGCCGCGGGGTCGACGACCTCGAGGATCTGGATCTGGCCGATCATGATCGGCGGCGTCGTATGGGTGACGAAGCCTCCCGCCGCCCGAGCGACCTTCGCGGCGTTCGAAGCCGCCGCCACGACGCTCGGCTCCTCGATGGCCATCGGCACGAGGTAGTCGGTGCCGTCGATCCGGAAGTTGGTCGCGATCCCCAGGGGCATCGGGAAGACGCCGACCACGTTCTCGATCATCCGCTCGAAAACGGCGGCGTCGACCCCGGGCGGGAACTCGTAGCTCGAGAGCTCCACCTCGGTCAGCCCGCCCCACGCCTGGAGGATCTTGCGGCGGGCGTCGACGCTGAGCTTGTAGAATCCCGATTGCTCGCTCGACCGCTCCACCGGAAATCCTCAATCGGAGGAGCTGGGCGCGCTCTCCGAGGGGGCGGCCGCCGCGGCCGATGCCTCCGTGGGACGGGGGGAGCGGGCCACGATGACCTTCGCCGGCCGCAAGAGCCCGCCGGCGAACCGGTACCCCTGCTGGACGACCTCAACGACCGTACCCTCGGGGTGGTCGGGTGAGACCGGAGCGTCGCCCACGGCCTCCTGCTCCTCCGGGCGGAACATCATGCCGGGTCGGACCACGAGGTCGATCCCCTGGGCGTCGAGGAACGCGTTCCACTCGGCCGCGAGTAGCCGAAGCCCCTTCCGCATCGGGTCGGTCGAAGGGAGGAGCTTCTCCGCGGCGACCCGGGCGTTCACGAACGACTCGTACAGGGGGAGGATTGCCTTCAGAACCCGCCCTTCCGCGATCCGTCGGACGCTCTCCCGCTCCCGTTCGCCTCGCTTCCGGTAGTTGTCGAACTCGGCGAGGAGGTACTTGTATCGGTTGGCCCAATCCTCCTCGGGCGCGGCCGTTTCTGGGAGCGGGGGGGCGGGGTCGCTCGGCGACGACGTCGGGGCGGGGACCTCCTCGGACATCGTTCCGGGCGAAGCACCGGCGAGGCTGATTTGAGGTTTGGCGGGCCCCGCCGGTTCGCCGGCCTCCTTGGCTCCGAACGATGCCGGCTGGGCGGCCGTGCCTGGGGAATCGTGTCATCGGGCCGGCCCAGAGCCGGCCACCCTACCCCGGGAACGCTGGGACGGCGCGTCTCAGTAGAACCCACCGGCGTGGAGGACGTACCCGATCAAGAAGCCCGCGAATCCCCCGACCAGGCCGATCGTGAGCATCTGGAGCCCGTTCCGCCACCACTTTCCATCGGTGATCTTCGCCTCGTACCAGCCGATGCCGAACAGAGCCACCGCGCTCAGGATGACGGCCAGGACGGCTCCCTGAAGGACGTCGATCAGAACGAAGAACGGGATGAGGGGGACCAGGTGACCGAGTACGGTCGCCGTACCGACAACGCCCGCGCTGGCGCGGGGCGCGGCCGCGTCGACCGGGGAGATCTTGAGTTCGAACGCCATCATGAATTCGAGCATCGCCTTCGGGTTCCCGCACAGACGGTCGACGAGGTCGTCGAGCTCCGCGCCTTGGTATCCCCAACCTTCGAGGATGCCCCGAACCTCGGCCCGTTCCATCTCGGGCATCTCCCGCATTTCGCGTCGCTCGCGCTCGGACTCGGAGAGGTACAACCGACGCCGGGACAGCGTGGACGTGTACGCGACCGCCCCCATCGCGATCGACTCGGCCGCGAGCGCCGCGAGGGTGGCGATGATGATCACCGTCCGGGGCGCGTGGGCCGCCGCCAGCCCTAGGATGATCCCGAGAACGTTGACGATGCCGTCCTGACTTCCGAGGATGAAATCCGAGAGGAGGGTCGGTTTGGGGTGCATTTCGTGCAGCGCCGCCCCCCCGGCCCCGCTCGCCCCGGTCGAACCCTGGTCCGCCACCTTCCTCCCCCGAACCGAGACCCGAAGCGAATCGCCGAGTCGGCCGGGCGGATAAGGACGCGCGAATCGACTCCGTATCGGACGCCGGGGTTCACCGTCGCGTTCATGGGGAGGCGAGCGATACCAAGGTTTCCGTGAGGGGGTCGGTCTACTTCGTCCCGTCCATCGTCCTCCTGCTCGCCGGGGTCACCGTACTCCTCGCTCTCCCGGTCGCGTACAACTCGGGCCAGTGCACATGTCGAACCGGCCCGGGTCCCAACCGGACGCTCTGCCCTCCCTGTCCCATCGGTCGGGCCCACAATCCAGTGGGTCCTCTCCTCGTCCTCTTCGCCGGTCTCTACTTCATGATCGTCCTCATCGTGCGGCAATTTCGGCGCGTGTAACGGCGCGATTTTCACCGTCCGGAACCACCCGAAATTTCGCGCGAAGCCCAAGCCTTATAACGCCACTCCGGCTCTGATTTTCTGACGTAAATTGGGTGATTTCTAGATGGTCCAAGAGACCGTCGTGCCGGGGGTGTACGACGCCAATTCGATCCAGGTTCTGGAAGGCCTCACCGCCGTCCGAAAACGACCCGGAATGTACATCGGCTCGACCGACGCCCGCGGCCTCCATCACTTGATCAACGAGGTCTTGGACAACTCGATCGACGAGGTGCTCGCGGGCGCCTGCACCGAGATCTCCCTCACGCTGCACGCCGACGGGACCTGTACGGTCACGGACAACGGGCGGGGCATTCCGGTCGAAGAGCACCCGAGGTACCACAAGCCCGCGCTCGAGATTGTGATGACGATCCTCCACGCGGGTTCGAAGTTCGACCGGAACACGTACAAGGTTTCGGGCGGCCTCCACGGGGTCGGCCTCCACGTCGTCAACGCGCTCAGCGAGTGGTTCGAGGTTCGCGTCCGGCGCAACGGACAACTTTACTTCCAGCGGTACGAGCGGGGGGCCCCCGTCGCGCCGCTCAAGGCCCTGGGCCCGGCCGAGGGGACCGGGACCGAGCAGCGGTTCAAGCCCGACCCGACGGTCTTCGAGACGACGGTGTTCGACCGGGAGACGGTCGAACGCCGGCTCAAGGAGCTCTCGTTCCTCAACCCAGCCGTCACCATCACGTTCCACGACGAGCGGGACGGCGCCTCATCCACGTACCATCACGCCGGCGGCATCGCGGAATTCGTCCTCGACCTGAACGCCGCGACCAACCCGCTGTTCCCGCAGCCAATCTACTTTCACGCCAAGCGCGACACGACCGACATCGAGCTCGCGCTCCAGTACACGGACGGCTACAACGACACCACGATCGCCTTCGTGAACAACATCCACACCGCCGACGGCGGGACGCACGTCATCGGCTTGCGGGCCGCGCTCACGCGCACGCTCAACGATTGCGCCCGGCGGCGCGGCTTCATCAAGGGCGACAAGGAGGGCCTCACCGGCGAGGACGTCCGCGAGGGGCTTACCTGCGTTCTTTCGATCAAGGTCCTCGAGCCGCAGTTCGAGGGCCAGACGAAGGCCCGGCTCGGCAACTCGGAAGTGAAGGGCCAGGTCGAAAGCGCGGTCAACGAAAAGCTCGCCGAGTTCCTCGAAGAGCATCCGCCCGTCGCTCAGGCGTTGCTGATCAAGGCCGTGCAGGCTTCCCAAGCACGCGAAGCGGCCCGCAAGGCCCGCGAGCTCACGCGTCGCAAGGGTCTCCTGGACGGCGGGGGGCTTCCGGGGAAGCTCGCCGACTGCCACTCGCGGAACCCGGCCGAGTGCGAACTGTTCATCGTGGAAGGGGATTCGGCCGGTGGGACGGCGAAGCAGGGCCGGGACCGAGAGTTCCAGGCGATCCTACCCCTGCGGGGAAAGATCCTCAACGTGGAGAAGGCCCGACTCGACAAGATGCTCCAGAACGAGCAGATCCGGAACCTGATCACCGCGATCGGCGTCGGGATCGGGGAGGAGCTCGACTTGGCGAGCCTCCGGTACCACAAGATCATCCTGATGACGGATGCCGACGTCGACGGCTCGCACATCCGGACGCTCCTGCTCACGCTCTTCTACCGGAAGATGCCGGCCCTGATCAGCGAGGGCAAGGTGTTCATCGCCCAGGCTCCGCTCTACCGCCTCCAGCGGGGGTCGCGGATCGAGTACGCCTACTCCGACGACGAGCGGGACCGCGTGCTCGCCGACATGGGCGGCAAGGGGATCGGGATCCAGCGGTACAAGGGTCTCGGCGAGATGAACGCGGACCAGCTGCGCGACACGACGATGGCCCCCGGCCACCGGTCGCTGCTGAGGGTGACGGTCGAGGACGCTCTCAAGGCGAACGAACTGTTCACGGTCCTGATGGGGGAAGCGGTCGAACCCCGCCGCCTCTACATCCAAGAGCACGCGATCGAGGTCACGAACCTCGATATCTAGAGGGAACGGAGGAGGGCCGCCCCGCGCGATGCCGGTGACATCGATCGCCGAGGCGATGGTCGCCCTCGACAAGCCCGCCGGCGAAACTCCTCGGCACCCGGTGATCCACGGTCGCGCCGGTACGCTCATCGCCCTTGCGGTGCCCGGCGCCGGGAGCGAGGTCGAGTGGCTCGGCGTCTTCGTCGGCCACGAGAAGGTCGAGTTCATCGGACCCACCCCGCCCCCGAACGGTCCGTCCACCGCCGCGGGATTGACCGGCGTGACGGCCCGGCTCTACGACCTGTTCTTCACGGCGGCCCACCGGTACCTCGAGCGCGTCGAGGAGATCGACGAGCGGCTCGCCGAGACGCAGCGCCGGGGTCGCCAGGTTCCCCTCTCCTCGGTGTGGTCGCTCCAGCGGGAGACCGCGTTCGTCCGGGCGCAGTTGGGCCGCACGGTCGTGGCGTTCATCGCCTGCCAGGGGCCGCTCGCGGACGACTTTCCCAAGTTCGCCGCGTCGTCGACGGCCGTCGAGGGTGAGCTCGAGCGGGCACGGTCGTTCTCCGCGAACGTCCAGCAGTCGCTGAGCGACCTGATCCTGCTCCGGAACGCGGAAGAGTCGAATCGGATCGCGGAAGCGGCGAACGCGCTCTCGAAGACCTCCAACCGGATCGCGGCGCTCGCGAACATCTCGAACATCCGGATGCTCGGGATCACGTACATCGCCCTGCTCCTCGGCCTGGTCAGTGCGGTGGTCCTGATCCCCAACACGGCGGCGACCATTCTCGGCGTGCCCACGGCGGCCTGGGTCCCCGGCTGGTGGGTGGACCTTATCCTCGTCGTCCTCGCGATCATCCCGATCGCGATCGTCTTTTCGCGGCCGTGGGTCCGGGTGCTGCTCCGCAATCTTCGGGAATCCGAGGTTCGCCTCACCGAGGGGATCTCGGACCTTCCGGAGCTACCCGCCGAGAACCCGCCGCCCTCGCCGTAGGGCCCGCGACGCGGAAGGGTAGCCCCACGACCCTAGAGCGTGGTGTCGACCTGGGTACACCCGAGGAAACGGGCGAGATCGCGGCCTTCCGCGCGCACCCGGGTAGCCAGGGCCCGTTTCATCGGCGCGAACGATCGCACCCGTAAGTCGAGCCGGGGGCCGCGTGCCGTGTGCGACCAGACACCGGTGACACGCCCGTCGGAGAGCACCACCGGGGCGACCCATCCCTGCCCGCGGTAGACGTGGCCGTACTGCGGTGCGTCGACGAGATGGCCCCGATCCTTCTGACCGAGGACGAACGAATCGAAGAACGGGAGGAGCCGTACCGAGGGTCGGTCGATCACGGCCATCTCGAGCTCGGGCAGGTCCCGGCGGAGGATCCACGCCTCCCGACCGTCCACGTTCACGCGGGCCAAGGCGTCCTCTTCGAGCGCCCAGATCGACCGTGCCCCCGAGAGGGTCATCCCGGTCCACCACGCGAAGTCCGCCGGGGTCGCGGGCCCAAACGCGTGAAGGTACCGACGCAGGAGTTCACGTTCGGCCGCGGGCACCGGCACGTCGCGCCACTTCGGCAACCACGCCTCCGCCCGGACGAACGTCGACTCGTTGCCGCGGGGTGGTCCCGAACAGACGACGCCGCGGGCGGCGACCACGTGGAGCAGGTAGACCACCGAGCAGCTCACCCCCCGGACCTTCACGCACGCGACCGCCCGCGCGCTCCCCCAACCCCCGCCGCGCTCGGCGAGCACGCGAAGCCCGAGCGACCGACCCACGCGCACCGCGATCTCCGACCGGGTGCGGGGTTCGTCCATCGCGTCGAGGACGGCGTCGACGAGCTCGTCGAGGGCCGGTCCCGACACGACGTGGCGGCGCATGTACTGGAGTTCCTTTTCCGCGCGTCGGGTGGTCCCCCGGACGAACACGGCCAACTGGGCCGAGGGCAGGAGGTGGACGGTCCGCCGCATGCACCAGGCCTTGGCGAGCGTCCGATCGCGCCACAGCGCCCGCTCGAGGCGAGCCGGCGTGAGGCCGCGGATCCGTGCCCAGAGGGAGATGAACGCCGCCGACAGCACCTGGGCCTGCGCCCCGTTCATGTCGTCGAGGACCGAGAGCAGCGCGCCGGCCGGCGCCCGCTCGATGAGGTGGTGCTGGCGGAGTCGGAAGGCCGCGACTTGACTCCACGAGATCGTCGGCCCGGTGGAGGTCGATCCCCGGGGCTTCGCCGTCACGGGCACGGCGAGCGGGAAGGAACCCCCGGGTCAATCGATGGACGGTCGTTCGCCCTTTCGGTCTCTCGGGCGCGAACGGGCGAAGCCGCGGTTGCGCGGGGGTCCGGACGGCGAGTCGGACGGTGGCCCGATCATCTCGAGCGTCGGGCCGCCGCCGCCGTCAGGGCTCTTCCCCGTGGTCCTTGGCCCAGCGCTCGTACTTGGCGGTCGCCACGTCCAGGGCGTGATTGTACGCAGCCTCGGCCTTGTCGGCCTTGGCCTGAGCGTGCTCCCGTATCGCCAGGCGGAGCGCCCGGATGTACGGTTCCACGGCTCGGTCCAATTCGGCGAGGGCCAGCTCCTTCGGCGAGGGTGGGGCCTTCGGCGTTTTCTCGGTCGGCGTCGCTTTCTTCGCCTTCGTAACTTTCGGATGCTTCTTCTCCATCTACCCTACTCCGTGTTCCTTCCGACTCCACGCCACTTCGTGTACCGGCGTCCGTCCCTCCGCAGTGGCATCGTCCTGCCGGCGCCCGCCGACTCGCGGGCGAGGTCGACCATGCCCCCCGGCAACTCGAACGTCGTGAGGGGACCCGGATGCCGATAGGAGATGACGGTTGGGGACGGGGGACGGACCCGCACCGGCAACTCCTCGCAGGCCCGAGCGGGCATCCGACGTGGCGCGACGGATCGCCAGCAAGGGGACGCACCGGAAGCCCACGTCGTGGGTCCTCCTGCGCCGCCCAGGGGGTCCGAGCCGCCGCGAGGGGGAACCCCGCGAGGTGTCAGGTTCGCCGAACCCACCGATCCGTCGCGCTCAGGCTTCGGCGCCGGAATCGACCATGGGAGGCGAGCGAACCTCCGCTTCCCACGCATTCGAGGTACCGCCGAGCGGGTACACCGCCCCGCGGATCAGGACCGAGCGCTCTCGGGTCGTCAGGCCGGGGTGTTGGGCGTAGACATGGATCTCGAGACTCGCCCGGCCGGCGTACCCTCGCGAACAGACCGGACAGAGCATAGGAGTGGAGTCCGCCGTGAATCGGCCGCAGGTACAGTGGAAAACGTGGCACGGCATGGGAGTGGATCGGTCGCGAGGGCGACTGAAGTGGCGCCGGCGGTTCCCGTCGGAAGGGGAGAGGAGGTAGTGGCTCGCCCGAATGTGGTCGCATCCCCGGCAGGGTACCAACCGGAGGAGCCGACGTTGTGCTACCATATGCAATCAATTCGCCGCCGAACCCGACCCGCGGGAGGTCGGAGGGTACGAATCGGAAACCGGTGAGACGTCGGTTGGGGATAACCCGGCCCTTCCGCCGCCGGAAGCCGCGGGAGATGCCGAGGTCGGCTCCGGCGCGCTGAGAAGCGTCGTGCGCCGGCAGCCTCGAGAGAACTCGGATACGTGGCTATACGTGGTGGAAGTGCGACCTGTTAAGTGGCCGGCTCCTTGGAGGAACGGAGGCCCACTCTGTCCGTCGCGTCGAACCGACGTCGAGTTCCGGGGGTGCTGGCGGCCCTCGTCGTCGGCGTGGTGGGACTGTTCCTCCTCCCGACGCTGGCGGCGTCCGCGCCGACCGGCGCCATCGTTCCGCCGTTCACGAAGGGTACGGCGATCCATCACAGCTGGGGACACGTTGCGGGGACCTGCGGGGCTGTAGCGAATGTAACGATCCCGACGTCGGCGAACCTTTCCACCGGCGGTGTCGGGATTTCTCTGAGTACCTACGCGTCGCAGTGCGGGGAGGGCAGCGCGGCCGCTCAGGCGGGCTTCGTGGTGCCGTTCAACGTCGCCACCACGGGAGCGCACAACATCTCGGTCAAGTGGACGATTCCCTGGAAGGGGGGCGCCGTCGGGCACACGACGTGCGTCACGATCCTCGTCACGACGACCTGCTACGTCGCCCGGGCCCACATCTTCGCCTACCTGCAGGACCAAGCCGTCGACCTGACCAACGGCAGCACGGTGGGGGCGAACCAATCGCACCGGTTCGCCGCGATGAGTCGTGAGAACGGGAGCCGCACCGTCGCGGAGGTCCTCAACACGACGCTCGTCATCTCGGGGATGCTGGTGCACGGACATTCCTACGCGATCAAGACATGGATTCAGGTGTCGATCCTGGCGAGCGGAAGCTGCGCGGTCACCGTGCTGGGATGCCTGTCGTCGGGCTACCTCGCGTCGAGCGCCTACTTCGTCCTCGGCGCCCCGAGTTACGACGCGTCGCTCCTGTGGGCGTCGATCCGCTAGCCCCTCGGGCGGGGCCGGCCCCGTTTACGACGGGGCCGCTTCGGTCGGAGGGGGCGCGGCCTGCGCCGCTCGTAGTCCCCGGAGAATGCCCCGCGACCCGACGAGGATCAGGACCGGGGCGACGATGTCCGCGAGCGGGATCACGTAGAGGATCGCCCCGACCCGCGTGATCGTCGACGAGTAGCGGCGACCGACACGGTAGAGTCCGAGGATCAGACCGATCCAACCGACGATCCCCACCGCGAGGCCGAGGAGGAGGTAGGTGGGGTCGACCGTGACCGGGGAGATCGTCACGCACGCCGCCGTCCAGTGACCGGGGCCTCCGCAGTTGAGGACCTGCAGGGCGAAGACGGCGAGGATGCCGACCTCCGTGGCGAGGATCAGCAACCCGATGAGGCCGATGACCGAGAGCGCCAGCGGGGCCCCGAACTGGCGGTCCGCGCGCCGAAGCTTCGCGAATCCCGCCACGTACAGGAGGACCGAGACGAACAGAAGCGCGACGCCGACGAACGCGATGGTGATGAGCCCGGCGATGACGGTGTACGCGTTCGATACGGAGCCGGAACCGGAGGTGGAGCTGGTGAGCGCGGCGCCGATGAAGAAGATCAGGTAGACCGGAGCGATCGCGCCCATCGCGATCCCGAGGATCCCCGCGATCGCTCCCGCCTGGATCCGGCGGATGCCGGAGATCTCGACCTCGACGGGAGGTGCCTCGAGGGGAGTGGATTCTTCGTCGGGCTCGACCGGGGCTTCCTTGGAGACGAAGTACCGGTGGCCCTCGTCGTCGTCCGTCTCTTCGGCCGCGACCACAGCAATCCCGGCAAGATATTCGGGGGATAAAATGCCCCACGCCGCTGCCGTGACCCACTTCGGCCCGTGGCCGGTGCCCGTCCGTGGGGAAGGACGCACCGTCGCGGTGGTATCCCGCACCATCGTTCAGGGGGCACCCCGCTCCCGAACGACGGAAAGTCAGAGCTGCTCGCCAGCAAGGATATTGAGGCGCGGCCGGGTGCACGAAGCTGTGTCGCAAGGCGCCCCGGGGGGGCCGTTCGTTGTCCAGAACCCCTTGATCGTGACACAGGACGCCACCCGCCGGGTGTTCCGCGGCGACGTCCGCGTCGACCGGGGTCGATTCTCCCACGTGGGCCCGTCGGCGGGTACCGAGGGGGCGGAGGTGATCGACGGTAACGGGTTCGCGCTCGTCCCGGGATTCATCAACGCGCACACCCACGTCGCCATGTCCCCCCTGCGGGCGATCGCCGACGACCGTGACCTCGCGAAGTTCCTCGAGACCCTGTTCGCGGTCGACGCGAAGCGCACCGACCCCGACCTGGAAGCCGGAGCGGCCGCCGGCATCGCCGAGATGTTGCTCAGCGGGACCACGACGTTCCTGGACCTCTACTACGGCGAGGACGCGATCGCGAAGGCGTGCGAGCGGCTCGGCATCCGCGGCTACCTCGGTTGGGCGGTCCTCGACCCGGAACTGACGACGCAGAAGGGCGTCCCGCTCGCGAACGCGCGCGAGTTCATCGGTAGGTGGAAAGGCCACGACCGAGTCCACCCGCTCGTCGCCCCGCAGGGAGTGTACGTCTGCGGGGAACCGACGTGGCTGGGGGCCCGCGACCTCGCGAAGGAAACCGGCACGCTCTGTCACTATCACCTCTCGGAAACGCGGCGCGAGGTCCACGAGCACGAGGCGAAGACCGGTGAACGGCCGGCGATCTGGCTCGAAAAGATCGGTTTCCTAGGGCCCGGGCAGGTCGCCGCCCACGGCGTGTGGCTCACGCGCCGCGAGGTCGAGCTGCTGGCGACGAACCGCGTCGGGGTGGCCCATTGCCCGAGCTCGAACCTCAAGCTCGCCAGCGGTGGGATCGCCCCCGTGGTCGAGCTCCGCGCGGCGGGGGCCACGGTCGGACTCGGCACCGATTCCGTCGCGAGCAACAACGGCCTCTCGATGCTCCGCGAGATGCACGTGGCCGGTCTGCTGCAGAAGCACCACCGTTGGGATGCGGGGGCGCTTCCTGCGGGCGAGATCCTCGACCTGGCGACCCGGGAGGGCGCTCGCTTGCTCGGGCGCGAAAACGACCTCGGTTCGATCGAGGTGGGCAAGCAGGCGGATTTCCTCCTCGTCCGGCTCGACCACCCTACCATGGTCCCGGCTCGGCCGGAGGCGATCGTCTCCCACCTCGCGTTCTCGGCGGGCGAGGAAGCGATCGACAGCGTCTTCGTCGACGGGGAGTGCGTCGTCCGACGTCGCGCCCTCGTGCGCGAACCGTGGGAGCCCATCCGTGCCGCCGCGGAGACGGCGGCCGAATCGCTGTGGGCGAACCGGCCCACCTAGGTCGTAACGCGGCCCGCCCTACCGGGGCGCGAGCGACGTGGCGATCGCCGATTCGAGGTCGTTCGCCCGCGCCCGCTCGGCGACCCCCATTTCCTCGAGGGAGGTGGTGGTGCGAGCGAGGAGTTCGGGCGTGAGGTCGAACAGCCGGGCGAGGAGCCTACGGTCGATCGACCGCACGATCAGCCCGTGGTGCAGCATCGCTCGGGCCGTACTGTGTTGGGCCGCCCCCCCGAGAGCCCGACCCGAGGCGGTGAGCACCGACCCTCGAGCACCCAGGAGGCAGAACTCGTCCGACGCGGCGAACGGTTCCGACCACCGGCTCTCGAGTCCGAGGTTTCGCAGCCATGTGACGGCCCCGGAGCCCAGCCTCTCGTAGGCGTGCAGGAGCGAGCGGCGGGACTCCCGAGCGTGGAGAGGTTCGACGATCGACCAGAGGAGATCTCCCGGCCGAACGAGCACGACGGAGCCCCCGGTCGTTCGACGGACCACGCGAACGCCGAGCTCGTTGGCCCGTCGAAGCGCGGGGCTCGCGGCGAGGTCGACGGAGATCCCCGCGGAAACGGCGGCCGCGTCGATCTCGGTGACGTAGGCGACCCGCCGACCGGCCGCGAGCTGCTCGCGATCGGCGTCCATGTGCCGTTCGAGCGCGGTCGTGGGCACGCTGGCGCCACCGGGTCTCGCGACGGAGAGTTTCATGCCTCGCCGGCCTCGAACGCCCGAGGGAGAGGACCGGGCCTAGGATATGCCATCGGAGGACTACCGGAGCCGTGGCGGAACTCGACCGATTCTCCCTGGCCCCCGGCGCTCCGGCCCCTCCGTTCGACCTTCCGAATGTCGACGGCCGCCGGGTCCGACTCGCGGACTTTGTCCACGACCCCCTCCTCCTCGTCGCATTCTGGTGCAACCATTGCCCCTACGTCCAGGCGTGGGAGGGCCGAATGATCGAGCTCGCGAAGGAGTTTGGGAGCCGAGGACTCGCCACGGTCCTGATCAACGCGAACGACCCCGTGGCCTATCCGGACGACCGGCCCGAGCGGATGGCCGAGCGCGCCCGTACCAAGGCGTACCAGTTCCCGTACTTGTGGGACGAAAGCCAGGACACCGCGCGCGCCTACGGCGCGCTCGTGACCCCGCACCCGATGTTGTTCGGGAAGGAGCGGCGCCTCCTGTTCCAGGGAGCGATCGACGATCGGCACGATCATCCCGAGAAGGTCCACCACCGCTACCTACGCGACGCGGTCGAATCGGCCCTCGCGGGCGTTCCGATCCAGCCGCCGACGCGGCCCGTCCTCGGATGTTCCATCAAGTGGCGCTCGTAGGCGGACCCGATGGGCCGGCGGGGCGGAGGTTATCGTACCCCCGGGCTATCCTCGGGGGACGTGTTCGGCGAGTCCGGGCAACGTCGAGATCGGATTTGTCGTGCCCGTAAACCGGAGTAAATCGAGCCGCGGAAGCGATACCCCTTGGGCCACACTCGGGAGTCAGCTCAGGGAGAAACGCTTCGGGCACCGCATTCCGGCCCGGGCCGCCGGGATCGTGTTGCTGGCTCTCCTCCTGATGGGATCCACCCTTTGGGATGCCGCCGACCACGCCCAGGGTCCGCCACCTCCGCGGGTCCACGTAGCCTCGGCCGGCATTCTCCAGCCCGGTCAGGCTCGGTCGGTCGCCCGAACTTTGGCGGCGGCCCCGCCGCCCCCGCCCCCGCCGCCCCCGACCTGGTCGCGGGTACTCAACCTGACGACATCGCCGCCCCCGCGGTCCAACGCCGTCATGGCGTTCGATTCCACCCTGGCCGTCGTCGTTCTCTTCGGCGGCATCGCCAATCGGAGCTACTTCAACGACACCTGGGAATTCGCCAACGGCACCTGGTCGAACGTGACCGCTGCGGTGGGCAAAGCCCCCGCGGCCCGCCAAGGCGCCGCCATGGCGGACGACCCCGTAGACGGCTATCTCGTCCTCTGGGGGGGCGCGAACTCGGCCGACACCCCCGACACATGGATCCTCAACGGAACGGGCTGGCACCATGTGAGCACCCCGCCCGCCCAATCGCCGCCGGCCTGCTATCTCTGCAACATGGCGTGGGATGCGGCCGACCGGTACGTGCTGCTGTTCGACGGCTATTCCAGCGCTCCGACTGCGGAGACCTGGAAGTTCTCGGGCGGCGCCTGGAGTCGTCTCAACAACACCGGATCGGGGACACCCAGCGCGACCGAAGCCGGGGGCATGGATTACGACCCGAACGCGAAGGCGGCCCTCTACTACGACGACTTCCCGAACACGATCGGACAGGACGGCACCTGGGCGTTCGCCGGTGGGACATGGACCAGCCTCGGGGTCGTACCGACCCCGACGCGGGCGTGGCCGGCCCTGACGTTCGACGCCGTTGACAACTTCACGGTCCTCTTTGGGGGGACTACGTACTCCCTGTCTGCGCCGTTCCAGTACAACGACACCTGGGGGTACGAGGGTGGGACGTGGCTCAATCTCACCTCCCAGAGCGGGCCGGCGCCTCCCGCTCGCTGGGGCCACGCGATGGCCTTCGACCCGCACGACGGGTACGTCGTCCTGTTCAGCGGGGCGGTCGAGTATTCGACCGGTTCGTCGGGCTACATGGGCGGCTACGCCAACGACACGTGGACCTTCGGGATCTACAGTGCGAGTCGGCCGCCGCCGCCCTCGGTCACGCCGTCCGCGAATCGGACGACGACCGACGTCGGGCTCCCGGTGAAGTTCACGGCGGCCCCGGGGAGCTACGGGACCCCGCCGTTCACGTACGTCTGGGCGTTCGGGGACGGGGGCGGATCCTCCGCGCCTATGGCGATCCACATCTACGCCAACGCGGGGACCTATCGGGCCACGGTCACCATCACCGACGCTCACGGCGCCTCCGGGAACGGTTCGCTCCAGGAGATCGCTCATGCTACCCCCTCGGCCCATGAGCTGATCTTCCCCGGGCTCTCCACGGATCTCGGAAAGCCGGTCCTCTTCAACGCGTCCGCCGCGGGTGGGACGCCACCCTTCCGGTGGAACTGGAGTTTCGGCGACGGAAGCTTCGCTTCCGCCGCCAACGCGACGCATACGTTCGGCTCCGTCGGCGCGTTCGTGGTCCAGCTCGTCGCGTGGGATGCGTTCGGAGTCCGCTGTTCCGCCACGGGCACTGAGACTGTGGCGGCCGCACCCACGGTGGGTTTCACCGCGAATCCGGGCGTGACCGACGTCGGGATCCCCATCTCGTTCCTCGCGACCGCGTGGAACGGAACGTCCCCGTTCGTCTTCAGCTGGGACTTTGGCGACGGAACGCCCGGGTCCGGGCCGCAGGTTGTCCACACCTTCGGGACCCCGGGCAGCCGCGCCGTCAACCTGGTCCTGACCGACGGCGTCGGCGCCCACGGTGGCGCGACCGTCGGCGTCACGATCCACCCGGCTCTCAATGCGTGCGCCGGCGTCGCCCCCGGCAGCTTCCAGCGTGCGGACCCCTGCAAAGCCGGCTCCCTCGCCCATGGGAATCTCTCCACGCCGTTCGTCTTCGGGGTGCTCGTCTCCGGTGGGACAGGGCCGATCACGTACGCCTGGCAACTCGGCGACGGGGCGAGCGCGTCGACGCCGACCGTCTATCACAACTTCACGGCGATCGGCAACTACTCCGGGAACGTCGTGGTCACGGACGCGGCCGGGGTCTCCGTTCGCGAGTTCGTCAACGTCTCTGTGACGCCGAATGCCCCCAGTTCGACCGGTCCCGGGCCGCACGGACCCTCCGGCAACGCCGGAGGCTTCTCGCTCACGACGGGCATCGGGCCGTTCGTCATCGTTGCTGCGGTCGGCGTGGCCGTCGGCGTGGGCTACCTGGTCCTTCGGGGTCGCCGAGGTCCCCCGCGGAGTGAGATCGCGGAGACTTCCGAAAGCGAAGCGACCGACGCAACGTGACCTTGGCGGTCCCCGGCGACAGGATCGCCGATGGGGAGCGGGGGCGGGACTAGCCCGGGGGAGGAGGCGGACTCCGCGGGCTCCGGGCCGGCGCGCGGATCGCCGCAGATCGGCGTCGGAACGACTCGGTGATGGACGGTCTCAGCGGAGTACGCTGACGATCGAGCCGGGCCGCGATCGCGACCTTGCCTGCCAGGGCCCGGGCCAGGCGGCCCCGAAGTCGGCGGGGGGAGCCTTGGATGTCGGGGTGGAGGAAGAGAAGGCCGTGACGCGGCGGGGGGGCGCGACCCCAGAGGTGCTCGAAGAAAGCACGCTCGGCCCCGAGCACCTGGATCGTGCTCGACGGCAACCGCGCCAACCGGTCGAGTCCCCCGGCCTGCGCGATCATCCGGGATGCGAGCCCCGGACCGAGCAGGTCCGCCAGATTCGGGGCGAACGACGCGACCGCTCGTTCGACCGAGGTCTCGAGTTCCCGCCGGCTTCGTCGAAGTTCGAGGTACCGGAGCGAGAGGCCGCGCCGTCCTTCCACGAGTTCGGGGATCATCGGGGCCAGGGGGTCCGCCTCGGACCGCGCGGCGGATAGCTCGACCGCCTGGTCGAACGCCTCCGCGTCCTCCGGATCCGGGAGCGGCTCGTCCCGCGAGCTCCAGCTCGCGATCCGTTCGCGCAGGGTGTTGAGGATGCTATCGAGGTCCCGGACGGCCCGGACGGCCTCATCGACGTGGCTCGACGGGTCGAACGCGGCGGCCAGGGCCCTTTCGGAATCTGCCAGCAGCAACCCCCGAAGGGTATCGGAATCCTGACCGTGAGCGGCCGGATCGATCTCGGTCGACGCGATCCCGCCGAAGGCGACCTGGCTTCGCACGAGGCGCCGGTCGCGGCTCTGCGCCGCCTCCGTCCCCAGTTCGTCAAGGAGTCGCTGCTCCTCCGGGGCGAGCTCCCCGGCGCGTCGCATCGCCATCCGTTCCGCGAGCGCGCCCGCATCGTTCGGAAATGGGTAGGCGACGACGGCCCCACCGGGAGCGACGACGAACGCCCCGAACCAGGTCGTCACGATCTCTTTCGTCGCCGCCATCGCGTCAGCCCATCCGGAGACCACCGTTCACGTGCAGCGTCGCTCCCGTGATGTACGACGCGGCGGGCGACGCGAGGAACGCGATCGCGTCGGCGACGTCGCCCGCCGTTCCGAGGCGACCGAGGGGGATCGTCCGCAGTCGGTCGGTCCGCTGCGCCAGGGAGTCGCCGGCGAGGATCGCCGTATCGACGCTGCCCGGGGCGACGACGTTCACCGTCACCGAGGGGGCGAGCTCCCGCGCCAGCGACCGGGCCAATCCTTCGACCGCCGCCTTCGCCGCCGCGTAATGCGCCCCGTGGCGCGAGCCGCTCGAGGCCAGCACGCTCGAGACGAAGATGATCCGACCCCGCCGGGAGCGGAGGAGCCGCGGGAGCAGGAGCCGGGTCAGTTCGGCGGCCCCGACGACGTTGACGCGTAGGCACCGCTCGAAATCCTCCCACTTGCCGTCGGTGAAGGCGCGGCGAGCGTACTCGCCGGCGTTGTGGACCAGGATATCGACCCGGTCCCACTTCTTCGCGATCGTCCGCGCGAGCTCGCGCACCTCCTCCGGATTCCCGAGGTCCGCCCCGGCCGCGAAGGCGTTACCTCCGCCTTCCGCGATCTCTTCGACGACGCGCTCGGCCGCCTCGGCGTGCCGGTGGAAATGGACGGCGAGCTCGTCCCCGTCCTTCGCGAACCGGCGGACGGTCGCGAGGCCGATCCCCTGGGAGCCGCCGGTGACCACGGCCCGCACGCGACCGCGAGCCGCGGCCGGTCTATACCGTTGCGCCGCCGCCGCGGGCCGGGGCGTTTAATACGGCGGGCTGGGTCGCCGGCCATGGCACGGGCCCCACGGCCATCGTGGGTTCGGTACGAGCGCAGCGGTGGCGTCGCCATCCTCACGATCGACCACCCTCCGGTCAACGTCCTGAGCGCGGAGGTGCTGGACGATCTGATCGCCGCCCTCGACCGGGCCGAAGCCGACCCCGAGAGCCACGTGGTCGTGCTGGCGAGCGCCGCCGAGAAGGCGTTCGCCGCCGGGGCGAACATCCGGGAAATGGCGCCGATGGGCGCCGCGCAGGCGCGGCGCCACGGGGGCCGAGGTCAGCTGGTGACGACGCGGATCGAGGCGCTGCCGTTGCCCGTGATCGCGGCGGTCCACGGCGTCTGTCTCGGGGGCGGCTGCGAGATCGCGATGAGCTGCGATTTCGTCCTCGCGAGCGACGATGCGGTGTTCGGTCAGCCGGAGATCAACCTCGGGGTGATGCCGGGCTGGGGCGGCACCCAGCGACTCCCCTTGCGGATCGGTCGGCAAGCGGCCCGGGAGTGGATCTTTACCGGGCGGTCGTACCCGGCGGATGCGGCGGCCCGCGCCGGTTTGGTGCTCCACGTGGTCCCGCGGTCCGAACTTCGACCGGCGGCGATCAAGTTCGCGGAAGAGCTCGCCCAGAAACCGGCGACCGCGTTGGCGGCTGCGAAGCGGGCGATCCAGGCGGTGGACCGCTCGCCGCTACCCGACGGATTGGTCGAGGAGCTCTCGCTCTGGTCCCGCCTCTTCGGAACCCCGGATCAGAAGGAGGGGATGCAAGCGTTCCTCGAGAAGCGGCCGTGGACGCCCCGCTCCCGCCGCACCTGGGCCCGGGATGGCCAGGGATTTCCCTGGGGGAAACCGCGGCCGCGTCGCGGGAGGAAAAGGTAAGGTCCCGACCTCGTGCCCGGCCCGGCGCGCATGCCGCGGTGGCTCAGTAGGTAGAGCGGCTCCTTGGTAAGGAGCAGGTCGAGGGTTCAATTCCCTCCCGCGGCTCGGCTCCCTTCATCGAATGGTCGCTACGGGATCTCGGGGCCTCGGCGCCACGGCCGAGCTCGGCGCGCGATCATCGAACGGAACGGCGAGGGCGAGGAACCAGTTCTCCCGCGCAGTTCGGACAGACCCGGCCGGTCTGGGTCGCACAGCCCGGGCAAAAGGTGCACTCGTGCGAACAGATGAACGCGACATCGTCCGCGGCCAGCCCCCCCCCACAGGTCTGACACGCGCGCTTCATTTCGAGCGACACCTTCGATGCACCACCGCGCTCTCGATAAGCCCGTTCGCACCGCGGGAATCGGCGGACGCCGAGCGTCCATCGGCCGCGGCGACTCTCCCAGCCGTGGGCGCGCCGTCGGACCGGGTCGCCGCCGTATTCACGGAATAATTCGCGGTTCCGCTTATGAGCACGGATCTCGGATGGCCCCCTTGAAAGGAGACCTCGATCGAATGTCGACGTTTTTCCGCCGACCCAGGACCCGTCGATCTCTTCCGGCCGGGCCCGCGCTGGTGGTGGCCTTTGCGCTGCTCGTATTGCTTCTACCCATCTTTGCGCTCACCTCGGCCTCCGCCCCCGCGATCGAGCCCCGGTCCACGGGGATCCATGCTCGTGCTCCGACGTCCGGGGTCGGACCGTGGGCGGCCCGGCCCATGGCCGGGCCCCCGGCGGAACCCCCGGTGCGCGAGTACGCGAGCATGGCCTGGGATGCGGCCGACGGGTACGCGGTGTTGTTCGGCGGCTTCGGGACCACGTCCACGAGCGGGGGCCCCGACCAGGCGTTCAACGACACGTGGGTCGAATCGAACGGGTCGTGGAGTCCGATCGTAACGCCGGTCGCGCCCCCTCCGCTCGTCGCCCCGGCGATGGCGTACGACCCGAACGCTAGTGCGGTGATCCTGTTCGGCGGCTGGGACTGCACGGTCCAATCGGCTTGCTGGACGACGGCCACGAACGCCACCTGGGAGTTCCACGCGGGGACGTGGACCCGACTTCATCCGGCCGCCTCGCCCTCGCCCCGCGTGTCGCCGTCCCTGGCGTACGACCCGACGGTGGGCGGACTCGTCCTCTTCGGGGGGTACGCCGCGATCGGCGCGACCGCGAACGGAACGGGGACCGCAAAAGTCGCGGTCAACGACACTTGGACGTTCGTCGCGGGCGTTTGGACGAACGTGACCCCCACGCTCAGCCCCTCGCCCCGCTGGCAGGCGGGCCTCTCGTTCGACGCTAAGGCCGGGGCGCTGTACCTGTTCGGCGGCGCGCGGAACAACGCCGTGCGAACCCCGCTCTTCAACGACACGTGGGCGTTCGCGAGCGGAAGCTGGGCGAACGTGAGCCGGCCATTGGGACCGCCGCGCTCCGCCGGGATGGCGTTCAGCTACGTCAGCTCGGACAAAGCCATCGTTCTCTTCGGCGGGATCAACAACACGTACGATTTCGCGCTCGGCGCGACCTGGGAGCTCCGTTCGGGTGTGTGGAGCCGGCTCACCACCAACGTCAGCCCCCCCGCGCGCTGGTCGACGACGTTCGTCGATGCTCTGCCGGCTGGGTACGGACTGCTGTTCGGCGGGAACCTGTACTCGCCGCTCTCGACGAGCACCTACGGCGGACTCACGAACGACTCTTGGACGTTCTCCCACGGAAACTGGAGCGTCCTCGGGTCGAACGCGAGCGTTCCGCCCCCGGGGATTTCCCAGATGGTCTACGACGCCGCGGACAACGAGACGGTCCTTCTCTCTTCCGGACCGGTGGGCTCGACGACCTCCACGAGCGAGACCTGGGTCTACAAGGCCGACAACTGGTCGATCGTCCCGACCCCCACGGCGCCCTCCGCGCGCACGCACGCGGCGATGGCCTACGATGCGAAGGACGGCTACGTCCTCCTGTTCGGTGGAACCTCGACCGGTCGCGGTCCGTTCTACCTGAACGACACCTGGACGTTCCAGGCCGGGAACTGGACGCACCGCGCCCCGCGCCACGATCCCGGGGCCCAGTACGGCGCGGCCGCGGCGTACGATGCCAAGGACGGTTTCGTACTCTTGCTCATCGGCCAGGGCCGCGCCGTTGGGCTCGCCTGGGCATGGAACGGCACCGACTGGTCCCCGGTCACCTCCCACGGAAGCACCCCGCTCGGGGTCGGCTACGTCGCGTTCCGCATCGCCTACGATCCGGTCGCCGCGTACGTCGTGGTCACCCAGGCCTTCAACGAGTCGTGCAACGGGGTCGTCGGCAACTGCTTCCGCACCTGGTCGTTCGTCGGGGGGAACTGGACGGACCTGACGCGCCCCGCCACCCTTCCGCCGCCGCTCCTGCAGTACGCGCTCGCCTGGGACGCCGCCGATCAGGCCGTCGTGATGTTCGGCGGCCAAGCCGGCCCGCTGTACAACGAGACCTGGCAGTTCCAGGCGGGCGTCTGGAGCCCGGTGACGGCGAGCCCGGCCCCCTACCCCCGGTACGACGCCGCGATGACGTACGACGGCGGGGACGGCTACCTCCTGCTGTTCGGGGGGTTCGGGCCCCTCTCCGCCTCGGCCCCCACCTACTTCGCGGACACCTGGAGCTACAACGCCGGAGTGTGGACCGTTCGGATCCCGTCGGTGGCAGTGAGCCTCGCCTCGGTCGACGTCGGCGTCCCGGTCCACATCGCCACGCGCAGCAGTTCACCCACCGGGGTCCCGACGTTCGCGTACACGGGGTTGCCTCTGGGATGCTTCTCCCAGAACCTTCCGACGCTGGTGTGTCGGCCGACCGCGGCCGGGACCTACGCTGTCGCGGTGACGGTCTCCTACCCCGGCGGGACCGTTTCCCACGCCGCGGTGTCCCTGAACGTACAGCCGTCGCCCACGATCGCCGCGTTCCAAGCGAGCGTCGCCAGTCTCACGATCGGCAACCGGACCACCCTGACGGCGAACGTGGCGGGCGGAACCGCCCCCTTCACCTTCGCGTACGGGGGCCTTCCACCCGGGTGCGCGGCCGCGAACGTTTCCACGCTCACGTGCACCCCCACGGCGCCGGGGAACTACACGATCGGGGTGACGGCGACCGACCGGTTCGGGGAGGCGGCCAACGCCTCGGTCAAGGTCGTCGTGCTCGGGCTGCAGCTGCCCCCCGGCCACGGGAACCCGAAAGGCGGGGGCGGCTCGGGGCCGGGCGCGCTCGGCTCGCCGGCCACCGTCACCGTGCTCGTCGTC
This sequence comes from Thermoplasmata archaeon, assembly GCA_022749895.1. Classification (GTDB taxonomy): domain Archaea; phylum Thermoplasmatota; class Thermoplasmata; order Lutacidiplasmatales; family UBA184; genus Lutacidiplasma. Next base: position 27,275 of record JAKIWS010000022.1, read on the forward strand.
GCCGTAGCCGCGGTCGTCCTCGGGGCGCTCGCCCTCGCGGCGCGCCGCGTCCGTCGAGCCCGGTTGCGGCGCGAGGGCGACGAGCTCATCCGGACGATGCGGACCCTGGACGGGCCCGACGACCTGCCCGGGTCGGGACGCGCTCGGTGATGGGTGGGGAACCGGGGATCGGATGACGCACGGCCCGAGACGATCAGGGTCCGCCGTGACCACCGATTGATGCGGGAACCCCTTCCGGACCTCAGCGCGGCCCGGGCGGCGCGACGCCTCGTACTTCGACTCGCGCAGCTTCCCCGCCTGGGCCCCGACGACACGCCGCTACCGGAGTTCACGCAGGCCGGGCTCGCGGCGAGCCTGGGAATCACGCAGGGAGCCGTGGCGAAGATCGTCGCCCGGCTCGTCGCCGCCGGCGCCCTCGAGGAGTCCCACCGCCGGGTCAGCGGCAGCTTCCGCCGGCGGACGGTCTACACCCTAAACGGCATGGGGGAGATGTTAGCCCACGAGCTGGAAGCGAAGATGGGGAGCCGCCGGACGGGCCCCGGCGCCGAAACGACGTCCGCCCACAGGCCCTACTCGGCGATCCCGTAACGCTCGAACTCCGATCGCGGGACCGATCCGAGCTCACTTCCCCGAGGAGGGGCTCTTGGTTCGCGCCGCCAACTGGCTGCGCGCGGCCTGGGCGATGTCCGCGCCCGTGTTGGCCGTTGATGCCCCATCCGACCTCGGGTGACTCCGTGATCAGCACCCACGTCCACCCCACGCTCGACGCCGAGCGACTCTGGACGGTCGTCGAGCGAGTTCCCGAGCTTCGGGGACCGACCGCGGCGATTCGCCTCCGGGACTAGCGACCGGTCCGGCGGACGCTATCCTCGGGTGGACCAGCTACGGGTTCGGGGGGGCGCCGGTTCCCGGAGGAGGTCCGGGGGGAGGCGGAGGCGAGCCCGCCGCGGGGGGCGGGATCGATCCGGGAGCGGGGGGCATCCAACTCGACATCGTGGGGGGGGCCTTGCGACGCATCCGCCAGGCAACGAGTCCGAGAATGACCACGAGGAGCAGGATGACGCCGATGAGCGCGTAGAGGCCGACTCCCGAGCTGAGCGAGAACGCCGACGCGGAGGCGGTAACGGTCAATGTTAGGTTGCGGGTCAGTTGCTTTCCCACCGCGTCGGTCACAGTTACGGAGACCGGATAGGAACCCGACGCACCGTAGGTGTGACTGGCCGTCGTGCCCGCCGCCGAGGTCCCGGTCGCCAAGGTCCACGCGTACCGATAGGGAGTGGTGCCGCCCGCCACCGTGACGTTGAAGGTGACGTTCTTGCCCGTGGTCGGGGCCGACGGAGAGGCGCTGATGGCCCCCACCGTGAGGGGCCCGTTCACCTGCACGGTGGCGTTCATGTGGGTCGACCGACCGGCGAAGTCCGAGAGGGTGAGCGAGGCGTGGAAGGTCCCGGTCGTCGCGTAGACGTGCGCGTGGGTCGCGACCTCCTGGACGAACGAAAGGTTGGTGAAGAGCGCAGAGCTCCCATCGCCGAACGTCAGGTTCTCGGTCATGGGGGCGATGCCGCTCGTCGCGGTGTCGTTGAAGCTCACGGCCGTCGCGACGTCCGTCGGCGCGGGGGCCGCGGTGTACAAGGAGATGTTGGCGGGGACGGAGAACGCGTAGAACCAGTTGAACAGGTCGAACCCGCCCCTCTTTGTCCCGCCAAAGGCGAGGACGGTCCCGTCCACGTTCGCGGCGATCCCGGCGAGCGTGGCGTCCGGAACGACCCCCGTCGCGCCGGTGACGTTTTTCCACGCGCCCTGGTAATAGACCCAGACGACGGGGAACGAGAACGAACTTGCGTTGTTCGGTAAGACCTCGATGGAGGCGACGAGCACGACCGATCGCGTCTGGCCCGACCACGCCATGCTCGCGAGGAGCGGGAGGAGGCCCGGAGCGGGGGAACTGCTGGTCAGATTCCGCCAAGCTCCGGCGGAGTAGAGGAAGGTGTTGGCGACGTACGGGCGCTGCG
>JAKIWS010000023.1 GCA_022749895.1 Thermoplasmata archaeon
AGCTCGGGTCGGAGGCGATGACCTCGTCGCCGGCCCCGAGCAGAGCGCGCGTGAGCATGTAGAGCGCTTCCGTTCCGCCCGCCGAGATCGTGGCCATCCAGTCGGCCGGAAATCCCAAGTCGGCCAGGGCGAGGGCCTTGAGCTCCGGGTCACCCGGAGCGTACGGGTAGCCCTCGTAGCGGCGGTCGCGGATCGCCTCGCTGAGGGCGTCCGCGATGACCGTGGGCGGGACCAGGTGGTTCGTGTTCTGGCTCATCCAGACGACTTCGTGGCGGTGCTCGTGGGCGTAGCGGAACGCGTCGAACGGCGGGTCGACCATCGGACCGTCGGTCGGGGGCGCGCCGGGCTTTAAGGGCTTGCGTGGGACGGCGCCGCTTCGGCCAGGTACGACGTAACCGCCCCCAACGAGAGGGGGTCGGCGATGGTCCGGCTGAAGCCGGCGTCGGCGAGCATCGCGAGCATCGACGCCCGGCCGGGAAGGTCCCTCAACGACTCGGGCAGGTACCGGTACGGACCCGCGCTATGGACCGCCGCGCCGAGCCAAGGGACGACGCGGTCGAAGTAGGTATGGAAGGTCGCCCGGAAGATCCGGGAGGTGGGCTCGGTGATCTCCAGGGTGAGCAGGCTGCCGCCCGGAACGAGGACTCGACGCAGCTCTCGGAAGGCGGCCCCAAGGTCCACGAGGTTGCGGACGACGAACGCCGACATCACGACGTCGAACGAGGCGGAGCGGAACGGGAGGTGCATCGCGCTCGCCTGGGCGAAACGAAGCCGGGGACCGAACCGCCCGAGATCGTGCCGCGTCGCGGCGCGGGCCAGCATCGCGGCGGTGAAATCGGCGCCCACGACTGACGCCGAGGGAAATCGTCGTCCCGCGAGAACGGTCAGGTCGCCCGGGCCGCACCCGACGTCGAGCACGCGGTGGACGGGACGATGGTCGCGGAATCGGTCGAGAGCCCAGAGCGCGCGCGGTCGCCAGACGAAATCCTGTCCGAACGAGACCAGGTGGTCGAACCAGTCGTACCGGTGCGCGATGTGGGTGAACATCGCGCGAACGTCGTGCTCGAACGACGGGCGGGCCCGATCGGGGTAGGGGGAGCCGTCGGCCGCGACCCGGTCCGCCGTGCTCGCGCGCGGTCCGGCCATCCCCGGTCCATCGAGGGCGGGGCTTAACCGCTCGGACCGTGCGCCGACGCGACCCGGCCCCACAGCCCCTCGAGGGTCGGGGCGAGGTCCGGGCGCAGGGCCGCGATCCGCTTGCGCCGCTCGTCGTCCAGGATCGACCGCGCGGCCGGGGCGTCGCCGCGACGTTCGGCGAGCAGCGCGAGTCGAAGCTGCATCTCGACCTCCTGCGGCTCGAGGCCGAAGGAACGAGCCTGCTCGAGCGCTTCCCGGAAGAGACCCTCCGCATGCACGAACTGGTGCTCCCCCTCCGCGATCATCCCCCGGATCATCGTCGTCTGCTGCGTCGCGAGGCGATCGCCCAGGGGGTCGAGCAACGCGTGGGCGCGGTCGATCGCCTGCTTCGCGCCGAGGTAATCCCGCGCGTCGGAACGGATCTGGGCCAGGTTGAGGAGACAGTACCCGAGCCAGATCCGGGAGCGGGACTTCTCCGCGGCCTCGACGGCCTGGGTGATGTCGCGGAGCGCCGCCTCGAGTTCGCCGGCCGCGTACCGGAGGAGGGCGCGGTTCATGAGGACCCGCGCGTGCGCGCTGTAGTCCTGTTCTTTCGCGAAGACCCGGTCGGCTTCATCGTACAGCTCCATCGCTTCCCCCCGCGCGTTGGGCGTGGTGGTCGTGTTCGCGAGGTCGACCAAGGCGTGTCCGAGCTCGAGCGGAGTCCCGACCTCGCGCGCCAGGGCCAGTTCGGCGCGATGGTGGCTTTCGGCGCCGGCGAGGTCGCCCTGGCGCCAGATTGCGACGCCGAGGATTCGGTGCGCCGCCATGAGTCCGCGTTTGTGGCCGAGCCGCTCCAAGATCGCGAACGCTTCGGCGGCGAGCGCGCGCGCCTCCGTGTAGTTGGTGAGGTCGGATTTCGTCTGCGCGAGGCCCAGCATGGCCAGGGCGACGTCCACGGGGCGGTCGGTCGCGGCCCCAAGGTCGCGGACCGTTTCTTCGAGCAGCGTCTCCGATCGGCGGAGGTCGCCGACCTCGTTCAGGTACCGACCGAGCTCGATCCCCATCCGAAGCTCGTGCGGGGCGTCGCGCGGCTCGAGCCGACGGGCCCCCTCGAGCGCGCGCTCGAGAAACACGATCGCGGTATCGTAGGCGAAGGCGCGGGCGGCGAGGTCCGCGGCCCGGTGATTGTACTCGACGCTCTGGGCGTCCGCTTGACCGAGGTAGTAATGCCGGGCGAGCGCGAACACCTCCCCGGGGGCGTTCGCCCCGCGCTCCTCGAGGGCGGTCGCGACCCGGCGGTGGAGGATCCGGCGGCGGGTGTCCGTGAGCTCGGAATAGACGTCCGCGCGGACCCGTTCGCTCGCGAACTCGTAGACCTCGCCCCCGTGCTCCCGCAATAGACCCAAGCGGACCAGCCGGTCGAGGCTCTCGCTGAGCCGCTCCTCCTCCCCCCCGGTCGCCTTGGCCAGGATCGCGAAATCGAATTCCTTCCCAAGGACCGAGCCGTAGATCAGGAGCCGTCGATCGCCCTCGGGGAGCGCTTGCACTTGGCCTCGGACGAACTCCTCGAACCCCTGCTCGCCGCTGAACGCCGCGGCGGTCGCGAGCCCGAGCGAGGCCCGGACGAGGTGGGAGATGAATTGCGGATTCCCCTCCGTCTGCGTGAACCAGCGCATCACGTCGTTCGGGTCGGCGTCCCGTCCCCGCTGCAACCACCGAACGTACTCGCGCACCTCCGGCTCGGTCAAGGGGCGGACCGCGAGCGAGGAGCGCGCGTGCTGCTCCAAGGTCGCGCGGACCTTCTCCGCCGTGCGGGGGGGCGCCTCGTCGGCCGGGACGACGGTCGCGACGACGAGAAGCCCCTGGCTCCCCAGCTGGGCGACGAGCTCGTCGAGGAATTCGAGGGACGAATCGTCGGCGAACTGGAGGTCGTCGATCGCGAGGAGCATCGCCTTGCGACTCGCGCGCTGCACGAACAGGTCGGTGATCCGGCCGTAGAGCGCGCTCCGGCTCGCGTCGGTCCGCTCCCCGGGCGTCGCCACAAGGGCGAGCAGGAGCCGGTCGAGCTCCGCGCCATCGGCCGGCGGGGGGTCGCTCGTGAGCCGGGCCTCGGCGGAAGCCCCGTTGACGTCGAACGGGGCCAGAAAGATCGGTAGCGTGGACCCGTTCGAGCCCTCGTCGCCCTCCGAATCGGACCGCGGAATGGAGCCGAGGAGGTCGCGCAGGAGGCTGAACGGCTCGGGGAGGTCGGACGGAAGTGCGCGACCGTGGACGACCTCGAACCCGAGCTCGCGGGCTCGACGGACCGCCGCGTCCAGCATCGTCGACTTCCCGACCCCGGAACGGCCCACGATCAGGAGGAACTCTCCTTCCAGCTCGTGGGCCCGTTCGATGCGGCGAAAGAGGCGGTCGACGATCTCGCGGCGGCCGATGACCGGGACCGCGAGCGCCGGCGCGGTCCGGTCCGAGATCCCCTTCGTCGCCATCGTCGTCGCTCCCTACGATTCGCGGGCGCCGCTCGTCGCCGCCGGCGGCGGGGCCGGTTCCGCGACTCCGGGTTCCTCGACGGCGAGTTGACGGCCGAGTTCGGCAAAGGCCGTTGCGCGGGTCGGCTTGAGGCGGGGGAGGCCTCCCCGCAGCGCCGCGGAGTACTCCTCGCGCGCCCGGAGATAGTCCCGCAGCTTGTAATAGAGGCGAGCGAGGGCGAAGTGACTGTCGGCGGCCTCGGGGGCGACCCTGACCTGCTCGGCACGCTCGAGCGCTTCGCGGTACCCGGCTTCCGCGAGCTCCCAGTCCCCACGGCGCTCGGCGATGAGCCCCCGATTGAGGGCGACCTGTTGCAAGCCGATCGGGTCGGCGACGCGTTCGAGCAGGCGCAACGCCTGCTGGTTGTCCCGCTCGGCTTCGTCGACTTGGCCGATCTGGAGGCGCATCGGTACGCCGGTGAACAGCGTCCACGCGGTCCACCGCATGTCGTGCGTCCGTTCGGCGTAGGTGCGCGCCTTCTCCAGGTGCTCGAGCCCCAATTGGGGCTGCGTCTCCCCGTCCATGGAGCCCAGGTTGTGGTAGGCCCGGGCCAATTCGAGCCAGTCGTCCACCGCGGTGAGATGGCGGATCGCTTGGGCGTACCACGCCGACGCCTCCTCGCTCACGCTGCCGCCGAGCGCGGCGAAGGCGTTGCCGATATCGGTGCAGAGACGGCCGAGCGTCCGCTCGTCGGCCTGCATGCGAAGGAGCTCGAGCGCCTGCAGCGCCTCTTCGAGCGCCGGCTGGTACTCGCCGATCTCGAAGTGGACCCGCCCAAGGATGCGGCGCGCGCTCGCCATGCCGGCGAGGTCGCCCCGCTGCTCGAACATCTTTTGGGCCTCGCCCGCGAGCCGCCGCGCGCCCTCGATCTCCATGTGCTCGCGCGCGATCTCGGCGCGGCCGAGGAGGAAGCGGGAGCGCCGTCGGACGTCGTCGGGCGCGCACTGGTCGAGCCCCTCCATGTAGAGCCGGTCGGCCCGCTGGTCGTCGCCCATCTCGAAGTACACGTCGCCGAGCTCCTGGTCGACGTCCGCGATCTCGTCGCCCTTGTCGCCCGGAAAGCCCGAGAGGTCGATGCGGACGCGTTCCAGGTGCAGCGCCATCACCTCGGGGTCGCGCGTCTGCCGGGCGAGCTCGGCGCCCTCGAGGTTGAACATGTACGACTTGTCCGGGACCTTGCCGAGGAAGTAGTGCCGTCCGAGCTCGGTCACGACCTCCGCCGGCGGGGACGCGTGGAGCGCCTCGAGCGCCTCGGCGACCTTCCGGTGCAGTACGCGAAGCCGGCTGGCGGTGAGGGACTGGTACATCCGGACTCGGAACTCCTCGTTCACGAACGCGAACCGGTCCCCGCCGATCCGCTCCCGAAGCACCCTCCGGTGGACCAGTTGCTCGAGCCGCTCGGCGAGGACCTCCTCGTCGATCCCGGTCGCTCGCACGAGGAGCGTGAAATCAAACTCTCGACCGATCGCGCTCGCGTACGCCAACAGCCTCTCCTCGTCGGGAGCGAGCTCCGGCATCGGCGCGGCGGCGCCCTCCGCCCGATCGGAGGGCGGGTCGCCCGCCACGGTCGGCATTGACTGAGAGAAACACGGGGGGTGGCGGTTTAAAGTCTCCGGACCGGGGCTCAAGTGTTATGAGGAGCCGGAGGTCGAATCGCGACGATGGTGGACGTTGAGCCGACCCCCGCGGTTCCGTACCGCCCGCGCTGGTCGCTGGTGCGTCGGGTCGAGTTCTTCGGCTTCGCGGCGCTCGTGCTCGTGGGTATCATCTTCTACCTCTGGTGGGGGTTCACCTTCGGCGTGTGGCTCGATAACGGGGTCTACGCCGTCGTCATCGTGTTCGAGCTGTTCGGACTCGCCGGGATGTGGCTCGTCCTACCGAACCCGCCCGTCCCCGCCCCCCACCCTACGTAGCCACGCGAGGCGCGGTCGTTCCCGCCCTACAGCGGTCGACCGGCGAGCGCCCACTGGGACGGCATATCGAGTCCGCACGCGATGCAACGTCCTGGGGCCGGCAGCGGGAGGGGGAGACCACCTTCCGGGACCCCGAGGAGGGCGCCGTCGATCGCGATCTCGATCTTGTGACCGCAGCTCTCTTCCCCGCACCACGGGAGGACGCGAACGTGCGTCGAATTCGTGAGCTCGTCGAGGGTCGCGGCGACCTTGAACGCGTCGTGGAAACGATCCGCGGCCCGACTCCGTAACGCGGCGTCGAACGCGTCCAGCCGCTCGACGACAGCGTTGTCCAGCCCGGTGGGTCCGACCGTCGAGCGCTGACCGAGCCGATCGACCGCGGTCGCCTGGCCGGCGGCGGCCTCGCGCGGCCCAACCTCGAGCCGCAGCGGCACCCCCGCCGCTTCCCAGTGGTAGTACTTGGCGCCGGGTCGATCCGGACCCGAATCGAGATGGACCCGAAGACCGCGGGCCCTCAATTGGGCGACGATGGCCTGCGCCGCCGCCTCCGGCGGGGCCGTGGATTTCGCGCCCGCGATCGGGATCACGACCACCTGGTACGGCGCGATCGCGGAAGGAAACACGACGCCGTGGTCGTCCCCGTGCACGGCGACGATCGCCCCGATCAACCGCTCCGAGAGCCCGAACGTCGTCTGGTGGACCAGCTTGGTCGTCCCATCGGCCGCCTCGTAGCGGATGCCGTACGGTCCGGAGAAGTTCTCCCGGTAGTGATGGACGCTCCCGATCTGGAGGGTGCGGGCTTCGCCGACCGGGATGTCGAAGGCGATGCTGAAGTGGGCCCCCGCGAACTTGTCCCACTCCGGACGCCGCACGGCCACGAACGGGAGGGCGAAGTCGTGGGCCATCACGCCGAACGCACCCAGGTTGGAGCGGACCCGCTCGGAGGCCGCCGCCTCGTCGACCTGGCAGGTGTGCTCTTCGAAGAAGTGGATCTCCCGCACCCGAAGGAACGGTCGGGTCGTCTTGGTCTCGTAGCGGAACGTGTTGACGATCTGGTAGACGTTGAGCGGCAAGTCGCGATGCGAGCGAATCCAGAGCGCGAAGACCGGGTACATTGCGGTCTCGCTCGTCGGCCGCAGCACCAGGTTCACGTCGAGCGGGTTCGCGCCGCCGCGGGTCACCCAGTAGACCTGCGCGTCGAACCCTTTGATGTGCTCCTTCTCCTTTTGGAACTCCGTCTCCGGGATAAGGGCGGGGAACTCGACCGGCTGCGACCCCGTCGCTTCGATCGCCCGGATCATCACGTCGTCGAGGTTGCGGCGGGCCAGGAAGCCGTACGGCGTCCAGACGTTCATCCCCTTGACCGGGTACCGCTTGTCGGTCAGGTTCGCGGCGTCGACCGCCGCGAGGTACCAGTCGATGAACCCCTTCTCCTTCGGAGGAAGTTCGGCCATCGTCGGGCCCTCAGGGCGGCCTTTGGACTATAACCCTACCCTCGGCGCGTGCCTCCCTACGGGTTTCGGCACCTGTAGCGCGTTGTGCGACACCGGGGTTAAGCTGTGCCCGCCCCATCACACCGGTCCATGAGGCTCGTCGTCTGTGTCGACCGCGACGACGACCTCGGCCGCAAGGCCGGAGTTACCGGCCCGGTCGTCGGACGGGCGGCCGTTCTGGCCGCCGCCATCCAGCTCGGCACGGCCGACCCGGAGGATTCCGACACCAACGCGATGCTCGCGGGGGTGCGCCTCTACGACGAACTGCGCAAGGTCGGCGACGAGTGCGAGGTCGTCGTTCTGACCGGTTCGCCCAAGGTCGGCATCCTCTCGGACCGTCGGGTCGGCGAGCAGTTCGACCAGGTGCTCCGCGAGATCCCGGCGACGTCCGCGCACCTCATCAGCGACGGCGCGGAGGACGAGTACCTGTTCCCGATCCTGGCGTCCCGGGTCAAGATCGATGGGGTCCACCGCGTTTACATCCGGCAGAGCGCGAGCCTGGAATCGACGTACTACACGATCGTGCGGGCGCTCAAGGACCCGAAGCTCCGCGCGAAGACGGTGCTCCCGTTCGCACTCGTCCTGCTCATCCTGGGGGTCGCCGCTGCGGCGGGGATCATCTGGCTCGGCGTCATCGGCCTCTCGATCCTCCTGGGCGTCTATCTGATCTTCTGGACGTTCGACATCGACGAGGCCGTCATCGATTCGATTCGTTCGGCCTCCACCGACATCCGCCAGGGGTCGGCGGCGTTCGGCTTCGGGCTGTTCGCGATCACGTTGGTCGGCGTCGGCTTTCTGTACGGGTACAACGGCTACGTGGGAAGCCCGAACGCCGAACCGATCGCTCGGATCCTCACGTTCTTGAAGGACGGGCTCATCTGGTGGCTGTTCGGCGCCGGAACGTGGGAGAGCGGGCGCGCGATCCGCTGGTACTTGAGCCGCGGTCGGTTGCCCCGGTCGTACCCGATCGCGACGACGTCGATCGCGGGCATTGGGATCCTGAGCTACGGGCTCCTCTTCCTCGTCGGGTATCTCGAGAGGCTCTCCGGGTCTGCCCAGCTGGTCTTCATCCTGGGCCTCATCGTCCTTGGGCTGGGCATCGTGATCGGGGCGAACGTGCTGTACCAGTACCTCCGTTCCCGCCGAGCGGTCGCGGACGTCAGCGGCTCTTCGGCAGGCTGATTCGGTTCTGGTCGTCAGCGCGGAGCGATTTCCGGCGTGATCCGGTGATCCGGACTGATGGGGACGCCCCTCACCCGGCCGCCGACGATTTCGGAGGTTCCCCCGCCGATAGGGCCTTGGCGACGTGCTCCCGGGGAAGGTCGAGGCCACAACGCTCGCCGATGATCCTCCGGATTACCTCCACGTCGTCGCTCTCCTCTCGGGAAAGTCGGACGAAGTGCCGGACATCCTCCCAGTAGTTCCACGGGAAAACGACCCAGACCCACGAGCCGCGAGGGATCTCTTCCGCGTAGTACGTCGGGACGAACTTCGCGTGGCCAATGTGCAGGAACGCCGCGCTCTCGACCCGGGCGGGTCGGCGCTCGGCCACGTGCTTCGTCGCGAGCTCCAAGCTCTCGCCGGTATCGGTGATGTCGTCCAGGAGCAGGACGCGGGCGTCGTCGACCGACCCGTGGAGAGCTTCGGTGATCTCCGCCGCCCGGCTCACGGTCGCCGTGATCCCCCAATGTTGGACGCGGAGTGCGAGGAGACGTTTCACCCCGAGATGGTCCGCGAGGAGGCGCGACGGAACCCAGCCCCCCCGGGTCAACCCGACGATGACATCCGGGAGGTGGTCGGCGGCGCGAACCTGGTCCGCGATGCGAGCGCTCCACCGGTCGGCATCGGCCCACGTCGCGAGCCGACACTGGGGGAAATCGGCCATCGCGGGGAGGACCTTAGCGACCGCGAACCGAGGCCTACGGGAAGATCCCGCGGACCTTGATCGCGTCCACGACCCGCTGGATCGCGACCACGTAGGCGGCCGTCCGGTTGTGGACCTTCCGCTCGACCGCGACCTTGTGGACCTCGCCGTACGCGCGGACCATCACACGTTCCAGACGCTGATTGACCTCATCGAGAGGCCAGAAGAACCCCTGGATGTCCTGCGCCCACTCGAAGTAGCTCACCGTGACACCCCCCGCGTTCGCGAGGATGTCGGGCAGGACGGTGATCTTCTTCGCGAAGAGAATGTCGTCGGCGTCCGGGGTCGTCGGGCCGTTCGCGGCCTCCGCGACGATCTTCGCCTGGATCTTCCCGGCGTTCTTCGCGGTGATCTGGTTCTCGAGGGCCGCGGGGACGAGGACGTCGACCTTCATCTCGAGGATCTCGGTGTTCGAGACCGGCTTGGCACCGGGGTAACCGAGGACGGAGCCGGTCTTCACCTTGTGCGCTTCGACCTTGTGCGGGTCGAGCCCGGCGGGGTTCGTGATGCCCCCGCGGGAATCCGACACGGCGACGATCTTCGCACCCTGTTCGTCATGGAGGAGCTTCGCGGTGACGCTACCGGCATTCCCGAACCCCTGGACGGCGACGCTGGCGCCTTTCATCTGGACGCCGGCGTGCGGCGCCGCTTCTCGGATCACGTAGGAACAGCCGCGACCGGTCGCTTCGCCGCGACCCTCGCTGCCGCCGAGGGAGATCGGTTTTCCCGTGACGACGCCGGGGACGCTGAAGCCCTTCATCATGGAGTACGTATCCATAATCCACGACATCGTCTGGGAGTCGGTGTAGACGTCCGGCGCCGGGATGTCCATCTCCGGGCCGATGATCGGGGCGATCTCCACCGCGTAGCGCCGGGTGAGCCGCTCGAGCTCGGTTTGGCTCAAGTGCTTCGGGTCGCAAACGACGCCGCCCTTCCCCCCGCCGTAGGGGAGATTGACGACCGCGCACTTCCAGGTCATCCAGGCGGCGAGCGCCCGGACCTCGTCCAGCGTGACCTGCGGGTGGTAGCGGATGCCGCCCTTGGTCGGGCCCCGCGCCATGTTGTACTGGACCCGGTGGCCCTGGAACACCTTGTACGACCCGTCGTCCATCCGGACGGGGAAATTGACCGTCAGCTCGCGCTTCGGGCTCTTGAGGATCTCGCGCGTTCCCCCGTTGATCTTGAGGAGATCGCAGACGATATCGATCTGCTTTCGGGCGGTCTCGAACGGATTGATAACGGCCCCTTCGCCCGGCATCGTTGACCCCGAGTGGGGCGGCGACATTGGCCTTCGTACATTAGCATATTGACGCTCAAACGGCCCCCGTGCGACGCCGAGGTACGCGCTACGGCTCGCGCCAGCGGGCGAGGTAGACCGCGGCGAGGGCGAACAGGAGCGTGATCGCGACGAGCACGCCCAGTTCCACGAACGGGTCGCTCAGGAAACCGGGGGCGATATCGGGGGCCCCGCTCAAGCCGACCGCCCGGTCCGCGAGCACCGCGGAATAGGTCGAGGGAGCGAGGAAGGCGATCCAGCGGTACGGGGCGTGGATGATGCTCAGGGGGTAGAAGACCGGGGGGAGCACCGAGAGCGTTGAGAAGGTGAGCGTGCCGATCGGCCAGATCTCGCGCAGCTGCCGGAAGAACGTGGAGATCAGGAATCCCAGCGTCGTCGACATGAGCCAAGTTACCAGCGCGACCCCCAGGAGCGCCAGGAAGCTGAACGCGGAGAGCGGGTGCACGAGTTGCAAGATCCCGAGGAAGAGGCCCAGGGCGGGGATGGTGAACGCGAGCTCGCTCAGGGCCATCCCGAGGAGGTAGGCGATCGGTCGGACCGGGCTCGCGACGAAGATCGGCTGGAGCTGCCGCTCGAGCCGAAGGTAGGCGCAGTCGTTGAGCATCCCGTTCCCGGTGAACAGCGACGTGAAGAGCACCCCGCCCACCACGCCGTACGGGAAGAACTCGGGCTTGGCGATGACGTAGAGAAAGAACAGGAAGCTGAACGGCGTCAGGAAGACGGCGGCGGTCAGGAGGGGCTGACGGCCCAGCGGCACGAGCCCGTTGAAGTAGCAGATCCGCCAGGCGGCGTTGAGCTGCGTCCGCGCGGTCATTCATCCTCTTCGATGCCGCGGCCGACGAGCTCCAGGAACGCCTCTTCGAGCGTCACGGGTCCGACGCTCACCGCGATGCCGCGACCGAGCGCGCGGTCGGTGAGCTCGGCCGCCGCCCGGCGGGTCGTGAGCAACGTCGTCCGGTCCCGTTCGTGGAGGACCCGTCCGTACGGTGCCAGCTCGGCATCCTCGAAGCCCCCGGCGAACTGAAGCCGGACCTCGCGGCCGACCTTCGCCTTGAGCTGCTCCGCCGCGCCGCGGTAGAGGAGCTTACCCCCTTCAATGACCGCGAGCTCCTCGCTGAGCTGCTCCGCCTCGTCGAGGTAATGCGTCGTGAGGAGGACGGTCGAGCCGCCGCGGGTCGCCGCGCGGATGACTTCCCAAACCTGGCGCCGGGCGAACGGGTCCATCCCGAGCGTCGGTTCGTCGAGGAACAGGAACGGGGCCCGGGTGGCCAGGATCATGGCGACGAGGGTCCGCTGCTGGACGCCTCCCGAGAGCCGGAACGCCGGTTCGTCGGCGAACGGGCCCAAGCCCATCGCGTGCAGGATCTCGTCGGAGCGGGCGACGGCGCTCTCGCGGCTCGCGCCGCGCGTCCGAAGGTACTCTTCGACATGCTCCCGCGGGGTCAGATGGAAGAACGGCCGACCCTCCTGCGGAACGACCGCGATGTGCGGCCGGACCGCCCGCGGGGATCGGACGACGTCCTCGCCGAAGAGGCGGACCACGCCGGCGGTCGGGAGCAGCAGCGTGGCGGCGATCTTGATGAACGTCGTCTTGCCGGCGCCGTTCCGACCGAGGAAGGCGAACAGGCGGCCCTTGTCGATCGAGAGCGAGACGTCGTCGAGCGCACGGACCTCCCCCCGCCGCCCGAAGTACGTCTTCGCGACGTGCTCCGCCTCGAGAACTGGCACGGCCGTCCCCGAGGGGGCTCCGTTCAAAGCCGTGGCGGTCGGACGAGGGTGCCGAGGAGCCGGGCTAGCCGAAGGGCCGCCACCCCGCGCGCGGGAGCGCGGAGGTGCGACCGCCGATCTGCAAATGGGCGCCTCGCCCCGCGGCGACGACCCCGACGACCGTGAGCGGACAGCCCAGACGCGCGAGCCGGCGCCGGGCGATCGCCAGCCGCTTCGGCGGGAGCGCCGCCAGGAGCTCGTAATCCCCACCGTAGAACGCGACGTCGAGTTCCTGCCGCGCCCCGCGGAGGCGTCCGTGCAGACGGGGGGTTATGGGGATCGCGGCGGCGTCGATCGTGAGGCGCATTCCGCTCGCTTCGGCGAGAAGGTGCGCGGCATCGGCTATCCCGTCGGACGTGTCGATCATCGCGTGCGCGTAGCGAGCGAGAATTGGACCCTCCCGTACCCGGGGATGGACGTCCACGAGCGATCGGAGCTCCTCCTCCGTGAGACGTCCCCGTCGCAGCGGCAGGGCCGAAGCGCCCCCACGACCGACCGGGCCGGTAACCACGAGCAGGTCGCGCGGACGGGCGCCGGAGCGCGGAGCGAGATGCTCGCGGTCGGCGACGCCGACCACCGTCACGACGACGGCGGGTGTCCGCGACGGTTTCGTGTCGCCCCCGACGACGTGCGCCCCCCAGCGGGCCGCCGCGGATTCGATCCCCTCGACCACCGCGATCCCCCATCCGATCGACGTGGTTGGAGGGAGGAGCAGGTCCACGAGCAGCGCTCTCGGAGTTCCACCTTTCGCCGCGATGTCACTCAGGTTGACGTTCGCGGCCGCTTCACCCAGGGCCCGCGGCGGCGTCGCCGGGAGGAAATGGGTTCCTTCGATCAGCGCGTCGCTCGATAGGAGGAGCACCTTCCGCCCGGCCCACGGCAGCGCCGCGGCGTCGTCGCCCAGCGGAAGCAGCCCCGAGCGTCCGGCGGGAAGATGCCGCCGGAGCCACCGATGGAACTCCCGCTCGTCGAGGCGGGGGGCGCGCCGTCGACGGACCTTCGTCACTTGTACGGAACGAACTCCTTACCGAGGAGCTCCCGACCGAGGATGATCCGCATGATGTTGAGGCCGCCTTCAGCGCCGACGAGGTACGACATCACGCCGCGAAAGCCGAGCTCGAGACCCACGTCCTTCGTGTACCCGGCCGCCCCGAACCACATCATCACGCGTTTCACGCATTCGAAGGCGATCGGGGGGGCGGTCAACTTGACCGACGCGACGGCCCGGACCATCTCGGAGCGGACGGTCGTGTCGCCGGCGAGGTATTGATCGACGAGCCACGCGGCGCGACGGCACTGCCATTTGACGGCCTCGACCTGCGTGTAGAGGTCGACCAGCTCGAACTGGATCCCCTCGAACTTCGCGAGAGGGCTCCCGAACGCCTGGCGTTCCCGAATGTAGTCGGTCCCCGTGGCGAGGGCGCGCTCCGCGGCGCCGATGCACGCGGCCGAGACGAACGTGCGGGCGACGTTGAACCCTTCCATGGCCACGTCAAAGCCGCGACCCTCCGCCCCGACGAGGTAGCGCTCCGGCACGCGAACGTCGTCGTAAGTGATCGCGCCCGTCGAGATGCCCATCCGACCCATGTTCTCGAACTTCTGGGTGGAGATCCCCTTCGCGTTCGTCGGGACGTAGAGAAAGTTGAAACCGTCCTCGCCCCGCGTCAGAGTCAGGTGCCCCCCGCCGAGTCGCTTCGCTTCTTCGACCCCCGACAGGAAGGACTTCTCGCCTTTGACGACGAACTCCGCGCCGTCGCGCCGCGAACGAGTACGCATGTTGGCCAAGTCGCTGCCGCCCGTCGGCTCGGTGGTCGCAATGCCGAGGAAGGCGGCGCCGGCGCAGACCGGCGGGAGGATCTCCCGCTTGGCTTCCTCGCTCCCGTGCTGGCTGAGCACCCAACCCCAGCCGGCTTCGAGGAGGAAGAACACCGCGGTCGCCATGGAGAAATCGCCTCGGCCAATCTCCTCGGCGGCGAGTTCGGTCAAGACCGCGGAAGCGCCGAGCCCACCGTACTCCGCCGGGACCGGCATGGCCAGCAGCCCGAGCCGGGCCATCTCCGCGAGGATCGGGTCGGGGATCCGCCCCTCCCGGTCGATCGTCCGTTCCGCCGGCCGGAGCACCTTGTCGCCGAACTTCCGCACCGCCTCTTGGAACGCGGTTTCTTCGCCGCTCAACCGGAACTCCATCGTGCTCTCGTCGTCACCGCGGGCAGGCCATATAGCCTCGGGGAACTCGGGCGACGCCCGGCCCCAGGAGGGCGGCGCGGCGACTCCGCGGACCGCTTTTATCCACGGCTCGGCTCGTCCGTCCCGGAACCCCTCGCCATGAAAGTTCGTGTCGCGATCAACGGCTACGGGACGATCGGCAAGCGCGTGGCCGACGCCGTCGCCCGTCAGCCGGACATGACCCTGGTGGGGGTGGCCAAGACGCGTCCCAGCTACGACGCGCACCGCGCGGTCGATCGCGGCTACCCGCTCTACGTGGCCGGGAACGGGACCCGGGCCGAGTTCGAGTCCGCCGGGTTGCCCGTCGCCGGCACGGTCGAGGAGATGGTGCGGGCCACCGATGTGGTCATCGATGCCGCGCCCGAGAAGATCGGCGGCGAGAACGCCGCACGGTACCACGCCGCCGGCGTACGGGCGATCTTTCAGGGGGGCGAGCAAGCGGGCGTGGCGGAGGTATCGTTCAACGCCCTTGCGAACTATGGGGCCGCCCTGGACAAGCATCGGGTCCGGGTCGTCTCGTGCAACACGACCGGGATCGCGCGTGCCGCGGCGGTGCTCACTTCGAAATTCGGGGTGGAAAGCTGGGACGTAACGATCGTCCGTCGGGCGGCCGACCCGGCCGAGAGCCAACGGGGCCCGATCAACGGCATCCTCCCCACGTTCCACCTGCCGTCGCACCATGGACCGGACGTCCAGACGATCTTCCCCAAGCTCGCGATCACGACGACCGCGGTCGTCGTGCCCACGACCTTGATGCACGTCCACGTCAACCACGTCCGCCTGACCACCCCTCCGCGGGATGCCACGGCGGTCGTGGAGGCGTTCCGAGGAACGCCCCGCTTCCACATCTTCGCGGCGTGGGAGAAGGTCGACGGTACTCCGCAAGTGATGGATTTCGCCCGCGACCGCGGTAGCTCGGACGTAATGGAGAATGTCCTATGGGAGAACGGGATCCGCCTCGCGGGGCCGGATCTCTACTTCTTCCAGGCCGTCCATCAAGAGTCGATCGTCGTTCCGGAGAACATCGACGCGGTGCGCGCGATGTTCAAGCTGGCGCCGGACGCCGCGAGCTCGATGGCGATCACCGACGCCGCGCTTGGCCTTCGAGGGCGTTCCGTCGGTCCTCGGTGACCTTCACCGGATCTCTCGGCGGGACCGGCTTCGGCGGACCGATCTTCCCGTCGTGCGGGTTCGTGAACTCGGAAGGGCAATCCTCACGAACACGCCGCTCCCGAAGACGCGTTCGTCGAACAGGACCAGCTGACGCGGCGTGAATCGAAACGGTTCGAGCCCGAACCGTCCGTCGACCCGCTCGAGCGATCGCACCCACCGGCGGAATCCCGGAAACCGACGCCCGTAGGCGTCGGACGCTGCCCTCACCGCCTTCCCCCGAGCCGGGCGACAACGCCCGAAAAGCTGCAGTCCCCGGTCCGACCGCCCCCAGACCTGGGTGGAGTCGAAGATCGCGACGGCCATCGAGCTGTGGCGATGGAGGTAGCGAGCGTGGCGGGAGTTCGGGTAGGAGTAGAAGTAGAGCGTCAGGTCCGGCTGGTAGGCGAAGTAGGCCGTGTGGATGTGCGCTTGCCCGCGCGGACCGGCCGTCGCCATGCTCGCGAGAACGTTTCCCCGGAGGATGCGGGAGAGACTGCGCCGCACCTTGGGCGTCGCCAGCGACCCGGCGATCGTTCGGACGCTCAACGGCGGGGCCCCACCGGGGGGTTCGATGGGTGGATTGGAGATACGCTCGGCGGACGTCGGCTCGAATCGGCGCGGGATCGATTCCATCCGGGTGGGACGGCCCGAATTCCGAGGGTGGAACTCGGGCCAGGCGGAGAGAGCGCTACTTCTTCCCGGCCATCGCCTGGATGGCCGCGTTGTCCTCGTTGAAGACCTGCTCGAGGAAGCCGTGTGCGGCCGGCTCGAGCTGGGCGGGCGGGATGGTCTTCGACGCGAACTCGCCGTAGACGGAGATCGCGGTCTTGTTCCCGGCGGGGGTGTAGACGTTGAAGAACTTCGAACCCGCTATCGGTCCCTCGAGCATCTCGATCGCGAGGCCCAGGGGGGCCATGACCGTCGTCCGCGTCTTGACCTTCTCCCACTTGCCGTTCATCTCCGTCTCCCAGGAGAGCTCCATCGCGCTGTCAGTCAGGGGCTTCATCACGAAGTTGCGGCTGTGATGGGTGTCGTTGTGGCGTTCGCCGTCCCGAACGTACTTCCAGACCATGTCGAGCGGGCGTCGAAGTGGCTTCCTTCGTCCTTGATATGGACCATGCGCCGCCGAGCAGGGGAGGCTATCTGACGACTGCCGGAGGCTCGGACACCGACCCCAGTCGGAACCAAGGCGACCGCCGAGGTTCCGGTCGATGATTCGGAACTTCGCACCGCCCGGAAATTGGCCCTAGCAATTTTCTTATAGCAGACCCAGCTCGCGCGCCGCACATGTATTATCTAGATCTCCGACGCGACGTTGTCCGCATCCCTCCGGAACGGCTCGGTCCGACGATCGAGACCGTGCTCACCGAGCTCGCCCAGCAGCAGTTCGAGGGGAAGCTCGTGGACGGCCAGAACCTGACCGTCATGATCAAGGACGTGACGCCGCTCGGCGAGGGCCACATCATCCACGGCGACGGCGGCGTCTACCAGGAGGTCGAGTACAAGGCGCTCCTCTTCCGTCCGGAGATCCAGGAAGTCGTCGAAGGGGCCGTCGTCGAGGTCCGCAAGTTCGGTGCCTTCGTCCGGTTCGGGCCACTCGACGGCCTCCTCCACGTCTCGCAGATCATGGACGACCGCGTCAATATCGACGAGCACAACCAGCGGCTCGTCGGCATCGAGACGAAGAAGGACCTCAAGGTCGGCTACAAGGTCCGCGCCCGCATCGTCTCGCTCTCCCTCTCCGAGATCTCCCCACGCGACAGCCGCATCGGCCTCACGATGCGCCAGCCCGGATTGGGCCGGCTCGAGTGGATCCAGGAAGCCCACAAGAAGGCCGACGAGAAGGTCGGCAAGAAGCCGGTCAAGAAGGAGGCGCCCAAGGCGGCGGCACCCAAGCCCGCGCCAGCGGCGGCGAAGAGCACATGATCAGCCTCAAGGCGTGCAAGACCTGCAACACGATCACCGAGCTCAACAAGTGCCCCCGGTGCAACGGCGAGGTCTCCCGGGAATGGCAGGGGTATCTGATCGTCATCGACCCCGAGAAATCCGAGATCGCCCGCAAGATCGGCATCCACGCGAGCGGACGGTACGCCCTCCGTGTCAAGTGAGCAGACCGTCTGGGTCGTCCCTACCTCCCAGCGCGCGGTGTTCGCCGCCCGGTACGGCCCTGTCTACGCCGGCGCCGAAGCCGGCCGCCGGATGAGCCAGCTCACCTTGTTCGCGACGTGCGGGGACAAGGTGACCGCGCAGGCGGTGCAGGTCGGCCGGTTGCCGCTCGTCGGCGTCGTCGACTACAAGACGCAACGCGACGACCCCGTCGACCCGACCGTCTTCCGGCCGCTCGCCTCCCGCCGGATCGTCCGGGTGCGCAACCCGGCCGGAATGCTCACGGAAGGATTGCGACGTGCGGTGCGTGAGACGATCCAGGCCGGCGGCGGCCTCATTGTCGTCGAGGGCGAAGAGGATCTCGGAGCGCTTGCCCTCGTAGAATCGATGCCGTCCGGGGCCACAGTTATATACGGTATCCCGGGTGCGGGGGCCTCCTTTGTGGCGGTCGACGCCGCCTCGAAGGCGAACGTGCAGCAGCTCATCGAACGGATGGAACGACGGAGGATCGCCCTTGGAAGTTGAGATCGTCGAAACCCGTCCCAACCCGCTCATGAAGCGCACGGAGTACAAGTTCTCCGTTTCCCACGCCGCCGCCGCGACGCCCCAGCGCGACGCGCTGCGCAACGAGGTCGCGAAGCTCGTGAAGGTCCCAAAGGACCGCGTCGTGATCGAGCGCGTCCACGCGAAGTTCGGGATCGCTCGCAGCGAGGGGGTCGCCGCGGCCTACGAGAGCGCGGATGCGCTCAAGGCGGTCGTTCGCGAGCACATCCTGATCCGGAACGGCCTCAAGGAGAAGCCCGTGAAGGGCCCGCCGGGGGCTCCCGCCGAGGCGCCGGCGGCCGCGCTCCCGGCGCCGACACCGCCCGCCGAACCGAAGGCGTGAGTCGATGGCGAAAGGGCGCGTCGGACTCTACAGTGTGAAGGGCGATACGCTCACGCGAACGCACAAGTTCTGCCCGAAGTGCGGGCCCGGCACGTTCCTCGCGCAGCACCCGAACCGACTCTCCTGCGGCAAGTGCGGGTATTCCGAAGCGCGCACCACCATCGCCAAGGCGCCCGATGTCCCTAAACCCGCCGGGAAACCGAAGGCGGCGAAACCCGCCCCCCCCGCTGCGGCCGCTGCCTAGGTCGGGAAGGCGCTCAAAAAGCGCCACCACGCCGTCACAGCGCCGTCGACCCCTCGACGAGCTTCCTCGCCCGCTTTCTCCGACGCGGCCAGTTCCTTCCGAAGGATCGTCCGCTCGGCCCGTGCGTGCTCGACATCGGCCATCGTATGGACCCGGAAGAACTCGTGGGCCGCGAGGTCGGTTAGACCGTAATGCTCGCGCAAGCCCCGGGATTTTTCCGCGGCGATCTCGGGGAAGATCGATTCGTACGCGTACAAGGCCCCGAGCCCTCGAGCCGGGGAACTCCGGATCGTGGAACGCTCGTACTCCTGGAGCAGCCGGTCGGTTGCTGGTCCGACCGGGGCCCGTCGCACGACCTCCGAGCCCATCCCCAGTCCGCGCGCGAACCGGAGCCACAGCTCGGGGTGGGTCGGTGATCGACCCTCTTCGTCGACCATGTTCTGTAACAGTACCCGGCGGCTGCCCGGCGAGGGAAGCCGGGCGTAGACGCCCCCCACGTAGCGCGGGAAGTTCGATTCGAACTGGAAGTACTGGCCGGCGTACGTGCGCAGCGTGTCCATGGAGACCTTGCCCTCCGACCACGCCCGGTAGAACGGGTGCTTCAGCAGGTGGCGGGATCGGATGACCGTGTCCAGCTCGCGAATCGACGTCATCGCCGGGGCGAGACGGGCCGTGGAAATAAGACCTCGGGCAACCGGCCTGCACGCGGCGCAAGAGCAAGTCGCGACCCCGCTCTCGCTATTCGGACCGTCTTGAGCGGTGGGAGGTGTGGACGCCCCGTGCAGCCCCCGAACGATGCGTCCCTGGTCCATCACCGAGTTCCTACCTTGCAGCGCCACCGGAGGACCCCCGATGGACGACATTCAAGCATTCCGGGGCTTTCCAGCCATCTTGACAGAGGGAAGAAGGGAGACCTTGACTGGCCAAGTCATCGGCGGATCGACCGCCTATTCGAATCACGAGGAGCTCGGGTTCGCCGCTCGCTCCTTGGCGGGAGCACTCCCGTTCCTGTTGATGTTCGGCTTCGTCTGGGTCCTCCTGCTGCTGGTGTGGCTCGAGAACCGGCAAGAGCTGTTCTTTCTCGTTCTGATGGGAGCCTTCGCCGTCGCGGCCGCGGGATTGTCGATCCTCGGTATCCGAGCCACTCGCTCGAGAACGCCCACCTCGATCGAACTGGGGCCGGCCGGCCTCGTTGTAAAATGGGAGGGGACGCGCGGGCGACGGGAGGCGATCCCCTTCGATCGGATCACTTCCGTCGATCCGCGCCACTGGCACTGGACTTCCGGCAGGGGCGCCTACGCGCAGTTCACACCTGCGTCGGTCCAGTATGAGCAGGCTGAGGCCACGGCGGTCAAGGGTTTGACCGGGGACCAGTTAGGCGACGAGGTGGTCTATCTGACGGACGAGAACGCTGAGCGCGTCCGGACGGCCATGCGCCTTTGGGGGGCCGGCGTGCCGGTTAGGCCCGAGTACGGCCCTGGGTTCGACCCGATACCGATTCCACCAAAGGTGCCGCTGAGTCGGGATGCGGCCTGGGGGGAGATTGTCGACTTCGCTGCTAATTGTGGCCGATGCGGACGCACTCTCGAGAGCGAAGGAGAGCGCAAATCCGGGACCTGCACGGGATGCAGCCCGCCGCCTTCGTAGCTCGGCCTGTTTCCGGACCTCGCGGCCCGCTCTGCGGCCGCTCCGCCATCCGGGGGGGCGTAAGGCCACCCCGACAACCGGCGTTCGCGTGCGGTAGTTAGTTCGTTCCGTCACCCGATGACGTACGCGGCGGGCATCCGTGCCTCCGAGGCGGCCGGATGCTCCTGGCGATCTGCCCCAACGGGGAGTCCTGTTCGACTACAAGGTGCCGGCAAATGGGGACTGCGGGTGTCCGTTGAACCGACCAAATTGGCCGGGTCGAGGCAAGCTTTGGCCCGCGTGACCCACGCACCATTTGCCCCAGCCGGGTGTCTCCCTTTTCATAGGCCGCAGGGGAAGGAGGGGAGCAGCCACCTTCCATCAAAGATCATCTCGCCCGACGGAAGCGTGATTACGGTCGCCGAAATCTCCACCGGGAATGGGTGGCGTCGGCTGCGCCCAGTCCGGAGTCCTTGGGTGGGACTCGCCTACACGATGGCCCGAATATGGAGCCGTCGACTCGGAGCCCGGGCACTCCGCGAGCCTACGCGACCTGAACCGCAAAGGGCGGCCGCGCCATTCCCTCGACGCACCATGGAAGGTTCCCGGAGAGCAACCCTCGCGGCGATCGGCCGGATTTTACACGAGACGAATCCCGCTCGCTTCAATCGGCGCGGTCGTCGTCGCAGTGGCTAGCATCACGGTCTATCTTCACTGTTTCGGACATCCGGGGGCGACGCACTTTGCGCCCCAAGTACTCGTGCCAGACCGCGGGACCTTTCCCGGCCCGAATCAGGGTTCAGCCGCTGGCTGGGGGTTCACCGCGGCGTATTCTGGAACGCTGGAAGGCGGATTCGTCGGCTCGAACGGTCCGGTTGAAGTCTGTCTGGCGAGTTATGATACGGCCTCGCCCACTGTAAGCCACCCGACCGGAGCTCGACAGTGCCCGGCTAACTCCACCTACTCCAGCGGATTCGTAATGGCAGGAAACATCTCCGTCCCGGTACCGGCCGGCCTCAGCTGGCTCGTGGTTTTTTCTGGCCCGAACTACACTGCAGATAACGGAGATTGGAGTGTAACCTGGTCTCCCCCGCTTCAGATCGTGAGTGGGTGACCCCCAAGCCGAGTCTGTGCCCGGAGTCCGACCGCTGAGTTCCGCCCACTCGCGGGGCGCGAAAGTTTTACCTGAGCCAACGGGTGCATGGCTCGGTCACGGGTTCGGGCCCGTAGTATAGCTTGGACATCACAGAGGCCTCCGGAGCCTCGAACCCGGGTTCGAATCCCGGCGGGCCCGGCCTCCCCCTCACCAGCTTCACGCGCTGGAGCGACGTCGCGCCACGGGAGGGAGTCAGCGCGCGGCGAGTGCTACGCCGTCTTGGGAGGAGATTGAGGGGCTCGGGCGGCTACTGAGGCAGGGGAGGGAGAAGCGGGTCGGGTCACGGGATGCGGAGGGCGCCGGCGTCGGAAGATCAGGAACGTCCCCGCGGCGGCGGAGGCGACGACAGCGCCCAGGATGACGAGTTCGAACTGGAACACGGACAACGGCAATCGACCCCCGAAGAGGGCGGGCGCCGGTGACGTGCCGACAGCGGAAACGTTGGCGACGACCGTCCCGGGCCCCCCGACGAGGACGGAGCCGTTCGCCCGCGTATCGTTCAGGTGGCCGAGGGTGAGCGTCAGGTTACCGACGGTGGTGACGTTCGTGAGCCTGTAGCCCGGACACGCCGTTACGTTGAGCGCGTACGACGCGTTCTCGAAGAGGACCGAGCTACCGGAGGCTTGGGGCACGCCATCCAAGGTGAAGTTCGCGCAGGCCGCGCGCGAGGAGTTGAAACCGACTGCGGAGAAGACGCCGAAGCCCCACGTGTCCGTGTACGGACATCCCGAAGGCCCACAACCGCCCGACATCACGAACACGCCGGACGACGGGTCGGTGGCTCCGGCGGCTTCGAATCGGGCCCCCGGGGTCGCGGTTCCGATGAGCGCCTCGACCCAGGCCCCCGACTGGAACGTCCAGGTGTCGCGGTAGGTGATGCCAGGGAAGTTCGCCAGGGTGATGTAGAGGCCGCCGAAGAGGACGACGAGCCCGAGCCCCGGGTCGAACCCCATCACCGGACTCTGGCGAAGGCCCGGGTGCGCCGAGCTCGCGACCCCGTGCCAGCCGCCGTGGGAGAAGAGCCACGTGTCGTCGAGCACCCCGCTCGCGACGCCCCCGAAGAGGAGCGCCCCATTGTCGTGGTCGTCCTCGGCGAAACCGGCATCATAACGGAACGATGGGCTCGTGGTGAGGTTGAGCGCCGTCCAGCTGCCGCTTGAGTACGTCCACGTCGTGCAGCGCACGAAACATCCGTACCCTCCGAAAAGCACGACCTGCTGACCACTCGGGTCGTACGCGAGCGCGCCTTCGATCGTGGGCGGGGGGGCGACGCCCGTCAGGACGCGGTGCCACGCTCCTCCGGAGAACGTCCACGTGTCGTTGAGGGAGCCCCAATGATCACAAACGGGTGGATTCTGGCACCCGTGGCCCCCGAACAGCACGACCGAGCCGTCGGCCGGGTCCCACGTCATCTGCGCCTCGCCGCGTGGGGTCGGCGCAACACTCGGCGCGAGCCTCGACCACGAGCCTTCCGAGTAGAGCCAGGTGGCGTTGGAAGCACTCGTGCAGAGGACCGACGTGCACCCGCCGAACTGGATCACTCCGAGATCAGAAGGATCGCTTGCCAGGCTCGGATAGTACAGGCCGGGGAATCCCGTGGGGGTCCGGAACTGTTGCCAACCCCCGGCGGTTCCGGACACCGTGACCCGTACGCTCGCCGTAGCGATGGGCGGATCGTTCGCTCCACGAGGCGCGATCGGTGGCGCGAACAGAAGGAGCGTGACGAGAAGGATCAGCGCGGTCGTCGTCTCCCGCTTTCCCCGGGCCCGGAAGCAGGTCGAGAGGGGCCGTTGCATTTCGATTGGACCCAACAGCCCTCGGGTAATTGAAACCGGACCCCGCGTTGAGGGCCGCCGGACCCGTGAGGCGCACGAACCGACTTCCCGAGTGGTCGCGGGGGGCCAGAGGGTACAACACGAACTCTCCTGGGTGACCACGATTCGTAGCGGTGGAGGGCGAGAGCGGCCGGTAGGAACGTGTGAGGACCGGTCGAGGCGCCCAAGTATCCTTTCGGCCCCGAACGAGCCCGGTGGCGCGTCGACCGGGTGATCCGGCTCGTCGCGAGCATAAGTTCGCCGTATCTGTCACCGAGCTTCTTAAACCGCAAATCGGTCACGGGCCCACTGTGTCCCTCGTAAGCACTCAGCGAATCGCCTCCGTCGGCGGAGGGGTCGGGATTCTCCTGATCGTCGTCGTTCTCGCCCCCGGTGGAGCGTCGATTCCGTTCGCGGCGCACCCGGGGGTTCCCGGATGGTCGGCGCTGCCCGCGCCCCCGAACCTCGTCGCGCACCCGGCCTACCTGACCGGGGAGCTCCAGCACGCCGTCTGGGGCATGACCGTCGGGACCGGTCACCCGTCCGTGCCCCGGAGCCTCTGCGCGGCGATGCTGCACCCCCTCGCATCGTCCTGCGGTCCGAGCCACACCGCCTACCTTCAACGCCCCAGTGCGACGCGAACGGGCTGGAGCATGACCGGACCGAACCCTCCCTCCGAAGAACCCACCAGCGTCGCGATGGCCTACGATGGGTGGGACCAGTACGTACTCATGATCGGTCTCACGCCCGATTCCAACACCACGGGGGAGCTCACGAACACGTGGGCCTACCAAGGCGGGAACTGGACGGCGATCTTGACCACCGGCGGTCCGGTGGCCTGCAGCGGTTCCAGCCTCGCCTACGATAGCGAGGATGGCTACGTCGTCTACTTCGGCGGAAAGTACTTCGGGTACTCCGGAACCGCCTGCCCCTCGGCGGGCCAGACGTGGACCTACCGCGCCGGGGTGTGGACGCAGTTGGCGCCGACGGTGGCCCCGGTCGCCCGATCGGGCGGCAGCTTCGCCGACGATCCGGCGGACGGGTACATGGTGTTGTTCGGCGGGGAGTCCTCGTACCGCTACGGTTGGCTCAACGATACGTGGGAGTTCCTCGCCGGAAGCTGGACCAAGCTCGTCCCGGCGACCTCCCCCGCGAACCGTTCGCAGGCCGGCATGGCGTACGATGCGAAGGACGGTTATCTCCTCCTGTTCGGCGGAATGGCGGCCTACTACACCGCGCTGAACGACACGTGGAACTTCTCGCGCGGGAGCTGGAACCGGATCCCGACGGCGACGTCGCCCCCGGTCCCCCAGCCCGACGCGTTCAGCTACGACGCGGCCGACCAGGAGATCATCTACACGACCGCCTTCAACTGGAACGGCACCGGGAACGAGGTCACCTGGTCCTACGCCGGGGGTGTCTGGGCGCCGGTCAATTACACGGTCGGCCCACCGCAGCGCCTCAACGCCGAAACGGCGTACGATGCGCGCGATGGGTACTTGTTCTTGTTCGGGGGACTTGCGTACTCGTACCTCACCGACAGCTGGTCGCTCGTCGCGGGGGCGTGGACGAACCGGACGCCGGCGATGCCGGCGCCCCGCGTCGCCGCCGCGACGACGTACGATGCGGCCGACGGATACGTGCTCCTCTTTGGCGGGAACCCTTGCCGCTCGCCATCGAGCTGGCCGTGCGCCGACACGGCCGACACGTGGACCTACGCTCGCGGCGTGTGGACGCAGCTCTCCTCCTCGCCCGCCCCTTCGGCGCGGGAGCGGGCCGGACTCGTGTACGACGCCGCGGACGGGTACGTCCTGCTCTTCGGAGGTTGGTCGAATGGGAAACCGCTCAACGACACTTGGGAGTTCCTCGGAGGAGCGTGGACGAATCTCACCCCGGCGTCGGCTCCCTCCCCCCGGAGCGCGAGCAGCATGGTCTATGACACGGGGGACGGCTACGTCCTGTTGTTCGGCGGCGATTCTGCCACGCTCGCCCTGTATTCCGGAAACTATCGGGACACCTGGAGCTTCCACTCGGGCGCGTGGACGAACCGGACCGGGTCGCTCGCGGTCTCGCCCCCGGCCGAGTCGACGAATCCCCTCGTCTACGACGCGACCGACGGGTACGTCGTCATGTTCGGGATCTTCGCGACCACCGGCTCCGCCGGCGGCGTGAGTCAGAACTTCACCTGGACCTACAGCGCGGGGGCTTGGACCAATGTGTCGACGACCGTCGGCCGAGCCCCCCCGCCTCGGGACGATGCCTCGGTGATCTACGACACCACCGGCCTGCAAGTGCTGTTGTTCGGCGGCGGGTTAGCGGGTGGAGCTGCCTACGGGGACACCTGGACGTTCCTGGGCGGCCGCTGGTCCGAGCTGTTCCCGACGCTCGCGCCGTTCAGCCGAATGAGTGCGTCCTTCGTGTACGACACCGGCGATCGGGTCGGGCTCCTCGTCGGAGGGACGAGTTTCGGTGCTAGTTTGACCGGCGGACCGAGCTGCGACGGGTATCCCGGTCGCGTGTGCGCCGACCGGTGGGCGTGGGGGGGCCTTCCCGTCGCGCCGCTCTTCGTGGCTTCGTTCCGGTCGTCCCCGGTGGCGGACGACCTCGGGATCACCGCGCAGCTGACGGCGAGCGTCGTCGGCGGGAGTCCCCCGTACAGCTACGGGTACACGGGGCTGCCACCGGGATGCTCCTCGACCAACGGAGCGATCCTCAATTGCGCCCCCACCGCGACTGGGACCTACCAGGTCAACCTAAGCGTCACCGATTCCGCGGGCAACCACTCCTTCGCCGCGCTCGCGCTCGTCGTCAACCCTGACCCGGCCGTTACAACGTTTGTCGCGGCACCCGCGACGGTGACCGTGGGCAACGGCACTGTCCTCCACGCCCAACTGTCCGGCGGGACGGCGCCGTTCGCGGTCGCCTACCTGAACCTGCCGACCGGTTGCAGCTCGAATTCCACGCTCGACCTGCCCTGCACCCCGACCACGACGGGGACGTTCCACGTGACGATCCGGGCCATCGACGCGGACGGCGTGCCCGCTTCACAGTCGACCACCCTGGACGTCCGGCCCGCGGGCTCGGGCGGACCTTCGGTGACCGCCTTCATCGCGTCCCCCGGCGCGCTTGTCCTCGGCAACGGGACGACGCTGAGCGTCACGGTCGCCCCGGGCAGCGGGACAGTCGCGTTCGCGTTCTCCGGACTCCCTCCCGGTTGTGCGACCTCCAACGTGGCGTCGATCGCCTGCCGTCCGACGGCGGCCGGCACGTTCCTTGTGAAAGCGACCGTGAGCGCGGCCAACGGGACGAGCACCACCGTCGGTGCGAGCGTGACCGTCACTCCCGCGGGGGGCGGTCCCGCGCCCCTCCTGACCGCGTTCTCCGCCGAACCGAACCCGGTCGTGGGCGGCCAGACCACGATCCTCGCGGTCCTCGCCACCGATTCATCCGGGCCGTTGGCGTACCGGTACGCGGGACTCCCGGGGGGATGTCTCTCGGCGAACGTTTCGCAGCTACCGTGCACGCCGTGGGCCGCCGGCTCCTACCGCGTCGAAGCGGTCGTGACCAATCCCGGTGGTTTCGCGGCCGGCGTCTTCGTGAGCCTCGAGGTCACCGTTGGATCGGGCGCCGTGAGCCCCAGCGTAACTTCGTTCCTCCCGAGTCCGAGCTCGATCTCGCTCGGCGCGAGCACGGTGTTGTTCGTGACGGCAACGAGGAGCTACTCGCCGTTCACGTACAGTTACGGGGGGCTGCCTCCGGGATGCTTCACCGCCGACACGCCCACGCTCCCGTGCACCCCGACATCGGTGGGGGTTTTCTACATCGAGGTGAACGTGACGAACGCCGGCGGTGGGAGCGCGTACTCGACCACGATCCTCACCGTCCACGCCGCGAGCTCGGGCACGAACGGCTCGGGCGGCCCGTCGGAGTGGACGCCCTACCTGTTGGTCGGTGTCGGGGTCACTGCGGGCGTGGGGGCGACGGCCCTGGTGGCGGCCCTGGCTCTCCTTCGTCGGGGCCCTCGAACGCCCGTGACCCCGGGGACGGCGGCGCCGGCATCCAAACAGCGGTGAGGCGACCGGTCGCCCGGCCCCGATTCGGGGTCGCTCGGATTACTCGAAATGCCCGACTTGGCCGGCGCTCTTGTTGATCCCCTCGCGGTCGAACTTGGAGACCATCATGCCGCTCTTGGCGGCGACCTTCATCGCGACGGGGCGGTTCTTCATCCCGACACGCATGAACCCGGCGCCAAGGAATCCGGCGGCAACGCCTTGGAGGGAAACGTTCCCGACGCCGACCGTGTTGCCGATGCCGAGCTGGGTCAGGACGGGGATCGCCGTCGGCGCAGGAATGGGGATGCCCGGGGGCAACGGCGGAGGCGGCGGTGGCGGGGCGGACGGGCCGAGCGGGGGCGGCGTGAAGTCGACGGTCACCGACCCGAGAGGGAACGAGACGGTGACGACGGTGTTGTTCGTGTAGGGCACGAAGTTCGCCCAAGTGAAGATGCCCCCGACGGCGGTGCTGCCTCCGGCGTGGCAGGTGATGGTAATGCAGGAGTCGACGGGGACGGTCTGGTACGGCGGGCCGGTCGCCACGACGTTGAAGGAGGCGGTCCACTCATCGCCGACGTACATGATGTTCTGGGAGGCGTTCGTGCTCCAGTTCCATCCGAGGATGATCCGGCCGCCGAAATTCGAGATCGTGGGAACGGTCTGGCAGCTGCGGAGCGTGACGCCGTTCCGGGCGCAGGCGGCGGCCGGCTGGAGAGCGGTGCCGCCGGCCACCACGATGCTCCCGAACGAGACGAACTGGAAGATCGGTTTTCCCGACCCGGACGCGGTCTGCGTTTCGACGACGGGTCCGAAACCGACCTGACGCAGCGCGAGGAAGAGTGTGGGATTGTTCGTATTCGGCTTGTCGGAGGTCCCGTGGGCGACGTACTGCAAAGTTCCCGATTGCCCGTCCGGGCACGTGAAGAACGCGGGGCCGTCCCAAGTACCTCCGGTCGCGGCCGCGAGGTCGCATCCGGCGAGCAGCACCTTCGCGGTGTCAGCTTGGACCTTCACGCCCCCAGGGCCCCCGCCTACGCGCCCGGTCGGCCAGTCCTTCGCGTACGGGTCGGTCATCGCATTCCAGTAGTCGATCGCGTCCACGGTGCAGACGCCGCCGATCGACTGCGTGCAGGCCGGCGCGGTGTGCGCGAGGGCGGCGATCGAGTGGGTCACGTTGCCGTCCTGGCTGCGGATCCATCCCTCGCAGTTCGGGGAGATCCCGTTCTGGAACGCGTACGACGGCTCGCAGGTCGGGTCGTAGCAGTTGCCCCCCATCGAGTAGTCGGACGGCGTGACGCAGTAGTTGACGGAGTAGTTGGGGTCCCGCGGCGCGGTCGAGCCCATCCAGACGATCACGTGGTGGGTGTTGTTCGTCCAGCCCAGCCCGCTCCCGATGATGGTCCCGTAGAGGGCGGTGATCACGGACGAATGAAGGAAGTTGTCAGAGAAGTCGGAGTCGCCGTAGACGAACCCTCCGCCCAGCGTCTTCGCCTGGAACGTCGAGACGACCTCGCTGCCAAAGTACTGCGACGGGACGAACGATTGGATGTCGACGTGGTACTCGGAGCCGTCGCCGTCGTCGAACGGGTCGATCGTCGCGAAGTAGTCGACGAGGGCGAAGGAGACGTGAGAGTGAGGGTTCGCGGCCGCGATGGCGTTGCCGATCTGTTGCGCGTGCGCGATGAAGAACGGGACGCCGTTGGATTCCTCGCACGGCATACCGCCGCCCTGGGCGCACGGG
>JAKIWS010000024.1 GCA_022749895.1 Thermoplasmata archaeon
CGGTGCAACGATCTCACCCCCCCGCCCGATGCCCTCAGCGACCTCGGCCGCGGTCGCCGGCCCGTTGCCGACGCCCACCGCACGACCGCCGGCGTCGCCCGCCCCGGCCGTCGCGAATCCGCCGGTGGACGTCGCGGCCCTCCGGCGAGACATCGAGCAGAGCCTGACCCGGTACCTCGACGAGCGACTCGGGGTCGCCGCCGACGGGGCCGCTCAACGCTCCGCGGCGAAGACCCAGGAGTCGATCCGCGCCGAGCTCGCCCAGCGAACCGAGGCCCAAGGGTCCGCTCTCCAGGAATCGGTCGAGCGGCGCGCCGTTGCGCTCCGAACCGAACTGCTCGCGGAGGTGCGACGCCAGTTGGGCGAGCTCGAAGGACGCCTCGCTCAGGTCCTGCCCGCGGCCGTCGCCGGGGAGGTCGACCGAAAGCTCGGTCCGGCGCTCGAGCCGAAGATCGCGGCGGCCACGACGCGGACGACGGAAGCGGTCCGGGCCGAGGCGCGCGAGATCTCGGAAGAGCTCCGGAGCGAGGTCCACACGGCGCTCGAGGAGGCGCGGGGCAACTACTCCGCCTCGGAGGACGCTCTTCGTTCGGGGCTCTCGGCGCAGCTCGACCTGCACATGCGGGAAGCGGCCGACCGCGAGCAGACGGTCCACGAGGGGGCCGAGAGCCGCCTCCGGGAGATGATCCTCCAGCGGCAGAACGAGGCCGACGCCCGACGCGCCCGGGAAACCAAGGAGCTCGAACAACGGCTGGGGCTCCTGGTCGATGGGCGTCAGCGGGAGATCCAGGAACGGCTGGCGACCTCCCAAACGCAGTTGGAGACGCGCGTAGGACGCGCCCTCGACGAGCAGCTGCGCGCCACGGAGACCCGCCTTACCGCCACGGGCGACGAACGGAGCAACGAGATCCAGAACGCCCAGGTCGCCGCCACCGCGGACCTGCAGGTCCGCTTGCAGTCGTACGCCGACCAGAAGCTGCGCGAGGGGCTCGACCGGGAGCGGGAGAAGTACCTCGAGCTGCTCGCGCGGCTCCGGGCGGAGGTCGATGCGACCCTCCTCAAGAGTGCCGAATCGAACCGGGTCGACGTCCAGCTCCGTGAAAAGATCGCCCGCACCGTCGAGAACTTGCCCGCCGAGGCCCAGAAGCTCGCGACCGAGGCGGCGGGCGCCGTCGAAGGGCGCATCCAGAGCGAGCAGGCCGACCAGCTCCGGCGGATGACGGCGCTCGAAGCCGATCTCAAGGACCGGGAGCAGGAGATCATCCTCCTCGAGCAATCGCTCCACTCCGACCTTGAAGACCTCGAGCGCCGGACCACGATCCTCTCCGAGCGACTGGTCCCCGTCATGCGCAAGACCTGGCTCCGAATTTCCGAGCTCGAAAAACGGAACCCCGACGCCGCGGACATGGAGTACCACATGAACACGATCCGGCGCGAGTTCTCTCGGGACACGCGCCGGCTCGAGGCGCTCGTCGTCGAACAGGTCCAGGAGATGCGGGACCGGATGGAGACCTCGATCACCAACCAGGGGAAGGTCTGGCTCACGCTGATCCAACAGCTGACGGCCCTGACCGAGGGACGCCGGTCGACCCCGCCCCCCGCGCCGGCCCCCCCGCCGCCCGTGCGCGTGAGCGACGAAGAGCCGACGGAAGAGGAGGCGATCGACGCCTGGCTCGCCCCCGCGTCGCGCCCGGTGCGGCCGGGCGCAACTGCGAACCCGCCGCCCTCCGACGACCTCTCGGAGCTCCCGGACGAGCCCGGACCCAGCCGGCGCCGGGCCCGCCGGAGCCCGGGCCGATAGCCCCTCCGGCAACGCTATGGCGTTGTCCTGGCTGAATCCCGTCGATGGCCTCCGACGACGACCACCGTCACTGCAAGGTCTGTGGGAAGGTCTGCGGAGTCGGCGACGACACGTGCAGTCCCTCCTGCCGCACCCGCCGGGAGCTCCTGCTGCGGACCCGGCGCAATTACACCTGGGCGATGTACGCGATCATCGGCTTCGTCGTGCTCGTCTTCATCCTGAACTACGTGCACTAGCGGGCCGACCGACCGTGCCGCGACGTTTCCGTCTCGCTGTCCTGGGCGGGACGTTCGACCACCTCCACGCCGGGCACGAGCGGTTGATCGCTCGCGCCTTCGAAGTCGCCGACGGGGTGGGGATCGGCGTCACGACCGAGGTCTTCCTCCGCGCCCACCCGAAACCGCTCGGCGCCCGGATCCGGACCTACCGCGCCCGACGGACGGCCCTGAAGGAGTATCTCGAACGAACGTACCCCCGCCGGAGGTTCTGGCTCGCGCCGCTGAACAACGCGTGGGGCCGCTCCGTCGAGCCCGGTGCGCAAGCCCTCATTGCGACCCGGGACACGGTGCGGGGGGCCCGGTCGGTGAACGCCGAGCGCCGGCGCCGGGGCCTCCCCCCCCTGACCATCGTCGTGGTTCCGCTGGTCCGGGCGCGCGACCACCGACCGATCTCCTCCCGACGTATTCGAGCGGGCGAGATCGATGTACGGGGCGCGGTCGGCGTTGCGCATGCCGGGCGAGGCCGCTGACCGATGATCGAACCGACCGCGCGACCGAGCGTCATCTCGGTCAACGTCGGTCAACCACGCCCGCTCACGTGGGACGATCGCGTGATCACGACGAGCATCGTCAAGCACCCGGTGGACGGGCCGGTTCGCGTTCGGGATGGGCATGTCGAGGGCGACCGCCAGGCCGACCCGGAAGTCCATGGGACCCCCCCGAAGGCCGTGTATGCCTATCCGGCCGAGCACTACCCGTTCTGGAAGCGGGAACTCCCGGCGGCCGAGATGCCCTTCGGGATGTTTGGAGAGAATCTAACCACGCAGGGATTGAGCGAGGAGACGCTCCACCCGGGAGATCGGCTCCGGATCGGCTCGGTCGAATTCCTGGTGACCCGCCCCCGGTTCCCCTGCATCAAGTTGGCATTCCGGTTCCAGCGCGAGGATATGCTCCGACGCTTCCAGGACGCCGGGCGCAGCGGATTCTACCTCGGCATTGCGTCGGAGGGCTCGCTCGAGCAGGGCGACGCGATCACCGTGGTGCCCTCGAGCGAATCGCGCCCGACCATCGCCGAGATCTTCCGCGGCGACGCGTCCGCCCCGGGGAACGACGACCCTCCCGCGGCGTAGTGGGTTGGGCACCGCCTACCGCGGGTCGGACGTGAGCCCGACGGCCCCGGCGATCATGACTCCGCTCGTTTCGTCGGAAGCCTTTTTCAACGCCGCTCGCTCTCGCACCCCCGTGGAAACCTACCTGCGCGTCACCTTCGACAGCGAGGGCGCGAAGCCGTCCGAGATCGCGGACCGGCTGCGCTCCTTCGGCTTCGCCCCGACGCAGGGGAACTACGATTTCGTCTACGACTGGCGGGGCTCCCCCACCGGCGAGCAATTGCTCGATCTCTGCGACGAAGTTACGCGCCTCTTGCGGGGCTTCCGGGTCCTGTTCGAGATCGAGACGGTCTGAGTCTTACCGTCACCGCGGTCAACCTTAAATCGGGCCGCCCGCATCGACGCCGCTCCCGTGCAGAAGTACCCGGTCAAGGCGACCGCTCGGCGCGGACTGACCCCGGAATCCCTCAAAGCCATCTGCTCCACCCACTTCGAAAACGTGCGTCGCGACGGCGTCAAGGTCTCGGCGACCTGGGGGGCCATCGCCGGGCTCTCGGTATGGCCGGACGGCAAGGAACTCGCCGTCGAGCTCGTGATGAACCCGAAGGTCCCCGTCGAGGTGGCGCAGGAGACGATCCGACGCTACAACCGGTTCTTGGAGGCCGCGACGGGGTTCACTTCGAAAGAGCGGTCGAAGCGGCTGCAAAAGGCCGCGAAAGCGCCCACGCCAGGGTCGTGATCCCGTGGCCGGGAGAGGGACGCCCTTGCCCCCGACGGGCCCCCCCACCGAGGTCGAGCGGATCCGGGCCGCGGTCGCCGAACAGTTCCCGGTCTACGAGACGCGGGTAACTCCGACCTCCCTCATCCTGCTGGTCCACGCCGACCCGGCGACGTTGGAGCCCCGGTTCGACCGGCTCCGTCAAGATCTCTGGACCAAGTTGTACGTCGCGCAGATCCGGTACGAAGGGGGCGAGTACCTCGTCGAGGTCGTACGGCGGCCGAATCGGCGACCGTACGGCGTCTGGGTCAACCTGATCCTCCTCGCCGGGACGGTGGTGACGACGATCACGGCGGGCGCCTTCCTGTGGCTCGCGTACGTCGGGGGCAACCGGCTCACCACCACCGATTTTCTCTGGGGCGGCCTCTACTTTGGGCTCCCCCTGCTCGCGATCCTCGGCTTCCACGAGCTCGCCCACTACCTCGTCGCGCGGCACCACCACGTGGAGGCATCGCTCCCCTACTTTCTCCCCGTGCCCCCGCCGTACCTCCTCTTCGGCACCTTCGGGGCGTTCATCAGTCTCCGCGAACCGATCCCGTCGAAAAAGGTCCTCCTCGACATCGGCGCCTCGGGGCCGCTCGCCGGGTTCGCGATCGCGGTACCGATCACCCTCCTCGGCATGGCGCTCTCGGCCCACGCCCCGGCGCTCTCGGTCGCGAACTGTGGCCCAACGATCCTCGGGGTCAACTATGGGAACTTGGAGTTCGGGACCTCGCTGTTCTGGTACGCGTTGGGGTTCTTCGTCCCCGTTGCGTTCCAGAACCTGCATCCGCTCGCGCTCGCGGGGTGGGTCGGTCTCCTGGTCACCGCCATCAACCTCCTTCCGGCCGGCCAGCTCGACGGCGGCCACGTCTTCCGCGCGCTCGCGGGGGATCGGGCGCGGTACATCAGCTGGGCCGCGTTCTTTGCCCTGTTCGCGCTGGGCTTCCTATACCAGGGCTGGTTCATCTTTGCGATCCTGATCTTTTTCCTCGGCATGCGCCATCCGCCCCCGCTCAACGACATCACGCCGCTCGACGGCAAGCGCTGGGGGGTCGGCGTTTTGGCGGCGGCGATCCTCATCAGCGGCTTCGTCGTCGTCCCGATCGCGCAGCCGAGCGGCGCCTTTGGGGTCCCGTCGCACGCCTCGACGACCCTCACCCCGCGCAACGGCATGGCCGACAACCTCACGCTGACCGTGGTCAACCAGGACCTGATCGGCCACGGCTTCGTGTTCTCGGGTTCGATCGTCTCGGTGACGGCGTCGGTCGGCGGTCGGAACCAGGTGCTGAACCAGACCGCGCTCACGGCCTTCCAGAAGAACTCGACGTGGACCGTGTTCTTGCCGAACGGGAACGAGACCCGGTTCGTCGGCGGCTACTGGGCCGCGCCGATCGGTCAGTACACGACGCTCGACGCGGGCGACTCGGCGCGGCTCAACGTCACCTTCGCGAACCTCGCCCAGCAGGCCGCCGTCACGGTCGCGATCACCGTGAGCGAACTCTGCACGACGAACGGCCCCGCGCCCCAGTCGTACAGCTACATGATCGACTGAGGATCACGTCGATCGGCGGTACACCCGAAACTCCCGGGTGAGGCTGCGGTGGACCCGGTCGGGGACCGAGAGCTCGCGACGCCACGGGAGCGGCAACGGGTCGGGACCTCCCGCGACGATGAGGACAATGCGGCCGTCGGGAATCACCGCCTCCGCCCACGCGGGCAGCGTACGGGCGAGCAGTTCCGAAAGGGGTTCCTTCCCCGCTGACGACGCCCTTCCGTACGGAGGGTCGGTCACGATCGCGTCGAGGCTCCCTCGGGGAAACTCACGCGCCGCGGAACCGGCATCATCGACGATCCACCGCTCCGCCGAAAGTCCGAGGTGGGCGAAATTGGCGCTCGCCCCTCGGACCATCACCGCCTCCCGGTCGACCCCCATCACCCGGGCGCCGAGCAACGCCGCCTCGGCGAGGAGCGCGCCGGTTCCCACGAACGGGTCGGCGACCTGCATCCCGGGGCGGAGGTGGGCGAGGTTCACAGCGATCCGACCGAGCCGCGGCGGCAGGGATACCGGGCGCTGGAACGGAAGCCGGGGCATGCGGCGGTGGGCGAACGAACGACGGTCGACCTCCCCCACCTCCTCCCCCACCCGCCAGCCGGCGTTCGCCTCCGCCATCCAGAATCTCCGAACGGGATCGTCGAGCTCGATGGTGCCGCCGCCGTTGACGTAGGCCCGCGCCATCGCCCCGATCACGGGAGGAACCGCGGCTCGACCGCCCCGGCCGACGAGTCGGAACGACGCCGATGCACCCTGGCCCCCCTCGCGGTGAAACTGTTCGACGAGATCCTCTCCCGCCTTTCGGGGCCACATCTGGAGAACACGCCGGGCGGAGGCCAGTCTACGGGCGGTTTCCGCCGCCCCCGACGTCGCTTCAAAACGCGCCGCGAGAAAGCCCGCCGGAATGACGCCCCGATCGACCAGGAAGCCGCCCGTCGTCTCGACCACCGCCCGCGTCTCCGCCTCGGCGAGGGCCGGGTTCTCCTGCGAGACCTCGATCCAGTACTCGGCCATGGAGGCGTCTACGTACTCCAGCTCGCGAGGCGTTCGCGGATCGCCCGGGTATGGCTCCCCTCCCAGTACACATGGCCGCACGCGGTGCACCGGAAGAGCCCGACCCCGGAGGCTCTCACGGCCTCCGGTACTGCTTCGGTGGCGACCGAGTCGCGGGAGATGTCGACGGGGACGAGCGTCCCGTTGCACAAGGTGCAGCGGTCGAACGTCAGCCCGAACGGTAGATCCGGGTACGCGGCCCGGACCCGCCGAAACTGTTCGATGATGTCCCCGCTGGTGAGCAGGAGCGTCGAGGGACTCCGGCCGGCGAGCCGTCGATCCCGTGTCAGGAGGACCCGGGATTCTCCGGCCGACCATCGGAGGATCTCGTCGTCCGGCATCCCGCGGGCGTAGGCGGTGTCGAACCCCACGAACCGGAGGTACCGGGCCAGTCGACCGAGCATTTCGTCCGCGAGGAATCGGACCGATGCGCGCTCTGTCGCGCCCGCCACCGACATTCGGTGCCCGAAAGTGTACGACCCTTTATGCGCAAGCGTCTCACGGCCGGTCGTGCGACTGTTCGGCACCAACGGCATTCGCGAGGTCGTCGGCACGAAGTTCACGCCGAAGCTCGTGGTCGACGTCGCCGGGGCGATCGCGAAGATCCTCCCGGTGGGGGCCCCGATCGCGGTGGGATGGGACGGGCGGACGTCGAGCGTGGCCGCCGCACGCCTCATGAGCTCGACCCTGGCGCTCGGCGGCCATGCGGTCGTCGAGCTCGGTCTCCTGCCGACGCCGGCCATCCAGTACAATGTTCGGCCGGTGGGGGCGCAGTTCGCCGTGATCATCACCGCGTCCCACAATCCTCCGGATTTCAACGGCATCAAGTGCATCGCCGCCGACGGCCTCGAGGTACCCCGCAGTGTCGAGGAGGCGATCGAGGTGCACGTCGCCCGGGGCGAAGGTGCGGCCGTCACGTTCGACCGGGTCGGTTCGGTCCGGCGTGACCCGCACGGGGGTGAGCGGTACCTCGAGGGGATCCTGAAGCAGGTCGACGTCGCCGCGATCCGCGCCCGCAAATTCCGCATCGTCCTGGACTGCGGGAACGGAGCTTCGGTCCCGACGAGCCCGGAACTGTTGCGACGCCTCGGCTGCCAGGTGATCACGCTCAACGGGCACGTGGACGGGACGTTCCCGGGCCACCTCTCCGAACCGACGGAAAGCAACCTCGCGGACCTGGTTCGGACGGTTCCGGCGGTCGGAGCCGACCTCGGTGTCGCCCACGACGGGGACGCCGATCGCGCGGTGTTCGTCGACGGCCAAGGGCGGTACATCCCCGGGGAGAAGACGCTCACGCTGCTCGCTCGCGAGTTCACGCGTCGCCACCATGGCGGGATCGTCGTCACGCCGGTCTCCGGACCGCAGAGCGTCGAGGATGTGGTTCGTCCGCTCGGAGGGGAGGTCGTCTACACCCGCGTCGGGTCCCCCTCGGTGACGCACGAGATGGCGGCGCGGAAGGCGGTCTTCGGCGGGGAGGAGAACGGGGGCCTCATCTTCCCGGCGTTCCAGCTGGCCCGGGACGGGGCGATGACGGCCGCGGCCGTCCTGGACTTCCTCGCGCACACCGACCAGACCTTGGGGGCGGCGATCGACGAGCTCCCGAGGTACACGCTCCTCAAGGAGAAGGTCGCGTGCCCGGTGGAGCGTCGCGACGAGGTCATCCGCGCGGTCGCCGCCGCCGTTCAGACGCAAGGCGGGCGCGTCGTGACCATCGATGGCGTGAAGATCGTTCGCGACGAAGGCTGGATCTTGCTCCGCCCGAGCGGGACGGAGCCGCTCATCCGCGTCTTCGCGGAGGCCCGCGAGGCACCGGTCGCTCGGCGGCTGGTCGACGAAGGTCTCGCCTTCGTGCGGGACGCGTTGGCGCCCGAGAATCGAGCGACCTAAGGGTGGAACGGGGGTCCGGACCCTTCCCGTCCACACCCGGGACAACACGCCGCACTCGTGGTACAGCACGCGCAGCATCGGCAGCACGACGTGCACGAGCAGCAGCTGCAAGCGAAACCGTGGCTCCCGCCGAGGGTGGTGTCCGGCGTCGGGGGTGAGCTCATGCGCGGTCCAACGCCGTCTAGAAATTAAACGAGGAACTTTCCACCCCGATAGTTGCTTCACGCTGCCCGAGCGAACCGGCGTGGACCGAACGCGCGCATCGATGCGTGCGCTCCGCCGCGAGCCGCCGCGTGATCAGCGCTTCTCTGCCGAACGCCCGGTCCGCCATCGAATCGGCCGCCGTGCCGTTCTCCCTCGCTCTACTAGGCGAGCCGTCAAATGGCTGAGGCTGTCGCGTCGTGGACTCCGCCATGGTTGAACGGCCGGCCGACGCGGTTCCCCCATGGGTCTTCCTCATCGACGTCGATGATACGCTTCTCGACAACGATCGATTCGAGACCGACCTACGTACGTTCCTGGTCGACCACCTCGGCGACTCGCCAGCCCGCCGGTACTGGGAGATCGTAGAGGAGCTTCGGACTCGACTCGGGTTCGTCGACTTCCTCGGCGCCGTCGAACGGCTCCGAATCGAGTACCCCGGCCTACCGGGACTCCCCCAAATTGCTCCGTTCCTCCTCGGCTATCGGTTCCGTGACCGCCTCTACCCGGGGGCGATCGACGCGCTCCGGGCGCTGGCGCGTTTCGGAAGGACCGTCATTCTCTCGGACGGAGATGCCGTGTTCCAACCGATGAAAATCCTTCATGCTGGAATCGGGGCGTTGGTCGACGGCCGGGTTTTGGTCTTCGTCCATAAAGAGGCGTCACTCGATGAAGTCACCCGGCGTTTTCCGGCCGACCGGTACGTCCTCATTGATGACAAACTCCGAATCCTGACGGCCGTGAAATCGCTCTGGGGGCAGCGCGTCGTCACGATCGAGCCCCTCCAGGGACACTACGCCCTCGACCCCGTCGTGCAGTCGAGTTTCCCGCCTCCCGATATCGCCCTCGACTCGATCGGCGATCTCGTGGAGTCCCGGCGCTGGCCGTGGGTGACCTGAGCCTCGGCGACCGGTTTGGCGGTGCCTGCCTCGGTCGGCGCCGTCTCCTCTCCGAAGCGTTCAAGAGCCGCTTCCTCCTCGCGCGTCGGCCGAGGCGGAGCCCAGCGGGCGGCCCGGCGAGGACAATGACCGTGTCAGGGAAGGGGGCGAAAGCCGGAGGAGCGGGGGCCGCCAAAGGGAAGGGGACGCGCGCCGAGCCGTGGCAACTCACCACGCCGAGCGGC
The DNA here is from genome assembly GCA_022749895.1 of Thermoplasmata archaeon. Taxonomy (GTDB): domain Archaea; phylum Thermoplasmatota; class Thermoplasmata; order Lutacidiplasmatales; family UBA184; genus Lutacidiplasma. Next base: position 9,705 of record JAKIWS010000024.1, read on the forward strand.
GGCTCGGAGTTCACGGCGTTCCGCGACGAGAGCCTCGACCCGCCGGCGCTCGTGGTGCACGTCGGGAAGACCGAGGTCCGATACCAGCTGCGATGTTTGGAAGATCTCCGGACCTACCTCCGAGCGCAAGGCGACTGGGTCCCTCTCGGCGGCGCAGACGAGCAGAAGCCCGTCGTGGAGGGGACCGTGGAAGCCTGGGGCCGGTCGCCCAAGAACCCCGTGGGGGGGTGGTATGGCCTCAAGAAGGGTCTTCGCGGCCGGTTCGCCGTCTACGTCCCGCCCGTGATGAAGGTCCTCGGCTACGCCGAGGTCGAGAACTTTCCCAAGAATAACCGGATGCGGGCCCTCTGAGCCGACCCATTCCGGCAGTGGCGCGCCGCGAAGGGGGCCATGAACCCCTGCCGAAACCGCGGCCGGAGGCTAATCCCTCGGTTGTTCCCTGGAGGCCAGCGTGCTGGTGATCCTGTGCTCGAAGTGTGGGCACTCCTCGAAGGCGGCTTCCGTGCACTGCGAGAAGTGCGGAGCCCCCCTCGTGCCCGACCCAGCCGAGCTCGCTCGTCGGCGCGAGGCGGAACGGGCCGAAGCGGCCCGGCTCGAGCGAGTCGGCTCCAAGGCCATGCTCGCCCTGCTCTGGTCGCTGGCCGCGGTGTTCATCGCGTCCGGAATCGTGCTTTCGAACGAGGGGCGGCACCCGAACTACCCCGGCCCCGAGTTTGTCGCGGGGGGAATCATCCTCCTCGCGATCGGAATTCTGGCGACGATCCTCTACGGACGAAAGTACTCAGGCCCCCGATGACCCGCCGGTGAACCGTTCGCAGGGCCGCGGGCGGGCTCCACCGAGAGATTTCCAAGGGGATGGTAGATGTAGACCCCCTTGGGTGGTCGGCGCGATGCGCACGCCCGCTTCGATCACGCTTGCCATCCTCCTCGGTGTGCTCCCGGCCTTCCTTGGGATTCCCGCACTCCACGTCGTGGCGCCGCCGCCAACGCTCGGTTCGTCGCACGTCGGGCACGTCCCGTCCGTCAGGAGCTCCGGCGCTCCGGCGGGCTACCCCCCCGACTCGTGGCCGACGTACATGCAGAACCCCGAACGGACCGGGGCCAACCTCGGCGAGCGGACGCTCGCCGTCTCCAACGCGTCGAACCTTTCGATCCTCTGGAAGCTGAAGACGAACGGCTCGGACTACAGTTCCCCGACGGTCGTGAACGGCACCGTCTACGCCGGTTCCTGGGACGGGTACGAGTACGCGATCAACGCGTCCACGGGTCACATCCTCTGGAAGAAGAATCTCGGCACCGACCCCAACTGTTCGTGGGGGAATCCGATGGGGATCGACAGCACGGCGGCGGTGTGGAATGCCACGGTGTTCGTGGGAGGGGGGAACGGGTACTGGTACGCCCTCAACGCCGCGAACGGCTCCGTCGACTGGAAGATCGATGTGGCCGCCTACAGCCCCGGGGGAGGGAACTACGACTGGGCGAGTTCGCTCCTGTACCACGGATACGAGTACATCGGGGTTGCCAGCTGCATCGATAGCCCTCTCGTCCAAGGGAGGCTCCTCATGGTGAACCTCTCGGGGTCCCACAGCGTGGTCCACACGTTCAATTTCGTCCCCAACGGTCAGACGGGCAGCACGATCTGGACCACCTCGGCGGCGGATCCCGCGACCAACGAGATCTGGGTCGCGACCGGCAACGACGACGGTACGGCACAGAAGTTGGCGGAATCGATCGTCGCCCTCAACGCGACCAACCTCACGCTCGTCGGGCACTGGCAGGTCTCGGGCGTGGTCGGCGGGGACTCCGACTTCGGCTCCGGTCCGACGCTGTTCAACGACAGCAGCGGCCGCACGCTCGTCGCCGCGACCAACAAGAACGGGGTACTGTACGCGCTCAACCGGTCGAACGTGACCGACAACGGTACGTGGCGACCGGTGTGGCGCGTCTCAACGGGCGGTGGTTTCTCTCCGGCGGCGTTCGACGGCCGCCGGCTCTACGCCGGAGGTGGCTCGACCATCTCCGCGCTCGATCCGAAGGACGGAAGCACTCTTTGGTCGCACACCACCTCCGGCTACGTGTACGGGGGACTCGCCTACGCGAACGGTCTCGTCGTGGATGGCTCCGGTTCGGTCCTGGAGGTGCTCAACGCGGCGAATGGCAGTCTCATCAAGAGTTTCACCCTCGCGAGCACCCAGACCATCAACGGGGCGCCGAGCGTCGCGCAAGGACGGATCTTCTTCGCTTCCGGCGACTCTTCCACGACCGGCTACTTCTACGCCGCGGGGATCCCCCTGGGCTTCTCCGCGAACGAGAGTCCCGCCGTCGGCGCAGCTCCGCTCCAGGTGGGCACCACCGGCTCCCCGACCGGGGGGATGCCGCCGTACAACTTCACGTGGGGTTGGGGCGACGGATCCGTCGGCTACGGACGCACCCCCACCCACACCTACGCCCAAGCCGGGACCTTCAACATCTCGGCCCAACTCCGCGACGCGGCCAACCAGACGCAGAACGCGTCGCTGCAGGTGGTCGTGGGTCCCCCCCTCGTCGCCTCGATCCAGTTCACGCCGACGACCGGCCCGGCACCGTTGAACGTAACTTTCACGGGGACCGCCCAGGCCGGCTCCGGAGGACCCTACAATTTCAGCTGGAACTTTGGCGACGGATCTCCGATCGCCTACGCCAACCCCATCCGGCACGGCTTCCGGTTCGCGGGATCGTACACCACGGTCCTCGACGTCCGGGACACCGTCGGCCACTCGACGAACGCGACGGTCCTCCTGTCGGTGGGGATCCCCTTGTCGGCCGTCGCCAGCGGATCCCCGCTCGCCGGGACGGCCCCGCTCCAGGTCCTCTTCACGGCGGCCGGCGGCAACGGGTCGCCTCCGTACCGGTACTATTGGACCTTCGGCGACGGGAGCGCCGCGTCGACCCTGGCCACGGTCTACCATACTTTCGTCCAGCCCGGGAGTTTCACCACGTCCGTCACGGTCCGGGACCAGACGGGCAGCCTGCGGACGCGCTCGCTCGCGATCTCCGTCATCTCCCCGCTCGTCGCGAGTCTCAGCACGCCCGTGCTCGGCTCCGAGGTATGCCCGGCCCGCACGATCAACGCGACCGTGCAGTCCGCGGTCTTTGGCGGCGTCACCCCGTACATCTACGCATGGAACTTCGGGGACGGATCGCCGGTGTTCTTCGGCGGGCCGGGCGATACCCACACTTACCGAGCGAACGGGACCTACACGATCACGCTCACGGTCAGCGACCGGAAGGGTGATTCGACGAACTCCACGACCACGGCGGCGATCTCCCTCGCGGTCTGCCCCGGCATCAAGCCTCCCCCCACGGGCCCACCTCCGCCGGCGACCTCGTCGTCGGTGACAACGACCGAATGGATCGGGGCGGGGGTCGTGATCTCCGCCGGGGTTCTCGCCGCGGCCGTTTGGTTGGTGCGACGGCGGGCGCGTCGCCCCTAGGGACGGCCATCGTCGAGAGCCCCCGGCTCGGCCGAGGGGCGCGCAACGCATCCGTCGCCGCTGGATCCAACTCAGCGCCGGGGACGCGCGAGCAGCACCGCCGATGCGATGACCACCGCGCCGACGATCGTGCCCACCGCGATCCACTCGGCACTGACCGTGCTCGCCGAACCCGCATGGGTGGTAGGGGAAGGGACCACGGGGGGGCCGACAGGGCCGGGTCCGATCGTCAGCACGACCGTCTGCGTTGTCGTCCGACCCAGGGCGTCGACGACGGTCAGGCTCGCGCTGTACGTGCCCTCCGCCGCGTAGGCGTGGGTGGTGTTGAGATGGGTCGAACCCTGCCCATCACCGAAGTTCCACGCCACGAAGTACGGGCTCTCTCCCCCGCCCGCGGAACCGATGAACGATACGTTGGTGGTCGCGCGTGCCGTGAGGGGCTCCGCCACCGCCTGGGTCCACAACGCGGGTGTGACCGTCAGGTTGACGAGGGTCTGGTGGCGGGTGCCGTGTCCGTCGGTCGCGGTCAGGGTGACCGTAATGGCGCCGCTGCCAAAGAACGTGTGATCGACCGCGGGGGCCGTCGACTCAAGACCGTCGCCGAAGTCCCAGAGCAGCGCGTACGGCGCCACCCCGCCCGATACGCTCGATGCGAACCATACGGAGAGCGGCGCCGGCCCGGACTGGGCGGAAGCGGAGGCGCTGACGACGAGCGGTTGCACCACCTGGGGCGCCGCATGCACGGTGAAACTCTGGAGCTGCATCGCGCCCGTCGCGTCCCGGACCGTAAGGTCCACCACGTAGATCCCCGGGGCGAGGTAGGTGAACACGGGCGAGGGGTTCGTGCTGAGATTGCCGACGCCCGAGACCCACTGGAACGTATACGGCGCCGTCCCGCCCGAGGCGACCGCGGAGAAGTCGACGGTGAGCGGGACGGGGCCGCTGAGCGGGATGCCCAACGCGGTGACGGAGAGCGGGAGGATGACGTTCAGCCGGAAGTTGGCGACCGCGGCCGCACCGTTCGCGTCCGAGACGCGGACCGACGGGAAGTAGACGCCGGCGACCGCGTAGACGTCCCCCGCCGTCGCGGTGTACGCGACGCTACCGTCGCCCAGGTTCCATTCGAAGGTGAAGGGAGCGATCCCGCCGGCCTCGGTCGCCGAGAAGTTGACCGAGAGCGGCTCGGCGCCGCCCCCGACCGACATCGTGGCGGTCATGTTGATCCCGTAGTATTCCCAGGTGTCGTCGAGCGAGCTCGAGCCGGATCCGCTGAACAACACGAGGACCGAGTCGGCGGGGTCGTTCGCCATGATGCCGAAGATGCGCGCGGGCGGGGAGTTCGAAGGCGTCGCGTCCGTCCAGACGCCGCCCGAGAACCACCAGGTGTCGCCGTACGACCCGGAGTACGACCCGGCGCCGCCGAACAGCACGACCGCCGGGATCCCGGGGTCGTACGCCATGCTCGCCATCGTCCGGGCGGCGGGGTGGACGACGGCGAGGTTCTTGGTCCAGTTCCCCGCATTGAACGTCCACGTGTCGCCGTTGTAGTTGCTGCCGTAGTTGTCGCCACCGAACAGCACGGTGGTGTTGTCGTGGGGGTCGCTCACGAGCGACGGGTTCTCGCGGGCCCCGGGGGCCGGGTTCGGGTGCAGCTGGGTCCAGTTCCCCTTGAGGTAGGTCCACGTGTCTCCGAGGGCGCCACCCGAGCAGCCTCCGAAGAGGAGGATCTCGTTGTCGGCGGTGTCCCAGGCCATCGAGGCCGCCCACCGCGCCGAGGGGTGACTCGTCGGGAGCACTTGCGACCAGGTACCGTTCAGGAAGGTCCACGTATCGGAGTAGTCGCCGCCATCCCCGGAGCCGCCGAACAGGACGAGGTAGCCGTCGACCGGGTCCCACGCGAGCGTGGAATGGTCCCGGCCGGACGGGGAGGTCGTGGGATGCAGCTGTTTCCACTTGCCACCATGGAACGCCCACGTGTCGTCGAGGTACGATCCGGTGTAGCCCCCGAACATGACCACGTAGTTGTCGACCGGATCGTACGCCATCGCCCGCCCGTAGCTGCGGTAGGGGGGTGCCGTACCCACGGACCCCGTGATGTTGGTCCAACCGGGGACGCTGGAGCCGTTGCGAACGATGGGGCCGCCCGAAGTAGCGAGGTTCGAGGGGGCGCTTACCGGATGGACCGCCGCGCGTGGCAACGCTTGGGCCCCCAGCCTCCCAAAGGCGGGCGAATGGCCGAAGCTTGGGTGGCCGTTCGCCGAGGTCACCGAAAACCCGCCGGAGGTGAGCACCGCGACCGTCGCGAGCAGCAACATCGCAACGGCCATCCGTCGGCTGAACGACTGGTACCTCGTTTTCGCTGCCGTGCGGGCCACCTTCGGGGCCCCGACCGGACCTCGGGCTATCGAGCTTTGCGGTCGGTGTCGTCGGCGCAGGAAGGGCCTCGAGGTGCGGGACGATCGGACCGCCGCCACGAACGGGCTACCTCTTCGATCGCGAGAGGGCGATCGCCGCCGCGATGATGACGGCCCCTACAACGATCCCGACGACGATCGACACTGTGCCCGGGGTGGTTCCGGCGGTGCTCGCCGGGGTGGTCGTGGCGGGGGGCGGGATCACGGACGCCGCGGTGATCTTCAGCGACAAGCTCTGGCTGGCGCTGTGGCCGAGCGCGTCGATCACCGTCAGGCTGGCGGTGTAGGTCGCCGCGCTCGAGTACTGGTGGCTCGTGTTCAGCACCGTCGCTCCGGCCCCGTCGCCGAAATTCCATACGATGATGTACGGCGGCGTGCCCCCGCCGGCCGCTCCGAAGAACGAGACGTTCGTCTTCGCGGGGGCCGAGGTCGGTTCGGACGATGCTTGCGCCCAAATCCCCGACGTCGGCGTGATGGTCACGGATGCATGGTCCACGACGCCCCGGGCGTCGTGTACCGTCAGCGTGACCGGCAGGGTGCCCACCGCATCGAAGGAGTGTTGCACGTCGGGCCCGCTCGCCTGAGTCCCGTCGCCGAAATTCCAGTTGAGCGTGTACGGCGCCACACCCCCGACGACGTTGGAGCGGAAGAAGACGAGCAACGGCGCCGGTCCGCTCAGGGTGGACGCCGTCAGGGTGACCTCGAGGGGAGCGATCACCTTCCCCTGGACGTGGATCGAAAAGTTCCGGTTCTGGGCGACCCCGAACGCATCGGTCACCCGCACGGTCGCGTTGTACGTGCCCGGGGCCCCGTAAGTGAAGTACGGGGCAGGCAAGGAGCTCGAGTTACCGGAGCCGGAAGCCCAGGCGTAGCTGTAGGGAGCGTTCCCACCCGAGGCGAGGGCGGCGAAGGAGACCGTCAACGGTACCGTCCCGTCCGTCGGGGTGGCGAGCGCGGTGACCGCCAGGGGAGCGCCCACCAGAACGACGAACGACGCGGTCGCGGTGGCGCCGTACTCGTCGACGACGCTCACGGTCGGGAAGTACATCCCCGGCTGAGTGTAGATGTAGGTCGTTGCGGCGTTGGTCGTTCCGTTGCCGTCGCCGAAGTTCCACTGGAAGGTCGGGTTGTCGCCCCCAGTCTCGTTGGCGACGAAGCTGACCGTGAGCGGCGCGGAGCCGCGACCGGTGGAAATCATCCCGGTCATGTTGAACCCCCGGTAGACCCAGGTATCGTTGTACGTGGCGGCGCCCGCTCCCCCGAAGAGAACGACCTCCGAATCGGCGGGGTCGTCGGACATCATGCCGAAGTAGCGGGCGGCCGGCGATTGGGACGGTGTCGCCTGCGACCAGTTGCCGTCGCGGAACAGCCAGGTGTCCCCCAGCATCCCGTACGAGGCGCCGGAGCCGCCGAACAGCACCACGCCCGGGAGGGCGGGATCGTACGCCATGCTGGCCATGGACCTGGCCGCCGGATGGATGGGAGTTGTGACCTGCGTCCAGTTGCCGGCGTTGAAGGTCCAGGTGTCCCCGGCGTAGCTTCCTCCGTAGTTGTCGCCCCCGAAGAGTACCGTCGTGTTGGCGGCGGGGTCCGACACGAGCTGGGGGTTTTCGCGGGAGGTCGGGGACGCCTTCGGGTGCAGCTGCGTCCAGTTGCCATGGAGGAACGTCCACGTGTCGCCCAGAGCGGCGCCGCCGCAGCCCCCGAAGAGAAGCATCACCTGGTCCGCGGGATCCCACGCGAGGGAGGAGCCCCAACGGGACGAGGGGTGGGTGGTCCCGTGGAGCAGGGTCCAATTCCCGCCGGAAAACGTCCAGGTGTCCGCGTCCGAGGTCGAGGAGGTCGAACCGCCGAAGAGGACCAGGTAGCCGTCCACCGGATCGTACGCCAACGTCGAGTGGTCCCGGCCCGAGGGCGCGACCTTGGGGTGGAGCAGCGTCCACTTCCCGCCGTGAAAGGCCCAGGTGTCGGCGAGGTATCCGGAGGCTCCGTCGCCACCGAATAGGACGACGTAGCCGTCCTTCGCATCATACGCAAGACTTCGCCCATAGTCCCGGTAATCGGGGGTGGCGCCGGTGGAGGCCGAGATGTTCTCCCACCCCGGCGTGGAGGATCCGTTGCGAATCTCAGGTGGAAACACCGCCGCCGGCGTGGGCGGAGCGATCGTCCGGCCGGTCGCCGACGTGCTCGCCAAATGATTCGTTCGCGCGGGAGAGACGAGGCTGCCACGACCCGAATGGTCCGCCACCTGCAGCTGGGCGCCCGCGACGAGGCCCAGGGTAGCGGAAATCAGAATGAGCACAATGAACCGACCTCGTCGGCCCGTCGGCGATGCGCCGTTCATTTCGTCTCCTCGGGCGGTGCGACTGCAGAGGGGGTTATCGAACTTCGCCCGCCATATCGCCGCCCCTACACTAGCCCCCCGCGCTCGGAGGGGGGTGACGACTAGGAGGATTTCGGTGGATCGGACCGGCGTAGCGGCTCCGCAAGGACTTTAGGAGCGCCGCGTCCGGCGGGTCGATGCGGGGGGAGGTTCTGCCGTGGAGAGCGGCCGCTCCCGGCTTGTGGGCCGTGACCATGGCCGTCGTCGTAGCGGGGTCGATGCTGGGCACCTCGATCCAGCTCCCTTCGACGGAGATGCGACATTCACCGGAACCTCCCGCGCCCTCCGTCCCCGCGAAGACGCCGAGCTCCCACCAGTTCGCGCCGCCGCCCGTGCGTTCCGGAAGTGGTACCCGGTGTGCCTCCCCTGTCTGCGGTGCGTCGACGACGGCGACGCACCTCGCCCCTCGCCTCGAGCGACCGCAGGCCGGGCCCCCCCTCCTTGGCTCAAGCTCCACGAACTGGCTGGTTGCCAACTGGAGCGGCGAAGGGATGATCGCCGAGAACCCGAACAATCCGAAGAATCTGGTCGCCGGAGGTCTGTACCAGTACGGCGGTTCGTACAACTCGTCGGCGTACTACACCACGGGGGTAAGCGGAGCGTTCACCTCGTGGGACGGAGGGAGGACCTGGGTGGACCAAACTCTACCTATCAGCCCGGACTGGACCAGCTCGTCCTCGCCGACGTGCGGCCACGAGCACCTTGCCGACACCGCGATCGGCTTCGGCGGCAACAACACGGTCTACTACGTCGATCTCACGACGGGGATCGGCAATCAGACAGGGTGCACGGGGCCCCTCTCTCAGATCGCCCTCTACGTGACGATCTCGATCGACGGGGGGAACACGTGGGGGACTCCGATCGGCCTCGCCGGCACCGTCGCCGGGGGCTTCATGGACAAGCCGTGGATCGCGGTCGACGCGAAGACGGGCGAAGTCTACGTCGCCTACAACGATGACAACAACGGAACGATCGCGCTCCGGAACTCCACGGACCACGGTCGAACGTGGAGCCCCCCCGTCAACGTGAGCACCGCGGGCGGTCTCGGGGTCGAGATCGTGGTGGACCCGTCCGGCGGCGTCGACGCCGTCTGGTACGGGGCGGGAGGCATCGAGTTCAGCCGATCGACCGACCACGCGGCCCACTTCAGTGCCCCCACGATGATCGGCACGGCCGTGAGCGGCGCGTCCCCCACCCCCGATTTCTTCCGGGCCTTCACCCTGCCCGGTCTCGGGGTCGATGGATTCTCCGGCAACTCCTACACGGGACGTCTCTTCGCGATCTGGCAGAACGGCTCCGGCGGTGTCGCCGGTTCGCCGTTCGTGTCCGTGGCGTACTCGTCGAACAACGGAACGACCTGGACCCCACCCGCCACGGTGAACTCGAACCTGACCCAGGAAGCGTACCAGCCGGACATCGCGGTGGGACCGGACGGCACCGTCTACGCGGAATGGTACGGTGAACGGCCCTCGGATGGCCACTACCGGCTCTACGCGGCCGAATCGCGGAACGGCGGCGCCACATTCGAAAATCAGTTCTCGGTCAGCAACAACGACTCGGTCCCGACCTATCGGACCGGAGGGCAGGCCGGCTGGTGGATCGGGGACTACACGCACATCATGACCGACCAGCTCGGCGCTCGTCCCCTCTGGACCGATGCGAGGTCGCCGCTATCGTGGAGCTGCAGCCCGTGCCTTTGGGGTGTCGACTACAACATCACGTTCTACACGGCGGAACTGACCAACGTGTCCATCGGCGCGAACGTTCCGGTCAACATCTCCGTCAACGGGACGGTTCCTTTCCGAGGCAATCTTTCCGCCGGGGGTCCCCCGGCGGGGGTGAGCGCCCTGGTGGGGGATTCCCTCCATCTCACGGTGCCGCCCACGGTGTACGTGAACGGCGTACCCTGGTACTTTGACGTCTGGTTCGGGTCGGTCGCGACGACGAACCGGACCCTCGCGACGACCGTGCACGGGGCGGACCGCCTGACCGCCTGCTACGTTCCTACGCTGGGCGAACGCTGTCACGCGGCCGGGGCTCCGGGCGCGTTGAGCGTGAACATCCGGCCCGTCACGGCGACGGTCGAGATCGATCACGCCCCCGCCGTCAACAGCTCGGGTGTCTCGGGCCAACCCGAGCTTCCGGGCAGTTACGTGGTTCAAGCTTGGGCCGTCGGATACTGGCCGGTCACCGTGGTGGCCAACGTTACTCCCGGGAACGTGACCTACGTGAACGTGACGCTATCGGCGGTGCCCGGAACGCTCGCCGGCTCGGTCGGCCCGGTCGGCGCGTCGGTGCGGCTGAACGGAACCGCACTCGCCGTCGCGCGAAACGGGAGTTTCTCCGCGACCGTGGCCCCCGGGGACTACACGCTGACCGCAACCCTACGGAATTACGCCCCCTACGTGAACAGCTCGGTCTCGGTCCGGTTCAATCATACCACGTTCCTCCCGATCACGCTCGCTCCCGTTCCCGGATGGATCAACGGGACCGTCGCGCCGGGGAACGCCACCGTGACCGTCAACGGAATCGCGGCGACGGTCACCGCCGGCGCCTATTCGGTTCGGGAGGGCCTGGGCATGTACTGGGTGAACGCGACTTCCCCGGGCTTCTACTCGTCGTCCTCCGGTCCGCTCCGGATGGATCCGTTCGGTCGCCTCACCGCGAACGTGTCGCTCGTGCTCATCATCGGAACGCTCGTCGGGACCGTCGTCCCGTCCAGCGCGACGATTCTCGTCGATGGACTCGCGGTCAACCTGACCGGCGGGGTGTTCTCCCTCGATCTCCCCCCCGGCTCGCACACGGTCGACGCGAGCGCTTCCCAATTCAACGCGCTGACGACGACCGCCGTCGTGCGGGCCAACGCGGTCACGACCGTGAAACTGAGCCTGCCGACGGCGCCGGGCTGGATCGCCGCCACCATCGTCCCTTCCTCGGCCGCCGTCACGTTGGATGGGAAACCGGTGGTCCTGGGCACCGCCGGGACGTTCAACCTCTCCGTAGCCGCGGGAGCTCATCTGTTGGTGGCGACCCTCGCCGGATTCGGCGAGATCGACCGCACGGTCGTCGTGCACCCTGGGACGACCGCGCACGCGACGATCACGCTGAACCAGGTCTCATCGAGTGCGTTCGGAGATTCGACGACCCTCGTCGGGCTCCTCGTCGCTGTGGGCGTGGCGGGCGCGGCGGTGGTGGGCTACGTGGTCCTACACCGTCGTCGTACGCGAGTCTGAGGCAAGGGGCCCCGCCCACGCCGGTGGGTGTCGGACGCGAGTCGCCGGAATCTCGCCCCATGGACCCTTTATCTCGATCAGGGAATCGGCGAGTCGATGGGGGCAAAAGAGAACGAGGAATTGGTCCGCCGCCAGTTCGAGCTCCTGAACGCGGGCGACGTACAAGGCGCCGCCGACTTGTGGGCGGCCGAGTCGTTCAATCACGGCCGGAAGGTCGATCCGGCAGCGATATCGAAGGTCTACGAAAGTCTGAGGTCCCTCCGGGAGCACCACACGCTCCACGAGACGGTGGCGCAGGGGGACTGGGTCGCGGTCCGGACGACCTGCGAAGGGGTTCATGCCGCGGAGCCCGCCATCCCCGTGAACAGTGGGATCTTTCAGGGACTCCGACCCACCGGTCGGAGCTACAAAGTGCAGCACATGCACTTGTTCAAGACGGTGGACGGGCGGATCGTGGAACACTGGGCGAATCGCGATGACCTCGCTGCCGCGAGACAGATCGGGCTCGAGCTCCGGTCTTCCACGGAGCCTTCCAACCGCTAGGCTCGCCCCTCGGAGTACGTCTCGGCCTCCGAGGGGACAATACGGCCGGAAGGTCGGACGGGGAGAGCACCGCTCGAAGTCGTGATCCTGGTGCGAGGTCGAAGCCCGAAAATCAAACGCGGAAGTCGATCGGCGCCATTCGTCCTAGTTCGGACCCGCCGCCACGCGTGCGCGTTGATTCCTCAACATGGGGGGGATGCGCGTGACGAGTTTCCCCTGCAAGACCTTCGACACGCATTGAGCGATCTCATCCTGCACGGCCAGGACGTCCGTCAGCTCGCGGTCGAAGCGACCTTCCCAGAGGTGTTCTTCGGTACCGGCGTCGATCAGCCGGACCGCGATCCGGATCGTTTGGGCGAAGTGACGCACACTCCCTTCCAGGATCGACCCGACTTCCAGCTCGCGGCCGATCTCACGGATCCCCTTGCGGAGTCCCTTGTACGGCATGACGGAGGTCCGTGCGACCACGCGCAACGCGGTGCCCCTCGAGAGATGCGTGATCAGGTCCTCCGTGAGGCCATCGGCGAAGAACTCGTCGGCGGGATCGGTACTCATGCTCGTGAACGGGAGCACGGCCATGCGAACGAAGGACACCCGGTCCGGGGGGGGAGTGGGGGAAGTCGTCGCAGAAGCCGGCCCCTCGAGCCGGTAGACGTTGATCGAGGACTCCACGTTCTTGAGCCTCGGGGCCTCCAGCTTCTCCCATTCTATGGCCAACTTGTTCCCGATCTGATCCAGCACCTGCCCGGTGATGCAGATACCTCCGGGTTCGGCGAGCGGCTCGATCCGCGACGCGACATTGATCGCGTCCCCGACCAGGTCGTCGCCTTGGTCGATGATATCTCCCACATGGATCCCCACCCGCAGCACGATCCGTTCCGGTGCGTCGACCCAGGAATTGCGTTGGCGCAGCTCCGATTGGATCCTCTGGGCGCACATGACGGACTCGAGGGCGCTCGGGAATTCGACGAGGAAACCGTCCCCGATGGTCTTCACCGATCGGCCTCCGTGGGCCGCGAACAGCGGGCGGAGCAGGGAGCGATGTTCTTCGAGCAAGCGGACGGCCGCGGCTTCATCGCGTTGTGTGACCGCCGTGAATCCCACGATGTCGGTGAACATGACCGCGGCGAGCCGTCGCCGGCTCCCGCTCATGGGCACGCAAATTGGGTCGGGGAGTTAAAGGCCCCGATAGGGGTAGTCGCGCCATAAACGCCGAGCGGTAATTCGGAGCCTGACGGAAGCCCGAGGGGAGCCCGACGGTATCGGAAACCCGCCGAAAGCGGGAACTCCCACGCTAGACGCCGCCGATCTTGGCAGAACGGACGTCGCGAGGGTACGATCGCCGTCCGGTGCCTCGCGGTGCGGGGAATGGGCGCGCCCGGTCGAAACCCGTTACCCGGGTCCCGCAACGGAGACCGAATGGATCGCCGGAAACCGGAACGGTACCTGATTCCAATCCTTTCCTCCGTCGGGGGAGACGAAAAGCTCCCCGGTCGTCGTCCCCACGTAGATCCCGGCCGGGTCGAGCGAGTCGCAGGCCATGCCTTCCCGATGGATCCCAAAGTCCCCGGGGAATCGGCTCGGTGGCATCAGGGTGCTCCACTTCTTCGTCGACTCGTTCCATTCGTAGACTTGGAGACCTCCCTTGTACGTCATCCGGTTCTCGCTGTTCAAGGGGACGAAGAAGGCCTTGTTGGGAAGATGCTTGGCGGTCGCAACGACGAATCCGAAGTCGTCGTCGAGACTCTTCCCGATGCGCTCCCATTTTTCCCCCGCGTCGTGGCTGACATAGATCCCCCCGTGGTCCTGCCGGTACAGCACATCCGGGCGGGCAGGATCGAGGGCGACCTTGTGCACGCACTGCCCCACGGCCGGGAACTTCTCCGGGTTGAACGGGGTCTCCACCCCTTGGTTCGCGAGAGACCACTTCTTCCCGCCATCGTCCGTTCGGAACAACCCCGCGGCCGAGATACCGGCGTAGATCCGCTCGGGGCGCCGGGGATCGACGAGGATCGTGTGCAGACAGGGGCCCCCGTTGCCCGGGTTCCACTTCTCCTTCGAGGGATGGTCGTTCAGGCCCGTGACGGGCGTCCAGGTGGCTCCGAGGTCGTCGCTGCGGTGCAGCGAGTACGGGTCTAAGCCCATGAACAGGGTCTCCGGTTCTTTCGGGTGACCGGGCTCGAGATGCCATAGGTTCGCCACCGGGTAGGTGGGGGCGGGGGCTTCGGGGTTCTCGGGGTCGAAGCGCGGCTTCCGAGAGGACTTGGCCGCGAGCAGGGGGGTACCGATCTCTTCCCACTTCGTACCGTAGTCGTGGGAGCGGAACAGTGCCGGCCCCCAGAGCCAGGAGTTGACGCATGAGTAGACGTCACCCGGATGACGGGGGTCCGCGTTCATGTGGAACACCTCGTAGCCAGTTTCGAACCGAGAGGCCAGCTTCCAGTTCTTGCGCCCGACGTCACCTTCGACGACGTAGCCGCCCTTTCGCGTCCCGACCAAGATACGGAGCTTCTTGCTGGTCATGTTCTGTCCACCCGTCGATCGACCGACCGAGTTCGCGGCTCCCTTACTCGGACAGTCGTATTATACCTGTTTCCGCGGCATGAATCCGGAAACCCGGGGAACGGCGCGGGGCCCGAGCCGCTCCCGGCGTCGCCCGTGCGAGGCCGCGGGATGACCTGCGACCCCGTAAACAACGGGGCCGATCTGGGGTGGGACTCTCCCTGCCCAGATCCCGGCCCTCGGTGGTGTCCGCACCACCCGGCGGACTAGGTGCGACGCTACCGAGAATCACCCGGGGGGGACCCCTGGAGGTGACGGACGAACCAACGGACAATCTCCTTCGCGGCTCGGATTCGATTGGCCGTCTTCACGAACCCGTGCCCCTCGTCCGGAAAGAGGACAAGTTCGACCGGAATGTTGTGCTTCCGCAGCTCGCTGACGACCTGCTCCGCCTCGATTACCGGAACGTTCGTGTCGTTCGCCCCGTGGAGGACCAAGGTCGGCGCCCGCACTCGGTCGAGCTTGTGGATCGGGGACAACGAGCGCAGCAGCTCTCGCTGCGTCTCCGGGTCTCCGTATTCGACCTTGGAAACTGCACCCATCCACGGTTCGCTGTCCGCGAAGAACGTTTCGAAGTTCACGATCCCGAACAGGTCGACTCCGGCGGCGAAAAGGTGGGGGAATTCTGTCAACGCTGCCATGGTCATGTAGCCGCCGTAGGAACCTCCCATCACTCCGATCCGTGCCGGGTCGGCCACCCCCGCGTGGACCACGGCTCGGACGCACGCGCCAATGTCGCGGACCGCGTTCACGCGGAGAGGACCGTTATCGAGATTGACGAACGACTTGCCGAATCCTGAAGACCCTCGCACGTTCGGCGCGAAGACGCTGATCCCCTGCGTCAGGAGTGCCTGGTAGGTGGCGTCGAGGTACGGCCGTTCCTGAGCCTCCGGTCCACCGTGGAAGCTGAGGACGACCGGTCCGGCGGCGGACGCTCCGGGTTGCCGGTAGAGCCATCCCGACAACGGCAGGCCATCTTCCGCCGTGAAGGGAAGAAGCGCGGGGGCGATCAGGTCGATCAGGCGGACGCCGGCATGCGGGCTCCACGTCAACTGTCGGAACGAGCGCTCGCCCGCTCCGAGCACCCACAGGTCCCACGGTAGCGCGGCACCGCTAAAGGACGATACGAGGGTCTGACCGTCACGCGTGAAGACCGGACCGTCGATGATCTCTCCGGGGAGAGGCGGTCCCTTGGTGAGGCTCCCGGTCGTAAGGTCGAGGACGTCCATTTCGCAGCGGCCGGCCACATTCCAGAACAGCGCAGCTCGACGGCCGTCCTCGCTCACGTCGAACCACTCTAGGTCGGCGTCCCCCCGTGTGGCCAGTATCTCCAGGGCGCGCGTCGAAGGACCCGGGTCGGACCTCAGGCGAGCGAAGTGAACGAACTCTGAGTCGAGATTGGAGGCGAGATAGATGGTGGAACTGTCCGGAGCGAAGCGGGCCCGCCGGATGTTCGCGGGCCCGTCATGGGGGGTGAGCAGCTTTGCCTCGGCGGACGGGAGGTCCACGAGGTAGAGATTCGAATCGCTTCGTTGGGGGACGATCAACGTGAGGGCGGTCGTGCCGTCGGGCGCGAAATCGACGACGTCGCCCGTCCCGGGGGCCAGCCCGAGTCGCTTCAATTCGCCGGACCGGATGTCCCTCGCGACACACTCCAACCGGGAGGGGTCCCGCTCGTTCGTAGAGTAACCGAGGAGCCGCCCATCTCGGGACCAGCAGTTGAGCCAATTGTTGGTCGGGCCCTTCGGGGTCAACCTCCGTAGCTCCGTCCCGTCCGGACGAACGAGGCAGATCTGCCCGTTCATGCCTCCCCCTGGGGCGAGCATGAACGCGATCCACTCGCCGCTCGGAGACCACGCTGCATCCTGGACGGGGTCGTCGAACGCGGTGAGTTGTTCGGGCCAACCGCCCATCGTCGAGACTTTCCAGACTTGGGGGGAACCGCTCAGATCGGACAGGAACGCGATCGCGCTCCCGTCGGGGGCGATCGTCGGACGGTAACACGATCCGATTCGGGCGATCGCGTCGATCTTCGATGCGAGCTCGTCTTCGACCACTCGGGGCGCCGGTGGCCTCATCGACGGGTTCGACGCCCGGGTTCAACAAAGCCGTTATGGGGGGGGGACAAACAAGGACGCCTCGGAGGTACGTCCTCGCCGAAATGACCAATTCTGAGCCCTTTCAATGAGAGCCGGGCGTGGGGGTATTCGATAAATTAACTTATCGAATCCGACGCGAGAACCATGCTCCGGCCCGATCTCGGGTCGTCGAGCGATAGCTTAGTTTTGGCCTTTGTACAAGGGCCAATAACGGCTAACGGCGTCCGACCAGCCCAGGTCGACCTAGTCTTCCGGCCGACCTGTCTGGAATCCCGCTAGGGACCGATTCTTGCGGGAGAATCACGACGCTGGTCGCGAGCAGGAATGGTTTTTCCTGGCTCTTGCTGGACCGGGCAACCAGGATTCGGGTCGCTCGGACTGTCATGAACCGAGCACCAGTCAGCCCAAGACGCCGAACTTCCATTGGCGCACCGGTCCCCGACACGGTAGGCCCCCGCTGGCATGTCCGGTGACGGGTAGGTGGATTCGATCGGACTAGGGCCTCGAGCCAACCGAAGCCAATTCGAGATGTCGGGAACCGGAGAGAGACTGAGACCCGTTGCGATTGATATCATCGCACACACTAGTGTTTTCCCCGGAAGGGTCCTTGCGAAATCGGCCGCGCAACCAAGCAGGAGCGATCTCTGGATACGCGGTCCCGAAGCTCAACATGAGCCGACTGTGATCAAGAGCTCTGGGGATGCCGAGGATCGTCTCAACTTGCTGGCCGCAGAGAAATCTCAGCAACAACGGTCACATTTGAGTAGCCGCCGAGAGCGAGGAACCAATTCCCGGCCGTGAGAGTACCAGACGCACCGGAACCGCGGAGTGACGACATTTGGTACGTCCCGTTAAACTGCGCGGTGGGGATTGGATTGGAGCAAGGTGGACAGGGAGGACAATGAAAAGTGCTCTCAGGAACCACCGTCGAATTCTCCAAGTAGAGCTGCACTATGCTACTTGAATGGACCGTTCCGTTCAGGTCCTCAACTCCGGACACGTTGAAGCCGAAGAAGACCGGGCACCCGACCACAGAAACCACGACGCCAGCTGGTAGCACGACTCTCGCCGTGAATGGAACCTGTGTTGTGGTCGTCCCGATGCGTTTCAAGTAAAGGATCCCGACGCCAGTAGCAAGAATCAACACGAGGACCACCAAACCCACGACGATCGGCGTTGACATCGGTCGAGCAGGTCTCGATGCTTTGATCATCCGGGTGGCCACCCCCTCGGGCCTGTAATGGGCCTCCTAACAGTTGTAAGTACGGGATGCATATGTGAAGTAGATTGAGATACCTCCCGAGTTCGAATTCGGCGACAAGTCCTGCTCGAAGCAGATTCCGCCGCCAAACGCGATGCTCTCGTTCAGGTACTGTTCGAGGAGAGGGACGAGGAAATCCGAACTCTGCCGTCCCGAGTCCGTGGTCCAGGGACCGTGCATCCAGGTCTGAGACCCAGTCTTGGGCTCGGTATAGGCGGCGACATTACCGCCGTAGGACGGGTCCTCACCAATCCACTCCGCCGAAGTGAACAGATGAGCTTCTTGGACCGCGAAATCGTTACCGCACCAATTCTTGGACGTCGTGATGTCTTCGATGCAGAAGAACGGCCACCACAGGACTCCCCCGCTGCCCTTGCTTACAAACGACAACGAGAAATTCAGCCTCATCCGGTCGCCGACGCTGAGGTGAAAAGAGTAGTAGAAAACC
>JAKIWS010000025.1 GCA_022749895.1 Thermoplasmata archaeon
ACGCAGCACGTACGATCGTCGTCACCGCTTCGGTCGCGAACCCCTGCCCTCGGTAGCTCTGCCCGAGCCAGTAACCGATGATCAGGGTCGCCGCGTCATCGCCGTCCGGCGAGATCGAGATCCCGCCCATCACCGCGGCATCCTTGGCGCGTACGATCAGGAGTCCCAGTCGATCTCCCCGAAGGCGCGACCGTTCCGTGCGCCGGACCCACTCGTACCCGTCCCGGGCACGGTACGGGTAGGGTATGCGAGCCACATTCTCGTAGATGCGACGGTCCTCGAGTTCCCGAACCAGAATCGGGACGTCCGCACGGCGGGGGGGCCGCAGGGCCAATCGTCGACTCCGCAGCGGAAGCCGAACGGGCGGAAGGAGGCGATGATGCACGGCGAGGGTCCGAAGGGTGGGTCGGGTTTCAGCCTTGTCCCGGGCCGGTTCCGACGGCGACGGTCGCCGGTCGCCCGCCGGCGCGTGCATACGAAGGATTTTGACCGATGAGCAACGCCTTCCGGGTGGTGGAGACGATGCCGCTCCTTTCGATCGTGGTCGAATCAACGCGCCGGAGGCTCGTCCTACCGGGGAAACCGTGGTAGCTACCGACCCCGCCGTGGCGGCCGCGTCGGCGGCGATGGAGAGCGACCGGGAGCGGAAGGGACTGCACCGTCTTGCGGTCGGCGCCGGACTCGGGATCGCCGGGGGGCTCTTCGCCCTCGTCCTTCCGATCGCCTTTCTGCTGTTGGCCAAGTACAACCCCGGGGGCTTCTTCACCTTCGGAACGACGCTCATCGAAGTGATCACCTTCCTCGTCTTCGCCGGCGCGTTCCTGTTCCTGCTCTCGCTCTTCTCCTACCGGCTCGGTTTCGGTGCGCTCCGCAAGGTCGATGCGCGGTACAGCACGGCGGCCGGACTCTGCATCCTGGGATCTTTGGGATTCCTCCTCCTGCTCGTGGCCGCGGGGCTCCTCCTCGGCTCGGGCAACTCGCTCGTCGCCTGCCTGCAGGGGCGTCCGACGCACCTCCTCTCCTGCCTGCGATCGGGGCAGCCGCTCGGCGCGTACACCGGGCTCGTCGGGTTCTGGCTGGGCTGGTTGGGCGGGGTGGGGCTGGTGCTGGGACTTTCGTTTACCGGCGGCCGGTACCATCACAGCAGCTTCTACGGCGCAGCCGCGCTCTACGCCCTCCTCCTTCTCGCCTTGGTCGGGCCGTTCGTCGCTCTCATCACGCCGGTGCCCGACGTGCAGTATCTCCTCTTCGTCGCCCCGTTCCTCACCCTGTTCGCGCCGGCGTTCGTCTTCGCCGGCAGCCGATCGGCCCGTCCGCTCGTGCGGACCGCGTGATACATCACCCCGCGGTACGCCGCGGGAAGGTCCGGGCCCTCCGAGTCCTACGGGGATTCCCCGCGTTCTATCCCGACCGCAGGTCGCGAGCCAGCGCCTCGCCCCGGGCCGTGAGCGCGTAGACCTTCAACCGGCGTGGCTGGCCCGTGACGTGACGGACATCCACCGTCAGTACCCCCGCGGCCAACAGCCGACGCAGGACGTTCGTGAGCGCGTTCTGACGGATGCCCAGGGCCGCCGCCATGCCGCTCTGCGTGAACGCGAGGGTCGCAACGTCGTCGGCCCGGAGCGCCCCCTGGCCGGCCAGATGGAGCACGATTCGCTGCGACACGCGTAGACCCTCCACGGGTGATGCAGGTTCGCTCCGAACGGGAGGTAGGATCGTATCCGAGGGGGAGCCCACCGCCACGACGTTGGGGCCCGCCACTGACGGGAGGGGGGAGGCGGCCAGAGTCGGCGCGGCGTCCGGGGGCCCGACCCACGGTCCGTCGGCGGAGCCGGCCATCAAGCCGTTCCCGCTCGACAGGGTGCGCTCCGCCAGGTCGAGCTCGCGGCGTTGTCGGTCGGAGCGACGGCCGAGCCCCCATCGCGCCGACAGCGCGACGGCCACCCCCACCGCAAAACTCAGGGCGACCCAACCGGCCAGGAGACCGGTGGGGAAGATCGAACGCGCTTGCGGGCTCACGGCGACGGCGTTCACGTGAATGTCGACCGAGCTCTGGCGCACGTCCCCTTGGGTGTCGTTAGCGGTGAAGGTCACGTGGAAACTCCCCGCGCGTTCGAAGGTGTAGCGAACGACGAGACCGGTCCCCACCCCCCCGTCGCCAAAGTCCCATCGCAGGGTCAGGTAGGTCCCGCTCCCGCCCGCGACGGTCGCTTGAAACAGGACGGTTAGCGGCACCGTTCCCGAGCTGACACTGGCGCTCACCGCACCCGATAGGGGAGGTGTGGTCACCGAGAGATTGAGCTCCCGCGTGACCGCGTCGGACCCTTCGTGGACCTCCACGAGCGCCGTGTACGATCCCGGCCGACTGTAGACGTGCGTCGGGCTCGCGTCGCTCGAGTTCGTGCCGTTCAGGTAGGTGCCATCGCCGAAGCTCCAGTTGTACGTCGACGGGGAACCGGAGAGGACCGTGACCTCGAAGGACACCGGGAGCGGGGCCGGACCGGTGGACGGCGTGGCCGAGAGCGAGATACTGAACGACGACTCCAACGGACCGGAGTGGGCGGCGGCTCCCACCCCCGGCGCGAGAACTAACAGAAGGACGGGGAACAATTCGACGGCGCGTCCGCCCGGGGGCAAGCGGATCCGCCATCGGGCCGCCGCGGGAGGACCCGGGCCGGAGCCCGGATCCCGGAGCTGGGCCGCCCGGTTCACCCGGCGGGCGGCCGCAGTGGTCCCTCCATCGTGAGGGCGAGCGTCTCCCCCTCGGCCCGGTCGAGTCGTCGGCGAAGACGTTGGTACCCGATCGCGGAGATCGCGAGTCCCGCTCCGAGACCTCCCGCGGCCACGACCACGAGCAAGACGCTCACCGGGAGACCCATGATCCCTCCGGCGAGGCTGTTCGGGGGAGCGAGGGTGAGCGGGAGCGCGCAGCCTCCCCCGTCGGTGGAGTTCACGTCGATCTCATGCGGCGCGGCCCGGACAAGGGCATGCCCGGACGAGTCGCTCACGTGCAGCACGGCCCAGTAGTGACCCGGGGTGTAGGTGTGGGCGACGACGACCCCGGAGAGCGAGGAGCCGACGTCCCCGTCCCCGAAGAACCACTGCATCGTGTACGGCGAGGTTCCGCCACTTACGGTTCCGTTCAAGCCGACCACGAGCGGTGCGACGCCCCCGGTCGTGTTGAGCGTGATGCGCGCGGAGAGGGGCGTGCCGCCCCCGACGACGATCCCGACGGTCGCGATCGTTACGCTGTGGTTGCTGTCCGAGGCCCGCACGAGGACCGTGATGGTGCCCGAGCGATTCTCGAACAGGTGGAGCAAGGCGAGATGGTGGGCGCTCACGTTGATCGCGAAGTTGGTGAGATTGCACGACCCGTTGCCCACGTACTGGCACCACGCGAGGATGTACGGCGCCGTGCCTCCGGTGACGTTGACGGTGACCGTCACGTTGAGCGGGGCGCTCCCGGAGGACGGAACCGCACTCAACCCAACCTGGAGCGACCCGTTTCCCGAGCCGCGGCCGGAACCGTTGGCGACGACGATCGTGGTGTTCGCGGCGAGCGAGCCGTTCGGACCCACGCCGCTCACGACGACCACCGCGCGGTACGTCCCGGGGTGCGTGTAGACATGGCCGATCGGAGTCCCGGTGCCGTTCCCGCCGTCCCCGAACCGCCAGTTGTACGCGGTGGGGGAGGCGTTCCCGCTCACGTTGGCCCAAAGAGTGACCGACAGCGGGGCGGTGCCCGAGGACGGAACGGCCGCGAGGGTGAGGTGCGGCGTCCCGTTGCCCCCGGTCACGTTCACCGTGAACCCCTGGGTGACGCGGGTTCCGGCGGAATCGTTCACGATGATCCAAGGGTAGTAGAACCCGACGGCGGAGTAATTGTGGTTCAGCTGGTAGGGCACCGCCGGGTGGGCGAGACGGACGAGACCGAACGACGACCCGTCCCCGAACCCGAAACTGACGTTGTAGATACCGGTCCCCCCGCTCGGTTGGGTCGTGAACGTGACCGTGAGCGGCGCCGGTCCGGACGACGGAGCGACGCAGCCGTTCACCTGCAACGTCGTACCGTTCCCCGAACCGCACGATGATCGGTTCACGACCACGATGGTCGCGCTCGCATTCACGGTCGTCCCGTTAACGAGCCCCGCCGCGCGGACCTCGGCGAGGAAGGTTCCGGCGCTCGTGTACAGGTGGGACACCGGATTGCCGGAACCGTTCGTGCCGTCGCCAAAGCTCCAGCTGAAGCTCGTGGGCGTAGCGTTTCCGGCGACGTTCGCGTCGAGGGTGACGTTGAGCGGAACCACGCCCAGGAAGGTGGACCCGCTGATGTAGACCCGCGGGGAGCTATTGCCTCCGCTGCCGGTTCCGGACGTCACCGCGATGGTCAGCGAGCTGGTGTTGGAACCTCCGGCCGAATCGTTGACCCATAGGAGCGGCGCGTAGGTCCCCGCGTTCGCGTAGGTGTGGTTGACCCGCGTGGACGTGCCGGACCCGGAATTGTTGACGACGACGGTGGGCGTCCCATCTCGGAAGTCGACGCCGACCCGGTAGGGCGGTGATCCCCCGTAGGGGGTCGCGAGGAAGGCGACGGTCAGCGGGGCGACGCCGGAGGTCGGGGTCGCGGTGGCGTTCAGCCCCAGCCCGGTCGCATTCGACGAGGGAACGATCGGGGCCGCCACCGAGGGCGTTGTCGCGGTGGAATGCCCGGCGACGAGGAGCCACCCCCCGGCGACACCGCCGAGGATGAGGAGGGCCACGGCGGGAACGAGAGCCCCGCGGACCCGGTGTCCGAATGGTCGAGTCGTCTCCGTCCCCGCACTCCGTCGAGCGTCCCTCATCACCTCGTCCTTGGAGGGCTCGAGGCAGAAATACCCTGGACGGAGATACGCGGCCGATACGCCGGACGACGGTGTAGGCGCGGAGTATCGGCGCCCGGAAGGCATCGACCTCTCGGGAGGCGATCCGACGACGCCCCATGGGGGCGCTGGCGACCGCTATCCGGGTTCGGGTGGCGTCGTCGGCTCGATCCGATCGGCCGCGACGAACCGGCTCCAGCCGATTCGTACGATGTAGGGCGAGAGGAAGGCGGTCACCAGCGTCATCGTACCGATCATCGGCAACACGAACGGACTCGTGATCCCGACGTCCGCCCCGCCCTTCGCGACGACGAGCGCGAGCTCGCCGCCGAGCGCAGAGAAGCTCGAGGCGGCCCGGCGGGCGGCGACCGGCGGCAGCCGCTGGCCGCGGGCCGCGACGTACACGAGGACGTACTTCGCGATGTACGCGGTGGCGAGCAGGATCGAGATGGGGACGACGTAGGCCGGGAGAAGGCCGATGTTCATGAGCGCCCCCATCGACACGAAGAAGATCGCCCCGAAGAGGCTCTTGAGCGGGGTCACGAGGGCATTCGCGCGGGGCTGGCTCTTCGACTCGGCGACGAGGACCCCCGCGAGGAACGCCCCGGTCGCGACGGAGATGCCGATCAGGCTCGCGACGATCGAGAGCCCGAATGCGACCGCGAGGACGCCGATCACGAGGAGGTCCGTCCGCTCGGTGCGCGCGATGGCATCGACGAGCCGCGGGATCGACCGGGAGCCGAGCACGATCGTGCCGGCGATGAACGCCCCGACGAGCGCGAGCGATAGTCCGACGCTCACGACCGCGACCGAGCCGGTGAGGGCGAGGGATTGGAGGACCGCGAGGACCGAGACGACGATAATGTCCTCGACGACCGCGATCCCCAGGACAAGCTTCGTCTCGTCCCGCTGGAAGACCCCGAGCTCTTCGAGGATCCGGGACAGGATGACGGTGCTCGTGACCGAGATGGCGAGCCCGAGGAACAGGCTGTCGAACCGGGGGAGTCCCAGGGCGAGGGCGACGACGAACCCGAGGAAGAACGTCCCGAGCGATTCTGTGAGCGCGATGACGATCGCCGGCCGGCCTACCGAGCGGAGCTTCGCGATCGGAAAGTCGAGGCCGATCGCGAAGAGGAGGAAGACGATCCCGATCTCCGCGAGGAGGTTCAGGACCTCGGGGTGGGTGAGGAGGCTGAACGGCGGCGTGTACGGGCCGATGATGATCCCGGCCAGGATGTAGCCGATCACGAGCGGCTGGCGCAGGAGGTACGCCACGACGGCCATGCCGAGCGCGACCACGAGCACGACGGCGAGGTCCTGGATGACCGGGATCGCTGCAAGGGCCATGCTACGGGCCCGCATGGCGCTCCCGGCATATGTTCCATCCGGCGTCCGGGCCCCTCGCGGGGCCGCGACCGACCCCGTCCGATCAGGAAGCCGCGGCGGGCGTGCGTTTCTCGATCCAGGCGAGGAGCTCCGCGGTCACGGCGGCGTGCTCCGGCTCGTGCAGCAGGTCATGGAACCAGCCGGGCCAGAGACGGAGGAGCTTGTCGGACGACACCGCGGCGTCGACGAGCTCTCGGCTTCCCTCGGGGTTCGTCAAACGGTCCGCGGTCCCGTGCATCGCGAGGAGCGGGCGCTGGAACTGAGCGCGACCCGCCGCGATCCGATCCATGGCGAGCAGCGACTGGGCCGCCGTCCTCGCGGGCATCGGGCGGTGCTCGATGAGCGGATCGAGCTTCATCGACTGAACCACGTCCGGGTCCCGGGAGTACTGCTCGTCGGGGGCTTTGAAGACCCTCAGCCCGGGCAGCCAGCGGCCCAGGAACTTCGTCGTCCGAACGAGCCGGGGCGAGACGTCGTTCGGGACCTTGAGAGCCGCACCGTTCAGCAGGACCCCGGCCACCGGTGGGTTCCGTGTGATGGTGAACAGCGCGACGAGCTCCCCGCCGAGACTGTGGCCGAAAAGGAACATCGGCTCGGGCGACCGACGCTCCCGCAACGTACCGAGGAGCCGATCCAAGTCCTCGAGAAGATCGTCGAACGTCCGGATAAACGCGCGCCGTCCTTCGGAGCGCCCGTGGCCGGGGAGGTCGAAGGCCTCCACGACGTAACCCCGGGCAAGGAGCGCCTCCGCGATCGCCGTGTAACGCCCGCTGTGGTCCTTCAGTCCGTGGACGAGCACGACCGTGCCCCGCGGCGGTCCCGTCGGTCGCCAGGTCCGACGGAACAATCGAAGGCCGCCGGCACCGAGGAACGTGGACTCTTCGGGGGAAGGAACCATCCGAACCGACTCCTAAGGGCCGTTCCGCCCGAATCGCCGTAGGCCCACTTTGGATAAGCCCTCGTTGGGGGCACCCCGCTGAGAGCGCGCCCGACCCTCGAGCTTTGGTGAAGCCGGGGCGGTGGGTCCGTCCTAGGAAAAGGGGGAAGAGGTTGGCAGCGGGCCGGCGGTGCCGTGACGCCCGCTTACGCGGTCGCCAGGCGCGCCCGGGGGAGTTCGAGCCCGGTGAGGAGGTAGAGGAGGCCCCCGACGAAGACGAGGAAGACCCCCACCAGGGCGAGGATGCTCCCCGAGACGTCGAGCGCGAACCAGCTCACCACCGAGACCACGACCAACACGACCCCGGAGCTCATCGGCCGGGCACTCCAGCGCCGGTGGCCGAGGTAGGCGAACAGTCCGAGGACCCCCGCGAGGACGAGGAAGACGAAGGCCCCTCCCCACGCGTCGACCGCCCCCGACAGATGGCCGAGCCCGGCGTCGACGAATCCGCCCACGAAGCGGACCAGGGCGCTGATCGCCACCAGCACCGCGCCGGCGATTCCGAACGCGAATCCCAGCGTCCTTTCGGTCAGTCCTTTCCCGCTCTCGCTCACCTTGTTTCACCTCTTTCAAAAACCCGAGCCGGCGGACCGGGAACGTAAGGTCCCGGGTCCGCGGCCCTGTGGTCGTCGGAACTCCGGCCGGCATCGTATTTGAACCTTGGTCCAACCTTTGCTTTGGGATCTATCTCAATGCCCCGTACGGGGCAGGGGGTCCTCATCGTTCATCGTTCAAGCATCGGCTCGACTACATCGCTGGATTCCCTCAATAAACCTGCATTCCAGCTTCCGAAGTCGTTCGCGCTCTTGTACTCCCGATCGCGGAACCCCTCCCGCACTCGGTCCTCTCGCTCTTCTCGGACTTCCGGCTACTCACCAATCTTGCACTGCGAGAGACGCTCGCGACCGGCAAGACCGCCCGAGGCTCTCTCGCGCCATTCGCCAGCCAGCATGCCAAGACCCTCCGATTGAACATTTACCACGCGCTGGCCGCAGCCGAATTTGCCCTCAGCCTCGCCCGGGCTCACCGTCGTCGACTGCGACGAAACCGACCTTCGTCGGTCCCTTACCTCCGCCGACCCTTCCTACGAACTTCCTTCCACTGCTTCCACTTTGACCCTGGCACGGGGAAGATCCGACTCTCCCTTCGCTCGGGAGAGTGGGTCTCATTTCAAGTCCGGGTCGCCCCCTATCATTGCAGCGTTCTCGCGATCCCTGGCCTCCGCGTGACTCAGCTGCATCTCTCCGCCGAGCGCGCGGTCCTAATCTGCGGCAAGCCAGCACCCGAACCGTACGCTCCCGGCTCGATCCTGGCTCTGGACTCGAACGAAGGCTCTCTCGACGGAGTCACGGTCGCACCGAAGGAGGGAACTCATGCCGTCCGCGTCGACTATGCCGAGATTCCCAAGATCCAGTCCTGCCACATGAAACGCCGTCGCCACCTCGCACAGAAGAAGGCGACCGACCGACGGGTCGGCAAACGCTTGCTCAATCGAGAGGGCAAACGGGAGCGAAATCGAGTTCGATCCCGTCTTCACAGAATCACCAAACATGTGGTCGAGGCGGCGGCGGCCAACAACGCCGCGCTCGCTCTCGAAGATCTTTCGAAGATGCCCCAGCCCCGACGCCGGGGCCGCCAGACCCGTCGGAAACCGTCTACCCGACGCCGTCTCTCGAGTTGGCCGCGTGGGGAGCTCCACCGCCAGCTCGCCTACAAGGCGGCCGAGCGGGGCGTCCCGATCTACTGGGTGAACCCCTTCCGAACGTCACGAACCTGCCCGAGATGTGGGGGTACTGCAGTTCCCCGAAGCAGGGTGGGGCCGGTGTTCGTCTGCCCGACGTGTGGCTGGAGTCTCGACCGACAACTGAACGCGGGTGCGAACATTGGAAGAATCGTTCTGCGGGAAACCAAGGAACTTGGAGGTCTCCGACTTGACCTCGACGCCCTTCTCGATGAGGCGATGACTCCCCGCTACCCGTTCGAGCGCATCGAACGGGCACGGGAGGAGCGGACGGGAAGGGAGGGACGACATTTGAAGGCAAGCGTGCAGACGCTCCTTCAATAAAATCCCAAAGCCTCCAACCTTGGAATCCTCGGGAGATCGGCGCGATTCCCCCCCGAGAAACGGAGATCCGGCGCGGCGCTCGACGACCGCTGGGTGAGGGTGGTTTGGGCGGGGTGGAGGACCGCCGGCCCGGGGGCTTTTACCTTCGGGCCTTCGTGCGCCCACGATGCCGGCCCGACCACGCGAACCCAACTGGCGCGCCTTGCTCCGGAGTTGGGACGCGCAGCAAGAGAGTTTCAATCCGGCCCGGGAACGGCGCTTCGACGCGATGTTCGACATTCTCGAGGTCACGCAACCCGCGACGATGCACGTGCTGGACCTCGGCAGCGGCCCCGGCTCGCTCACCGCCCGTCTCCTCCGTCGGTTTCCGAGGGCCGAATCCACGGCGGTGGACTTCGACCCGGTCATTCTCCGGGTCGGGCGTGGCGCGCTGACCCGATTGCGTTCTCGGGTCAGGTGGGTCGAGGCCGACATCGGAGGCCCAAGCTGGGCCCGGGAGCTTCCCCGGCGGCGGTACGACGCGGCGATCAGCACGACGGCGTTGCACTGGCTCGGTCCGAGCCAGCTCCGACGGCTCCACCGCGAGGTGCGGAGGCTCCTCCGTCCGAACGGGGTCTACCTGAACGGGGATTTCCTGCCGTGGGGCCCACGTGAGAGCGGGCTCCGCAAGATCTCCGAAGCGGTCCGGTTCGCGAAGTACGGCCGTCTCGGAAGCGAGTGGGTCGGCTGGAATCGATGGTGGCGCGACCTGGCCCGCGAGCCGACGCTTCGCCCCCTCCTGAAGGAACGGGAAGAGCGCTTTGCCCACAGCTCGCATTCGAAGGTCCAACTTTCCGACGATTTCCATCTTCGTTCGCTCCGGGCGGCGGGCTTCCGGGAAGTGGCGGTCGTCTGGCAGGAGATGGAGAACCGCGTCATGCTCGCCCGCTGAATTCACGTTGGATCGGCGGGGGAGCGCAGGGGAAGCGCCATGAATCGCTCCACGATCGACGCGACCCTACTCATCCTGCTGGGCGGAGCCTGGGGTTCGGCGTTCGTCGGGATCCGAGCGGGGATTCAATCCGGGGCCTCCCCCTTCGCCTTTGCGGCGGTCCGCTACTTACTCGCCACCGGGGCCTTCATCGTGCTGGCGCTGGCCGCGCGGGAACCTTTGCCCTCGCGCCGCTCGCTGGGGATCTCCGCCCTCCTCGGGGGGCCCCTCATGATCGGAGGGTATGCGTTGTTCCTCTACTGGGGCGAAGGCCAGATCAGCGCCGGCTACGCGGCCGTGCTCATCGCGGGGTCGCCGATCGCGAGCGCGATTCTCGCGCGGTCTGTCTTGCCCGGGGAGAGGTTCAGCGGCCTCGGGGCGGCGGGGATCGCGATCGGGTTTGTGGGCGTCGTGGTGATGTTCCTTCCGGAACTCGGCAGCGGTCACCTCGGGCAACTCGAGGGGGCGCTCTCGGTCCTGGCCGCCGCGGTCGCTTTCGCCATCGGTTCGGTCGTCATGCGGCGCGTGCATCCCTCCCCGCAGGGTCAGTGGGGGATCGGGGTCCAGTTCGCCGCGTCCACTGCGTTCCTCGCGCCGTTCGCCCTCTTGACACCGGGTGGGACCGCCCTACCCCTCACGGCCACGGTCGTCGGGGCCCTGGTCTACCTCGTCGTCGTTTCGTCGATCGTCGGCTACCTGATCTATTTCGTGCTCCACGACCGGGTCGGCCCCGCACGGGCGAATCTGGTCGCCTACGTGAACCCGGTCGTGGGCGTCGGCCTCGGGGTGCTCCTGCTGGGAGAATCGGTCAGCGTCCCCGAGATCGCGGGCTTCGCGTTGATCGTGGTCGGGATTGCCGCCCTGCAGGTCGAGCGGCATCGCCGTTCGCGCACGCCGACCGCCGCGTCCGTCACGGTAATTACCCCGGAGGTGGGAGCGACTCCCCCGGGCCGGGTCGTGGGTCCCCGGATCCCCGAGGGGAAGGCGACGGGGCCCGACCCGCCACGGTAGAAGGAATGCAGGGAACGGTCCTGGTGGCGGACGTGGCCGAGTCCGCAGAGTCGACCCCGACGGGGAGCGAGGGACTCGGCGGGGCGGTGCACCCGGCGGGGCACGCCCCGGGGCGTCGACGTCAGGTGTTCCGCCGGTGGGACATTCTTCGGTATGGGCCGCGCGCCATTCTCCGCCACCTGTGGCTACAATTGACGGTCCTCGTGGCGATGTTCACCTCCTGCGCGTTCGTCTTCCACTACTTCCAGGGTCTCGACGCCGTCTCCGCGACCCTCGCGTCCGTGTCGACGATCACCACCATCGGGATCTACGCTCCTTCCGGCGGCATCACCCACCTCTTCCTCGCCGAGCAGGTGTCGCTGATCGTGATTTTCCTCGTCTCCGTCGGGGCGGCGGCGAGCCTGGTCCAGGGGGTCATTTCTCAGATGGTCAACAAGAGTCTCTGGACCGAGGAGGTTCTCCGGAACGAAGTCGGGAAGATGTCGGGGCACTCGATCGTCATGGGGTACTCGCACCTCGGTCGGTACGTCGCGGAACAGCTCGACGAGCTCGGGCTCCCGTACGTCGTGATCGTCCGGCACGCGGACCACGTCGACGCGCTGCGCCGCGACGGCGTCCCTGCGTTCTCGGCGCCGGTGACCGAGTTCCATCGCGTTCTCGAGCAAGTCGGGGTGCGTCGGGCGGGGTCGATGATCTGCACCTTCGAGGAGGATCCCGACAACCTGATCGCCATCCTCTACGCGAACAAGGTGCGCCCGGAGCTCCGGATCATCACGACGGTCCACGACCGCGACCTGATCGGGTCGGCCCAGATGGCGGGGGCGGACGTCGTGGTGCCCACGGCGAACATCCTCGGGGGACTCCTCGCGGTCGCCACCGTCTCGAAGGAGGTGGCGGGCGTACTCTTGAGCTCGAAGATCCCGGGCCGGTACCTCGCGGAGTTTACCGTCCCTTCGCACCGGAAGTTCACGTTCGGCCAGCTCAACGAGATCGCTCCGATCCTCCTGGTCTTCGAGCAGGGCCAAGTTCGCACGAACCCCCCGGACGACTACGTCATCTCCGCGGGGAGCACCGTCCTCGTGCTGACTTCCCCCGAGACGATCGCGAAACTTCGCCAACACCTCGGTGGCCCCGTGTCGACTCCCGTCAGTTGAACCCGGAATTGGACATCTCGGCACCGCCGAATGCGGAGCGCCTCCGGCTCGGCAAGCCCCGGAACGACGTCGTCGCGCTAGAGTCCGTCGTGCGGGGGGGCAGACGTAATAGGCCGCGAGCGGCCGCAAAAGCGGGGCTGCGCCCGCGCGCCCCGTGACGCACGGACCTACTCGGCCCTCGATGTTGCAGAACGAGCCATGATCGACCCCATCGTCGTGTTTCTTCTCGTCGTCCTCCTCCTCGTGGGGGTGATCTCGCTCGTCCTCGCGCTACGGAACCGATTGCCCTTCCGGATCGCGATGCGCAACGTCCGGCGAGGACGCGCGCGGACCGTCCTTCTGCTCCTGGGGCTTCTCGTCGGGACGACGATCATCTCCGGGAGCCTGACCGTCAGCGACACCGTCACCCAGCTGAGCGTGCACTACACGTACCTCGGCGACGGCCTCGTCGACGAGGGGATCTCCGGCCCCTCCGCCTCGGGAGGGAACGCGTACGTCCCCTACGCGGTCTACGGCCAGCTCGCCGCCGCGAGTGCGGGCGACAGCTCGATCGCCGGGATCACGCCGATGATCCAGGACATCACTCAGGCGTACGACCGTACGACCGGGATCCCCCAGACCAGCCTCAACCTGATCGGTGCGAACGGCAACCAGAGCGGGGCGTTGGGTTCGTTCGTCACCACGTCGGGCGCGAACCTCGCGGGACCGGCTCCGGGGAAGGTGCTGCTCGACCAGCTCGCCGCGAGTGCGATGAACGCGACCGCGGGCGACACGCTCCTCCTCTTTGGTCCGACGACGCTCTCGACGACCGTTCAAGCGGTCGTCCAGGAGAACCTCCGCGGCGCCTACCTCACGGCGGGCGTCAGCGGCGGGGATGTCTTTCTCGACCTCGCGACTGCGCAGACGCTCGAGAACCAGTCCGGCCGCATCAACTTCATCGGGGTGACGAACACCGGGTCGCAGGTCGCGGGCGTCGCGCTCTCCGACACGGTGAGCGGGCATCTCAACGCGAGCTTGGCGAAAATCCCGGGGGCGACCAACCTCGCGGTCCACGAGACGCTCAAGGACGATGTCTCCAGCGCCGTGACCTCGAGCGCGAGCACCGCGACGATCTTCCTCGTCCTGGGCCTCTTCTCGATCGTCGCGGGGGCGATGCTGATCGTCGGCATCTTCGTGATGCTCGCCGAGGAACGCAAAGGCGAGATGGGGATGCTCCGGGCGATCGGGCTGCGGCGCGGCCAACTCGTGCTCACCTACTACTTCGAAGGGCTCGCGTACTCCCTCGGCAGCGCCCTTGCGGGCACGGCGCTCGGCGTCGCCGTCGGCTACCTCATGACCCTCGCGTTCTCGACGCTCATCGCGTCCGGTGGATTGACCGCCAATGCGGTCCTCCAGTCGTTCAACGTCACGACCACGAGCCTCGTCGAGGCGTACGTCCTCGGGTTCCTCCTCACCTTGGTCACGGTGGTGTTCGCGAGCCGCCGCGCGAGCCGTCTCAACATCGTCCGGGCGATCCGCGACATTCCCGAGCCCCGTCCCCCGATCCGCCTCTACACGACCCTGGCGTACCTCGGGATCGTCCTCCTGGTCCTGGGGGCCCTCCTTTTCGCGGCCACGTTCCGGGGCACGACCGACGTCTCCTCCCCGATCCTGGGGGGGGCGCTCATCATCGTGGGGGTCGGTCTCATCGGGTCGAGGTTCCTCAAGAACCGTATCGTCTTCACGGGGATCGGGATCGCGCTCCTCGTCTGGGCGGGGGTCGAACCGCTCCACACGCTGGTCCTCGGCTCCGCCCACGCGGGTGGGATCTTCATCGTCTTCGTGGACGGGATCCTCATGGTGTTCGGCGCGCTCCTGCTCTACATCTTCAATTCGGATACCCTCGTCCGCGCTCTCTCGCGCCTCGCGAGCGGCCGGAAGGGGGTCGGGCCGGTCGTCCGGGTGGGCCTCTCCTACCCGGCCCGGCAAGCGACGCGCACGTCGATCAACCTCACGATCTTCGCCCTCGTCGTCTTCACGATGGTGGCGATCGCGTCGTTCGGGGCGACGGTCAGCGCGAACCTGACCAGCGTGACCCAGAGCGAATCCGGCGGCTACAGTTTCTTCGGCTTCTCCCCCGCGCCCATCCCCGACCTTCCCGGCCAGATCGCGAACAACTCGACGCTCGCCCCCGCTTTCTCGGCGGTCGTGCCCCTCGTGACCGGAGCCATCGAGGTCAATGTCTCCGGTTCGACGCCCAACCCGTTCACCGATGCGCTCTATTCAGCGCCCGTCAACGTCCCCGCGAGCACCAGCTTCTACGCGACGAGCCAGTTCCCGTTCGCGCAGACGCTCCACGGCATGTCGGCGGCGCAGGTGCTGACGTCGCTCGCGACCAACAACAGTTCCGCGATCGTCGACCAGAACTACGCTCCAGCTCCGGGGGGGTTCAACGGCCCGAGCCGTCCCCACCCCACCCTCGCCCTCGGCCAGACGATCGCGATCGCGCGCCCCGGCGCCCCGAGCGGGGCCCACGTGACCGTCATTGCCGTGATGAAACAGTCGATCATCAACGGGGTCTGGGTCAACCCCCGGGTCGCCGCCGCGCTCGGCTATTCGAACGCCTCCGCCTACCTGCTCACCGTGCACGCGGGGGTCTCGACGACGATCGCGTCCCAGCACATGAAGTCGGCCTTCTTCCGCTTCGGGCTCGTGCTGTTCGACATCGGAGCGCTCCTCGCGCTGTCGATCAACACCGAAGAGGGATTCATCGGACTTCTGGAGGTCTTCGTCGGGCTCGGCCTCGCGGTCGGCATCGCAGCGATGGGGATCCTGGCGCTCCGCGCGGTGGTCGAGCGTCGCCGGGAGATCGGCATGCTCCGCGCCTCGGGGTTCACGCAGGGGATGGTGCTGAAGGCGTTCCTCCTCGAGTATTCGTTCGTGACGCTCCTGGGGCTCGCGATCGGGACGGGCCTAGGCCTCCTCATCACCTACGACCTCTCGATCTCGCCCAGCGCGGCCGCGTCGGGTGTCGCGACCTTCTCGATCCCATGGTGGAACATTGCGACGATCCTCGTCGTGGCGTACGCCCTCGCGATGGCGGCGATCGCCGGCCCGTCGATCCGTGCGTCCCGGACGCCGCCCGCCGAGGCGGTCCGCGCCACCGAGTGACGTCGGGCCTGGACCCCGGTCCGTCGCACGGGCGTCGCGCATCCCGTAACGGACCGTTCCCTCGTGCCACCCAGGCCGTCGCCGAGATCCTGTCGGCCGCAGTCTAGGATCGCTCCGTCCCAGGGGACCGCAAGACGCACCCCCGCGCGTTGCGGAGTCTCCCAAGTACTGTGAATCGTTCCGGCCACTGAGATGCTGGCGCACGCGCGAGCTACGGGATTCCGAGGTCCCCGACGTCGGTGGGCAGAGCGAGGCGCCGCCCGTCTGGGTGCGGCGACGGTACTTGCGGTTCTCCTGCTCGCCACCCTCAATTTCGGGACAAGCGTCCGCTCGGCTGCCGGCTCCGAACTCTCCCCTCCCCCGAGTCCGAAGGGCGGGGCCGCTCCCATCTTCCCAGCGGCACAGCACGCCGGAATAGCCGAGGGCGCTTCCGTTGGGCGTGACGGGGGCCCGGCTCGATTGCTTCCGACGCCCGTCGCCACCCCCCCGCCTTTGCCGCGGTGGTCGAACCTTTCGCACGCGACCGAGCCACCGAACCTACTCTCCTCGGCGATGACGTACGACGCCGCCGATGGTTACGTCGTCTTGTTCGGGGGCCTTTCCGGCACTCGGGCGGTCAACGAGACGTGGAAGTTTCAGGACGGCGCTTGGACGAACATCACGGCCGTCGTGAGCGGGGCCCCCTCGCCCCGCTACCAGATGGCAATGACGTTCGACGCCGCGGACGGGATCGTCCTCGCGTTCGGAGGGGTCGCAATGCCATCGCCTGCCTGCTCCGTTCCGGTCGGGTTCGCGGGGTGCCCCCTCAACGACACGTGGTCGTACAGCGCCGGGACCTGGTCGCCTATCCACGCGAGCTGCGCCCAAGGGAACCTCACTGCGTCCTTACCAACGAACTGCTGGATGCTCCCCGGGGGGCCGGCCCCGATCGTCTACGACTCCCACGACGGCTACGTGCTGATGACCGCGGCGTTTCCCGTGACCGAAGGAAGTCCGGTGACGACGTGGATCTATGCTCACAACGTCTGGATCAGGATCTCGCCGGGCAAGTTGGCGATGCCCGCCCACGCCATCGGGGGCCTCGCGTACGACGCCGCGGATGGTTACGTCGTAGGTTTCGGGAGCGAGGCGAGCGACTATCGGGGTTTCTACAACTACACGGTCGCCGGCAACGGCCAGGCGGAGAATTACACGTACGCTTACTCGAACTACACGTGGAGGAATCTCTCCTCGGCCAACGCGACGGCGCCTTCCGTTCGCTACGACCCCGGCTTCGCCTACGACACCCGGGAGGGGTACCTGCTCATGTTCGGGGGATGGTACATTCCGTGCCAGCTTGGACCCAACGCGACCCGGTGCGCGGGGGCCCCTCTCGTGGAGCTCGGCGACACGTGGGGGTTCCACAACGGGACGTGGTTCAACCTTACGGGTGGAGCCTCCCCCGGCCCCCGGGGAGCGCCCCGTCTGACCGACGACCCGGCGGACCACACGATGCTAGTGGTGGGCGGCTGGAACTGCGGGCCGGTCGCCTGTCACGACCCCGGGGGAGGTTGGTACTGCGTCGGCAACCCCTGCTCGACGGCGAAGCTCAATGGTACTCCCGGCCCGGGGACCTGGGGGTGGGGGGCGTACCCCCCCCTCACGCCGATCGTGATCGTGGCCACGCCAGAACCGGTGACGGCGGGAGCGCCGGTCCAGTTCTCGATGACCCTCCACGGCGGTACGGCACCCCTTGGGTTCGCCTGGAGCTTCGGTGATGGCTCCACCGCTTCCACGGAGAACGCTAGCCACACGTTCCACCACGCGGGGACGTTCGTCGCCACCGCGTGGGCGAACGACAGCGCGAATGAAACCCGGAACCGTTCGATCAACGTGACGGTGGACCCATCGTTGACGATGCGCCCGGCCGCTTCCGCGAACCCCGCCGATGCCGGACTGCCGGTGACCTTCACTCCGGGGGTTACGAACGGCACCCCACCGTTCTCGTACAGCTGGAGCTTCGGGGACGCGAACCGGAGCCCGCTTCCGTCCCCGACCCACATCTATCGGACGAACGGAACGTATCTCGTGAACCTCACCGTCACCGACCAGGGCGCCGGGGTGGGGAAGGCGAATCTGACGGTCGTCGTCCATCCCGGGTTGAATCTCACCGTGAACGTCTCCCCACAGCCCGCCGACTTGGGCCAACTCGTCAACTGTACGACGAACGTCTCCGGCGGTACGGCTCCGTACACGTACGCCTGGGCGTTCGGGGACGGGGGGACCGGCGGCGACCTCGCGAATATTTCGCACATCTACACCACCAACGGGCCGTTCGCCCTGGCGGTGACCGTGACCGATGCGGTGGGCGGATCGACGACGACGATTCGGCCCCTCTCGATCGCCCTCAACGTATCGATTCTCTCCAACGGGACGCTGGGCGCGGCCCCGCTCCCCCTCGCGTTCCGGAGCCACGTCACCGGGGGTCACTCGGGCTACACGTACGCGTGGCATTTCGGGGACGGGACCACGAGCGCCCTTCCCAACCCGGATCATGTCTACCTGGCGCAGGGCGAGTACAATGCCTCGCTTGAGGTCACCGACGCGACGGGGGGTCGGGCCCGGGGCGACGCGCACCCGGTCGTCGTCGTGAACGGGGGCGGGCCGCTCTCCCTGCAGCTCCGGCTGGCCGACCCCGCGGTTCCCTTCGGCGGCGTAGAGACGCTGACGGCGGAGCCGAGTGGGGGGGTGGGGCTGTACGCATTGACGTGGTCCAGCGTGCCGAACGGCTGCGCGGCGGTGCCCCCTCTTGCCCTTCGCTGCGCGCCCCCGGCGTCGGGCAGCTATCGCGTGACCGCGAGCGTCGGGGATGCCCGAGGCGGGTTCGCCACGGCGTCGATCAGCTTCGCGGTTGGCGACAGTGCACCCGTCGGGACGCTACCGACCTCGCCACTGCGAGGAGGAGGGGTCGCGTGGGATGCACGGTCGGTCTCGGTCGTGGCGGTGGGTGTCGTGGCGATCGTCGCCGTGTTGGCGTTCGTGCTTGGAACCACCTCGCGTCTCGGCGGACGCGCGGGCCGAGCGGCCGACCCGTACGGCCGCTTCCGCCGGCTCGAACCTCCCGAGCACCCTCCCCTTGCCGGAAACTCCCCCGGGGGGCCGGAGGACCCGCTCGGCGATCTTCTCTGATCCCCGTCGTCCCGCGTGGCGATCTAGCGGAGCACCAGCAGGGGGCGAACCGTCGCGTTGGGCCGAGCGTTCCACCGGCAGGTCCTTCGGGGAGTTCACCCCAAGGATCTCCCGGGGTGCTTCGAGGCAGAGAGACGGTCGGGGCCGAAGTTGCGGTCGTGCTGCCCCGAGCTGATTTCGGGGGCGGGGGGGTGCCCCCAAGCAGCGTGATGCGTTCGTTAACCTCCGCGGAGACGTTGGTCGTCGGGGCGTTGCTCGACCCCGGCTCGACCAGTGAGCGTGCGCGCATTCGACGGAGCGGCCTACCAACGAGGACGTACGAGACCGCCGCCCGGCGCCTGCTCGCTTCCGGAGTGGTGTACGATCGGTACTTGCCGAACCCTGTACGGTTTGGACGACCGCTCGTCACCTTTGCCCTCGTCC
Organism: Thermoplasmata archaeon; assembly: GCA_022749895.1. Classification (GTDB taxonomy): domain Archaea; phylum Thermoplasmatota; class Thermoplasmata; order Lutacidiplasmatales; family UBA184; genus Lutacidiplasma. Next base: position 19,124 of record JAKIWS010000025.1, read on the forward strand.
ATCCGTTCGTCGAGCGATCGGACGCCGTGGCGGCCCGGTGGGTCGCGACCCCCGGCAGCGTCGTGGTCTGGAGGGGTCCGGAGTGGATCTTCGGCGTCTTCCTGCCCGAGCGGACGTCGGCCCCGTCGCGCTTCGCGGAGGGGCTCGGTCCACCGGGAGAATGCGGCCGAGCGTTCGTCCTAACCGCGGACAGTCGAAGCCCCCAAGTCCCGGTGTACTTCGACTTTGAGGGGGCCTGGTCGGTCTTGAACGAGCTTCCGCGGTCGGGGGCGTACCCACGTCCTTTGCCGGGCACCGGATCGGAACCGGAGCCACGGCGCGCCGGCGCGCTTCGAGCCCGCGACCGTGCGGCGGGCCGGAGCCTCACCGAGCGCCCGCTCCGGGCCGGGAGCGCGCCCCCGGGTCCGAGGCGGCGTAGCTCCCGATACCTCGACCGCAACGAGCGGAGGGCGCTGCGGGAAGGCGTCGTCGAGCATCGGGTCCTCCTGGACCTTGCTCGAATCCCCACCGGTCGCGGAGGCGCGGCCCCAGGGGTCGTGCTCCTCCATGGTCGGCTCCAAGAGCACCGAACTCCGGAGGGGCTGTTCACGGCCCTGCTCGGACGCGGTCAGATCGCCCCGTTCCTATTCGCCACGGACGAACGCCGAGTCCTGGTGGGGGCACTGGCGCAGGCGGTCTCGGCTCCGCGTCCGGCGAAGGACCCCATGGTGCGACGCGAGTCGGTATCGGGGATCCTTGCGGAATTCCTCGAAGAGATCGAGGTCGTGCGGTCGAGCGCCGACGGACTTCTGGTCCCGTTGGACCACCGTTACGACCGCATCGTGGAGGAAACGCCGATGACCGGTGTACTTCTGTAGCTACATTGATCTCGGCCTCCTACAGGGCCGGGGACCGCCGCCTCGACCGCGGTCATCTTGCACGTTGAGTCCGGGGAGCCCTCCGAGCGGCCGCCCGATACGCGAAAGAGGCGACCCACCCTCCGGCGTCGCAATGGATCGCTCTTGGCCCCCACCGTGACCGGCTTCGTCGGGCCGATGACCGGCAGGGTCTGCGTGGTCACCGGGGCGACGTCGGGTCTGGGGGAGGTAACGGCCCGCGAGCTCGCCGGCCGAGGAGCGCACGTCGCGCTGCTGGGACGTTCCGCCGACCGGGCTTCCAAGGTTGCCGAGCAGCTACGAAGGCGTATTCCGGGGAGCCGCATCACGCCATTTGGCGGGGATCTCGGCGTCGCGGTCGAGCTGCGCCGGGTGGGCCGGGAGGTGCTCGATACGTTCGACCGGGTCGACGTCCTCGTGAACAACGCCGGCGCCGTCTTCCACCGACGCGAGCTAACGCCCGACGGCAACGAGCGGACCTGGGCGCTCAACGTGCTCGCCCCGTTCCGTCTCACCCACCTGCTGGCGGGGCGGCTACGCGCGGGCGCCCCGTCGCGGGTCGTCAACGTCGCGTCGGCGGCCCACTTTGGCGCCCACCTCGACCCCGAGGACTTCCAGGTACGCGGGAAGTACCGGGGGTTCCGGGCGTACCGTCGATCGAAGCTCGCCCTGATCCTGTTGACGCACGAGTTCGCCCGGCGGTGGTCGGGCTCGGGGGTCGTCGTGAACGCTCTCCATCCCGGGCTCGTCGCGACCCAGTTCGGCCAGAACAACCGCGGGGGCGTCGGCTGGGGGTATCGCGTCCTGACGCACGTCGCCGGCATCTCCACCGAGGCGGGGGCCCGGACCCAGGTCTACCTCGCCTCGTCCCCCGACGCGGAGCGGGTGAACGGCGGATACTTCGAGCGATCGCTCCCCACGGGATCGTCCCCCCGATCGTACGACCCCGAGGTCGCCCGCCGGGTCTGGGACGCTTGCGCCGCAGCGAGCCCATGGTTGGGGTAACGCACCTCGCGGGGGGCGACGGACCGAGGGCAGGTCCCAGGTCGGGGGAACCTTCCCATTAGAAGCGGTCGACTCGTGTCATTAATGAAGGGCGGGCGACCTCGTTTTCCACCAAAGTATGGACCGGCCGAGCGTTGCCGTTGAGCCCCGCCGGTTGCCTTCCTTTCCTCTACCCCTCGAACTCCCGGCGTCGGTGTCACGTCCGACCCCCCTCGCCGCAGATGTAGGGCCGTATCCTCCGCTGGTCGATTTCGGGGTCATCGGCAACCTCCACACGGCCGCACTGGTCTCCCGGCGCGGCTCGATCGATTGGGCCTGCTTCCCCCGATTCGACTCGCCGAGCGTCTTTGCGCGGCTCCTCGACGAGCGGGAAGGCGGGTTCCAGGAGCTGGCCCCGGTCGAACCCGCCGTGGCGACGCAGGCGTACCTCCGGTCGACGAACGTTCTCGAGACACGGTTTCGCCTCGCCCACGGGAGGGCGGTCCGGATCGTCGACTTCATGCCGCTCGCGCCGCGGAAGGAGGCCGAGGGGCTCGCCATGGTCGTCCGCGTCGTGCACGCGACGGGCGGACCCGTTCGATTGGGGCTTCGCTGCCATCCGAAGTTCAACTACGGCGAGCAGAGCGCCCGGTGGCGACGCGTCGCGGGGGGACATCAAGCCCGTTCCGACGGGTCGGCGCTCACGCTGCTCCAACCGTGGCCCGCGACTCCGGAGTCCGGGCGCCTGACCGCGGAGGGGGTCGTCCGGCCGGGAGCCCCGATCGCGGTCGAGATCATCTGGGGGACCGCGCGACCGACCGATGCTGCTCCGGCGAGTCTTCTCGCGGAGACGACACGGTTCTGGCGACGGTGGAGCAACTCCGGACGAGCGCCGTACCGCGAGATCGGTCACGACTCGGCGGCGCACGTTCTCCGTTCCGAACTCGCCCTCAAACTGCTCTCGTATGAGGACACGGGCGCGTTCGTTGCGGCGGCGACGACCTCCTTGCCGGAGTGGCCCGGGGGTCGACGGAACTGGGACTACCGGTACGCGTGGATCCGAGATGCGGCGTTCACGGCCCAGGCGCTCCTCATTCTCGGCCACGTCGCCGAGGCGAAGGCGTTCCTGCGGTGGACGGTGGCGCGACTACCCGTGGACGCGGTGCGGGGGACCCTTCAGGTCGTGTACGGCGGTCATGGGGAAACCGACCTCACGGAACGGTCCTTACCGCACCTCGCCGGGTACGCGAACTCGCGACCGGTCCGCGTGGGCAACGCGGCGGCCGGCCAGTTCCAGCTGGACATCTTCGGCGAATTATTGGACGCGGCCTCGGTCCTGAGCCGGACCGACGACGGGTTCGTACGGGGAGTGTGGACCGAGTTGGCGTCGGTGGTCGATTCGGTCGCCCGATACTGGCGTCGCCCCGACCACGGGATCTGGGAGGTCCGCGCGACCCCCCGGCACTACACCCATTCGAAGACGATGGCGTGGGTCGCGCTCGACCGGGGGGTCGCGATCGCCCGACGGCTGCGGATCGACGACGAGCGCGTCGTCGGATGGGCCGAAGCCGCCGACCGGATCCGGTCGATGGTGCTGCAACGGGGCTACAACCCGGAACAACGGTCGTTCGTGCAGACGCTGGACGGGTCGGCGGTCGACGCCGCCGAGCTTAGGCTTCCGATGGTCGGCCTGCTTCCGTTCACGGACGCCCGGGTGCGCTCGACGATCCGCCGCGTCCGCAACGACCTCAGCACGGGACCGTACGTGTTTCGATATCGGGTCGAGGACGGCATCCCAGGAGCCGAAGGGGCGTTCTTGCCGTGCAGTTTCTGGCTCGTCGAGTGCCTCGCGCGGATGGGGGAACGCGCCGAGGCGGAGCGTCGGTTGGAAGCGCTGCTGCCCGTGGGTGGACCTCTCGGCCTTTTCTCGGAGGCCTGCGACCCGAGGAACGGTCGCGCCCTTGGCAACTATCCCCAGGCGTTGACCCACATCGCCTTGCTTCGGGCGGTCTGGGCCCTCGGGGGCCGGAAAGGTGAATCGGCCCTGACGGCGAGCGAGGGCCGATCCGGGGACCAGACCTAGATGGGCCAGGTTCTCAGCTCTGCACCGTCGCGTTCGCCCAGATCCGGAGTTCGTCGCGGGGCGCCACCGTCGACGGCCGAGCGGTGGGAGGCGGTGACCTGCGACGGATGGTACACGCTGTTCGGTCTTCCCCGCACGGCCCGCGCGGCGTACGGGCGGCGGCATCGGGGGATCTGGCGTCAGGCGCTCCTGGAGGCGGGGCTCGCCGGCGCGGCGACCGACCGTTGGGTCGACGCGATGTACGATCACCTCCGAACGCTGGAGTTCGCCGGCCGAACGCCCCCGATCGGCGAACAAGCGGTCTGGCTGGCGACCACGACGGGGGTGCCGATCCGGACCGCCCGCGTCCGCCGAGAATTGGACCGTCTCCTCATCGACTCCCCGGTCCGTGCGGCGACCGGCGTTCACGAGGCCTTAGAGCAGCTCAAGGCCCGGGGTCTACGGCTCGGCATCGTCTCGAACGTGGTGTTCGAAGCCGAGACCGGCGTTCGCGGGGTCCTCCGGCGGCTCGACCTCGACCGCTACTTCGACGCTCGGACCTTCTCCTCGGGTCGCCCGTGGGGGAAGCCGCGCCCGGAGCTGTTCTGGACCTGCTTGGCGCAGATGCATCGACCCCCGTCGTCCGCCGTGCACATCGGGGACGGCCCCTACGACGTCCTCGGGGCGTTTCGGGCCGGCCTCACGCCCGTCCAGTATAGCGGCATGGACCCGCCCCGGAGCTCGTACCGCCTCTCGTCGCGGTTCGCCTTCGACCTCCCACCGCACCAGCACGCGACGTCGTGGAAGCAATTCGTGCACTTGGTCGACGCGCAGCGAGAGAGGATCCCGAGCTCTCCCTCCGCCCCGCGTTCCTCCTAGCGCGACGGGCCCCCACGCTCCGGATCGGTTCGTCGGCAGGGCCTAACCGGGGGGACGCTACGGGCTCAAGCGCCCGCGACGGCGCCATCGCTCGGAGTCGGGCGGAAGAGTTCATCCGCGCGGGAATCACTGGGGGACGAACGCCCCGTCGCGCGCCGAGGTCGGACGGGCGCGGCCGAGCAGCATGACCGGATCCCGAGGCGCCCAGGGATACCTTACCGACGAATCGTTTCGCTTTCTACGCGAGCTGGCCAAGAACAACCGACGGGAGTGGTTCCTGGAGAACAAGATCCGGTACGAGTCGCTCGTTCGCGACCCGAGCTTGAAGTTCATCGAGGACGCGGGTCCCCGGCTCATGAAGATCAGCCCCCACCTGGTGGCCGATCCTCGTCCGCTGGGTGGGTCGCTCGCGCGCATCTACCGCGACGTTCGCTTCGCCAGGGACAAGAGCCCGTACAAGACCAACGTCGGGATCCACTTCTTCCACGAGAAGAACGAGGAGTCGGACGAAAGCCTCCCCGGCTTCTACCTCCACGTCGCGCCGGGCGCGTGCTTCGTCGCTTCCGGCATATGGCATCCCGATCCCAAGCGGCTCGTTCAGATCCGCAAGGCGATCGTCGCCAAGACGGCGGCGTGGAGTCGCGTCCGCCGGAGCGGCATCGAGTTGGAGGGGGATTCCCTCAAGCGTCCGCCGCCCGGATTCGACCCGGACCATCAGTACATCGCCGACCTGAAACGGAAGGACTTCATCGCGTCGGTGTCGTACCGCGACACCCAGATCACGAGCCCGACGTTCTTGGAGACGTTCGTGGAAGGATGCCGGTCGCTCGACCCGCTGAACCGGTTCCTCGCCGAGGCGACCGGAATCCCCTGGTGAGTTGGCCTGGATCCGGGCCCGGCGGACCGGGGACCTACCGCCGCTTGGAATTCCGGCGGAGGTACGCGCGCAGCTTCTTGTCGAGGAGCTGCTCCCACCCGAACGTGTAGGACTTCCAGTCGGATTTCCCGATGTCGCCGACAGCGACATGCGTGGCCTTCAACATCGAACCCCCGCGCCCCTTGGGCGTAAGTTCGTACGCGACAGCGCCCGCGACCGCCCCGGCCATGCCGAAACGTCCGGTCAGCTCGAGGAAACGGTCCGGCTTGACGCCGGTCACGCTCGCCCAGATCCACCAGCTCCCTTTCGTCCCGGTCTCGAGAAAGTGGCCGCCCGGGGCCGGGTCGAGATTGAGGCTCGTCGACGGCGCGAGCATGCGGAACGGGTCGGTCCACCATGCCCCGACCTCCAGCGTCAGGGCGCGGAACAACCGCTTCGTGGACACCGGGTAAGCGTACTCGCACTCGATCGTCAGTTGCTTCGAACGTCCGACGCGCGGCATAGGGTCGATCGAGCGCGGGCAGCCCGGGGCCCGTATTTCTCGGTATGGACGCCGAACGAGTCGCCGCGATCGCGAGATCGACGGGGACGGACTCGAGGTTGTGGACCGGTGGCCGAGGGAGATGATTCCGGCTCAAGCCTTGGGATTGCGCTGGCCCGCGGCGATCCGGACGACAGCTCGGGAAGCGCGTTGCGTTCGCGTCGCCGGCAATTTCGCGCCGTCGATGTACTCGGCCCACGCCCGACGATGCGAAGGCGCGAGGGCGTCGAAGATCTTGCGAGCGTCCTTCGTGGCGGCGAGCGCCCTCCGGAGCTCGCGGGGTAGGGCGATACTTCGGCCCGAGGGGATCACCTCCAGTTCCACCTCGACCGAGTCCCCGGGCCCAACCCCGGCGGACGCTTGGATCGGTTTGGTGATCAGAAGGGAGTGCGTTCCGTCGCCGTTAGGAACGGCCGTGCTCTCGAACGTATGGCCGCGAAGCTCGCCGCGGACCCGGGCCTTGCCTCGAGATCCCAGCTGCGCACTGCTCCGGCGGCTGAGACGTAGCACGGTCCACGTCCCCGGCCCCGCGGAGCGCAGGATGCCGCGGACGCGGAACGTTCTCACGATCCCTACCCCGGGCGCGATCCGTCAGCGTCCCGAGGCGCCTCGGACGATAAACCGGCGGGAGCCCCCGCACGAATCGCGCCACGAGCGGTCGACCCGATCCGAGGGTAGGGCCGAACGGATCGGAGCTCCCGAGCCGAGAGCGCAGGTCATTATCTGCGCGCCGCCTTCCGCGTTCCGGCGTGTGACAGATGAGGATCGGTCTCGTCATCGTCGGCATCGCGATCGTGCTGCTCGGGCTGGTCCCGCTGTTCGAACCGATCGTACCCCTGCAATCCCAGTCGGTGACGTCGGCGAACCCGGACATCTTCACCGTCGCCGCCGTTGTCTCCCCCACCGGGAACGTTCAGTTGACCGTCACCTGGTCGTCGACGACGTCGACCACGTTCGCGGTCTACACCTGCACGAGCGTCAACTTGCCCGCCTCGAACGTCTCCACGGCATGTCAGGGCCCCATGACCATCGGGTCCGAGACCGGCACGAGCGGGACATTCCACTTTCCCGTGAAGTTGGGGTCGTCGGTCATCGCCGGGATCTTTTCGCAGAAGCCCGGGACCGCGAGCGTCACCGTCACGGGGAGCTCGCCCCTGTTGGCGACGGTCCTCCTCGTCGTGGGCCTGGTGCTGGTCCTGATCGGGGGGATCCTGAAGAAGAAGGCGGCGACCCAATCCGAACCGCCAACGCCTACGGGAGAATCCCCGACCTCCACCGGCCGAGCATGAGGACCGACCGCCGTTCTCGATCGGCCGAGGAGGCCGGCAATAACGTCGCGGGAGCTTCGCCGAACCGAGTCGGAGGTGGGCACGGCGGATGAAGCGGTACCGAGTTCGGCCCGGTAGCAAGGTTCGGTTGCAGGAATGGGACCCGGACGATGCCTCCGGGTTTGCCGGCAAGAAGGCGGCGGCCACCCGCGAGCTGGAGAAACTCAAGGGTCGACTCGAGGTGCTGCAGGAGCTGCTCTACGCGGAGCGTCGGCACCGGGTCCTGGTCGTCCTGCAGGGGATGGATACCGCGGGTAAGGACGGCACGATCCGCCGCGTGTTCGACGGCGTGAATCCGCAGGGCGTCCGAGTCGCCCAGTTCAAGGTCCCCACCCCGGACGAGCTCGCCCACGACTTTCTCTGGAGGGTCCATCGGGAGACCCCCGGAACCGGGGAGATCGTGATCTTCAACCGGAGCCACTACGAGGACGTCCTGGTCGCCCGCGTCCATGGGCTGGTTTCCAAAGCGGTCTGGGAGAGGCGCTACCGGGAGATCAACGAGTTCGAGCAGATGCTCCACCAGGAGGGCACGACGATCCTGAAGTTCTACCTCAACATCGACAAGGCCGAGCAGCGACGTCGGCTGGAAGCGCGGCTCCACGACCCGACGAAGCACTGGAAGTTCTCCGTCTCCGACCCGCGGGAGCGCCGCTTCTGGGCCGACTACATGACCGCGTACGGGGAAGCCGTGGAGCGGACCAGCACCGACTGGGCTCCGTGGTACATCGTCCCCTCCAACCGGAAATGGTACCGCGACCTCGTCGTCTGCCGATCGCTCGTCAAGACGCTCGAAGGGATGCACTCGAAGTTCCCCCCCCTTCCGAAGGCGTTGAGCTCGCTGCGGATCAGCTGACGCGACGATCGGCGTTGGTTCCGGAAAAATCGCTAACGGCGGAGGTGGCGGCGTGCCACCCCTCCGTGACGCGAGCGCTGAGTTCCCGACGCCCGATCCGCGCGCTTAGGCCAGCAGGATTTCCGGAGGTAGCCGCGCCGTCAGTACCGCTTGCCGGCGTTGCTATCGTCCACCCCGGAAACACCCTGTGCGTAGAAGGAGGGGCCGGATCCGCCCGCCCACGGTTCAATCGACCTCGACCGGTTCGGGGGACTGAAGGTCTTATC
>JAKIWS010000026.1 GCA_022749895.1 Thermoplasmata archaeon
CTCTGCTCGGGGCCGGCGACGAGGTCATCGCCTCCGACCCGAGCTACCTCATCATTCACAAGTTCGTCGAGCTGTGCGGGGCCCGAACGCGGAACGTCGACATCTACCAGCCCCCCTACCGCCTGATGCCCGAGAGGGTCCAAGAAGCGATCTCGCCGCACACCAAGATGATCCTCCTCATCGACCCGCTCAACCCCCTCGGCTCGGGCTACCCGGCCGCCGACGTGCGCGCGATCGCGGAGATCGCGAAGGACCACCATCTCCTCCTGCTCAACGACGTCACGTACCGTGATTTTGCGGACGCTCCGACGCTGGCGGCCCCCTTCGCCCCGGAGACGACCCTGACCGTCTGGTCGGCGGCGAAGAACTGCGGCCTCGCCGGACTCCGACTCGGGGGCCTCGCCGGGGTACCGGAACTGTTGCGCCGCGTCCTGCCGTTCAACACCAACGACCTCGGCGTCAACATCCTGGCCCAGGTCGCGGCGAAGGCCGCGCTCGCCACCAAATCGGAGTGGTTCCCCCGGATCAAGGCGACCACGCGCGCCAACCAGGAGATCATCCGGGCGGCGGTGGAGAAGGTCCCCGGGGCGTTCCTTCCGGTCTATCCTTCGCAGGCGAACATGTTCGCGATCGACCTCGCGAAGACGGAGGTCGCCCCCGAAGCGCTCCAGCGCGAGCTGCTGCTTCGGCACGGGGTCTTCGTACGCGCCGGCAACTACCTCTCGCCCAAGTTCGGCACCCGCTTCGTGCGGGCGTCGTTCTCGAACCCCCCCGCAGAGGTCGAACGGTTCGCCTCCGCGTTCCCCACGGCGATGGCCGCGCTCCGGGTCTCCCCGGTCGCTGCCTGAACGCGCCCGCTTCCGTCAGGGGGCGGCGACCGTGGCGTCCAGCACCACGTGTCGACGGCCCGGCCCGTACGCCTTGACCTCGCGGGCGGCGATGCGAGCGAGCTGAAAGCCCGCCGCCGCGACCGCCGATGCGATCTCGCTCATCGCGTCCGCCTCCCCGGCGCGGGTCCCGACCACGGTGTGAACGTGGAGCGTCCCCCCGGAGGCGCGCAGCAGGGGTAGCGCATAGGGCAGCCAGGGCAGCGATGTCGGCAACAACCCCAGGAAGACCCGGTCCGCTTCGCCCCGGGGGAGGGCCGCCCGCCGGTTATCTCCGGGGTGGACCTCGACGATATTCTCCGCGTGATTCCGTTTGATGTTCGCCTGGAGGTACGCGACCGCCCGCGGATTCTCCTCGCACGCGTGAACCCGCCCGGCCCGGCCAATGACCGCCGCCGGGAGGGTGAAGTAGCCGATACCGGCGAAGAGGTCGATCACGGTTTCACCGGGGCGGGTCAGTACGCCGGCCCGACGGCGCTCGGTATGATTCCCCCGCGCGAACAGGATCTGGGAGGCGTCGAACCGGTAGCGGATCCCGTGCTCCACCACCTCGGTCTCGCTCCCCTCCCCCGCGAGTCGCTCAACGTGGGGAAGTCTCCAGTCGCCCGCGGTCGGACCAGACCGGTGGAGCACCGTCGCGACGCCGGCTTCGGCGAGCCACGCCTCCCCGACCGCGCGAAAGTGGGGGCGGAGGTCGGCGGGGAGCCGGACGACCACCACGCGGCCCAAGCGATGGTAGTGGTCCGGAATCGACCGGGCCGCCGCGGAGCCCGCCGTCATGGCGACCCGCGCCCGGACGCGCGCGACGGGCCCGCTCGGTTCCCGCGTCACGGTCGATCCGGGGGAGGTCAGCTCGCGGGTTCCGAGCTCTTCTCGAGGAGCACGTCCAAGAATTGCTGGAGGTGCGCGGTCAGGATCGGGTTATCGGTGAAGCCGCAGGCGTCGAGGCCCGGCGCGGCGAGGAGCGCGTGGGCCCCGTCGGAGAGCACCTCGGTCGCGAGGACGTTCTTCCGGGCGACGTGCTCGACGCCCTCGGGGACGCGCTGGAGCGGGGCGGTGACGAACGTGACCTTGACCCCGCGCTTCGCGGCCGAAGTGAGCTTCCGTCCCAGGTCGTCGCGGACCTCCGAGGCCTGCGGGGTCGTGAGAATGAGCGTCTTCGTCGCCTGGTCGATCAGTTCCCCGATCTTGGCCATCACCTTCTCCCGCCCGTTGATGAGGTAGACCAGCTGCGGCTGCCCCTGTTCGCCGACGATCAGGTGGAGCGTCTCGAGCTTATCGAACACCTCTTGGATCGCGGTCTTCAGCGTCTCCGCGACCTCGAGCGGCGGCTTCGGCCGGAAGAGGATCGGCTTGCTGCCCGTCGGCGTCGCGTAACCCTTGCGGGCGAGGGATTCCAACACCTTGTACGCGGAGGTCCGGGGGATCCCCGCGGTCTGCGCGAGCGTCGCCGGGTCGCCCACGCCTCGGGCGACGAGCGCGATGTACGCGCGGGCCTCGTAGATCGTCAGCCCGACCTTGCCCAGTACCTCGACGGCGCGGCGGTACTCTTGCGAGATCTCGCTGCCGAGCGACGCCGCCACCTCCTCGATCGTCGTCATCGCGAGCCTCGGCGGTCCCTCCTCCCGGCGCGACCCCGATTCGGGCGAGGCGCGTTCACCGGACCGGCTCGGTCAGCGCGAGCAGCTTCGACTTCCCGAGCGCATCTTCGACGTCGGGGGCCGTCATGAGGCCTTTCTTGACAAGAAGTTCGGCCACGGGGACGCCGGTCCGTTCGGCCTCGTGGATCAGCTCCGCGACCTTGAGATAGCCGAAGCGGGGCGTGAGGATCGTGGCGAGGGCGGTCGACGCGAGGAGGTACTGTTCCAAAATCGCGCTGTTCGCCGTGATGCCGTCGACGCACGTCCGGGCGAACACGGGGAGGTAGTTCGTGAGTATGGTCGCCGAGAACATGATCTCGAAGGTGGCGAGCGGCATCATCACGTTGATCTCGAGCTGGCCCTCCTGCACCGCGAGCGACGTCGCGTGGTCGGCGCCGATCACGTGGAAGGCGATCATGTCGAGGCACTCGGCGGCCGACGGGTTCACTTTCGCCGGCATGATTGACGACCCCGGCTGGATCTCGGGCAGCCGGATCTCGTCCAACCCCGTCGCGGGGCCGCTGGAGAGCAGGCGCAGGTCGTTCGCGATCCGGATCAGCTCGGTCGCTAGGTTTCGGAGCCAACTGGAAGCGAGCGCCATCGGCAGGCGGCTCTGCATCGTCTCGAACGGGTCGCGCGCCGACCGGAGGGGCAAGCCCGCGAGCTCGGCGTAGTGCCGGACCGCGAGGGCACGGAATCCGGGCGCGGTGTTGATCCCCGTGCCGACCGCGCTTCCGCCGAGGGGGATCTCGGCGAGGGCCAGCTCGACGGGTGGAATGACCTCGAGCAGGTGGTCGAGCACCGACGCGTAGGCGTGGAACTCCTGCCCCAGCGTAACGGGCATCGCGTCCTTGAGATGCGTCCGCCCCGCTTTTGGCATCTTGGCGAACTCCGCGCCCTTCGTCCGCAAGCTCGTGGCAAGTTGGGCGACCGCCCCTTTCAGGTCGCGGAACGCGAGAAGGATCGCGACCTGCGCGGCCGACGGGAACGTGTCGTTGGTCGACTGGCCGCGATTGGGGTGGTCGTTGGGGCCGACCTCGGCGTAGTCGCCTCGAGCGCGCCCCATTAGTTCGAGCGCCCGGTTCGCGAGAACCTCGTTCACGTTCATGTGGAGGCTCGTCCCGGCGCCGGCCTGGAAGACGTCCACAACGATGTCCGTGTCGTGCCGTCCGTCCGCAAGCTCGAGGGCGGCGGCCATGATCGCCTCGGCCCGACGTTCGTCGAGCGCCTTGAGCTCCAAGTTCGCCCGGGCGCAGGCGGCTTTCAGCCACCCGTACGAACGGATCATCGTACGCGAGGGGCGGAGTCCACTGACCGGAAAGTTCTCCTTGGCCCGGAGGCTCTGGATGCCGTAGTACGCCTCCGCCGGCACCTCACGGGTGCCGAGTGAATCCTGCTCGGTCCGGGTACTGCTCATCGGCGGTCGCGACATCGAGAGCCAGCTAAACCTTTACTCGGTCCGCGGTCGTCAACTGCTCGAGCGAGGAGACGTGGTCGACCCCGGGCAGTTGACCAGCGACGTCGTCCAAGGGGCCATCACCGTCCTGCTTCCCGGTCTCCTCTGGCTGTTCCTCTACCTGCTGGCCTGGGAAGAGCCTCAACTGGCCCGACGGGCCGGGTTCGGTCGCGGCGTCTTCTGGCTGCTCCTACCCGTCGGTCTCGTCGCGTGGGCCCTGCAGGGTAATCTGCCGATCTTCGCCTACGCGGGCGACCTGCTCGCGGTCAGCGTGAGCGGGGCGCTCGTCCCGGTGCTCCTCTCCGTGTGGCTGCTCACCCGGGAACTCCCCCGCCCGGCCTCCACGATTGCTCGATTCCTCGCGCTACTCGCAGCCGTCTGCGCCATCGACACGCTGGCTGTCGTGTATGCGAATCCGCTCGTGACTTACCTCATCTTGCTCATGGCCGCGGCGGCCGGGATCGCGGGGCCCTACCTGCTCGGACGCCGAGGGGATGCCGAGGAACGGATCGCATTCGGAAGGATCTCGTGCCTGATGTTGCTCACTTCGGGCGGGATCATCGGCACGTACGTCACGACTGCCTCGACGCCGGGAGGGATCGATTCCGCCTTCCCGTTCTTCCTGTTCACCCCGCTCGCGCTCGGCGTGGTGAGCGTACTCTTGCTACTTCTCGCGCCACGGTTCGGACGTTCCACCGGGTGGCCGCTCGAGTCGGCCTTGCCGATCGCCTACGCCACCACGACCTTTGGGACGCTCCTCGGCGCCGACCTCCTCCGCCAGCCGCCGCTGTACGGTCTTGCCCACCAAGTGGTCTTCTCGATCGGCGGCGCCGGCCTGCTCGACCTCGTGTACCTATCGGGCCTCTTGGCCCTCGTCGCAGCGTATGGGATGTACCGCCTGCTCGGAAGCTCGGGCTTCCTCGCCGCAGTGGCGCCGGATCCCGGCCCCACTCCGATCGCCGGCCTTCGTCGCGCCCAGGGATTCAACCGACTCGGGCGGCCTGTCGAAGGCATTCGATACTCTGCCGCGGCCGCGCGCGACGCGGTGAGTCAACTTCGGCATCTCGCGAATCTGCACTCGGTCCCCCCGGGTTCGTCCCCATGGACCGACCTCGCCGTCCCGCCGTGGGTCGTCGCCGACCAAGCGAACCTGGATTCGCTCGCGTCCGACCCCCCCGCCGACCCGGTGCTGGCCCACCGGGCGTGGATGACCGCCCGGTTCCTGGTCCATCTCGCGACCGTCCTCGGACGGCCGAGGTTCGGCACGTTCACGCGGCGGGGACGCGCGTTCGCGATCGACCTTCTGCTGCTCGGAATCCCGGGGGCGGTCGGATGGGTCGTCTACGCGCTGCGCACCGCCCCCGGGGACTCCAACCTGCTCACGAGCCCCGGGTTCTTCCTCGTCTCGAGCGGGTTCGCGACGTACGGATTCCTCTACTTCGTCCTGGGCGAGTGGTTGTGGGGGACGTCGCTGGGGAAGCGGCTCATGCGCCTCGAAGTCGTGAACCGCCGGCTGGGCCGACCTTCGATCCTCGCCGCGATCGTCCGCGACGTGCCGAAACTCATCCCGCTCACCGCGATCGGCATCGGCGGAGCCCTGGCCGCGCTCCTCGTGGCCCACCCGTATCGGACGGTGGGCGGCAATCTGGGCGGACTCTTCGGGGTCGGTACGTTCGCGATCATCGGCGCGGTGCTGCTCGGCGTCGGGCTGCCGGCCCTCGTGAGCGGCTTCGGGATGGCACTGTCGTCGGAGTCGCAGCGCCTCGGCGACTACTTCGCCGGGACCTGGGTCGTCAACCAGAAGGTGGGGGATTCGGTGCCGCCGGGGGTGGTCGTGGCGGCAGCGGCCCCTTCCGCCGCAACGTGATCGCGATGGAGGAGACGTTCGCCTCCCGACGCTCCCGGTTGACGAGCCGTTCCGTGTCGATCGTCACGGGTCCGACCTCGACCTGACCTTCGAGGAACCGTCGGCGCACGACCTCGACGACGTCGACTGCGCGGGAGATCACGTTGCCCCGCGCCTTGACGACGACCGCGCCCGCGCCGCTGTTGAGCTGCGCGACGACCTGGAAGACGTAACTCATCGTCGGTTTCACGCCGATGAAGACGGTGATCACGCTCCCGCTCGGAGCCCGTCCCGCTTCCGCCGCCATCGGTCCGCCAACGGGTGGTCCGCAAAAGGTCTTTTCCCGCGGCGCGGTGTTATCACCGGCGGCGACGACGATTGTGGCAAAGTGTTATTGGGGTCGACCCCTACGACCGCGGGTCCTGCAGGGGTGGCCCAGCTTGGTCAAAGGCGCCAGGTTGAGGTCCTGGTCTCGTAGGAGTTCGTGAGTTCAAATCTCACCCCCTGCATACCACCCTTCTCAGGTTCTGTGGCGGACGAGTCGGACAGCCGTTGCGAGGTCTGCGGCACGGTCGTGCCGGCGGGCGCCGAGGTCTGCCCCGCGTGCGGCGCATCGTTGATCGCCCGCAAGCCGACCGACGGGTCGGCGCCGACAGTACCGACCCCCGAACGCGCGGCCACCAGTCCGCCACCCTCCGGTTCCGAGCTCGCCAAGCGGTTGGCGACGCTGCAGCTGTGGAACGAAGGATCGGCGGCGCTCGGCGTGACATTGCCCGGATTGCCGAGCTGGGCCGAGGAACTCGCCCGGGAGACGCCGGGCCAGGACGGATGGATCGAGGTCGTTCGCGGCGTCGAGCGGCTGGCCCAGAAGCGCGTGACCGTGGCCCTCGAAGAGTGGGACCGCAAGACGAAGACGCGGCTCTCGCGCCTCGAAGCGTACAGCGTCGACGGCCGCCTCGAGCGGGACCAGATGGACGACCTTCTGCACTCGGCCCGTACCGGGGACATCGGCCAAGCCCTCGCGACCTACCAGCAAGTCGACCGGGTCGTGACGCTGAAAGAGCGCCACCTCGACCAGGCGCGGGAGGAGCTCGAACGACTTGTCTCGCTCCTGCGCGACATGGAGGCGCTCGGCATGCCGCCCCCCGAGGCCCCGAGCCAGGTCGCGAACGAGCTCGAGCGCGAGCTCCGGGGCGGCCGCCTCGCGCCGCTCAAGCAGCGGCTGCGTTCCCTCCGAACGCAGGCGACGAATCGGCTCAAAGAGCAGCTCCCGGCGTACGTGACGCAGTACGGGGATTTCCTGCTCCACGAGCGCAGCGACGGGCTTCCCGTCGAGCTCGAAGCGAGCGAGCTCGCGCGCGCGGCCCGCGAGTTCGTACGTGGCCGTTCCGACGAGGCGTTGCGCCGCCTACGGCTGCTCGCGCAGGTCCACGGAACCCCGTCGGGACGATCCCGCCGGGCCGGCGTACCGCCCGCGGGCGCTACAGAAGCTTCTCGAACAACCTGACGTCCTCGCCCCACCGGTGACGGTGGAGGACGCCGGATTCCCCGAACCCGAGCTGGCGGAACATCGCGTGGGCGGCGTGGAACCGCTCGAGCGCGTCGACCCACACGGAGTCGCAGCCGTTGTGCCGGGCCCACTCGATCGCGGCGTTCGCGAGCGACGAGCCGACCCCGAGTCGACGACCCTCCGGCGTCACCGCGAGGTGCACCAGCCGGCAACTGTTGTCCGTGATCTCGCAGCCGACGACGCCCACGACCTTGCCGTCGCGCCGCGCCGCGAAGTACGTGACCCCTTCCATCCAGCTCGTGAATTCGAGCGGCGTGGGCTGCCACGCCTTGAGGAGGCCGGAGGGGAGCGCGGGCTCGAAGGCGTCCCAGACGCGCTTGTACAGCGTGCAGACATCGGGGATGTCGGGGTGCGCGATCCGCTCGACGGTGAGCGGGGTGAGCGCGATCTCGTTCTTCGCCGGGTGGGAGGTCGTGCGCTCCTCCCGCCGTCCGGTGCTACTCTGTGCCACGCGTGGGCCCTCGACCGGTTCGGGTCCCCGGTCCATGCGCTCCGTGCATGATGAATCTTGTCCCTCCGGAGGACGGCGGACCTACGGTGTGTGCCGGCTCGGCGTCCGCGGGAACGGCGTCGTGTCGCGGATGTGCTCGCGTCGCGTGATCCACCGCACGAGCCGCTCGATCCCGAGGCCGAAGCCCGCGTGCGGGACGTTGCCGTGGCGTCGCAGGTCGAGGTACCACGTGTACGAGGCGGGATCCGCCCCCGTCGCGCGGACGCGCTCGGTCAACCGTGCGAGGTCGGTCTCGCGGCAGCTCGAGCCGACGATCTCCCCGAAGCCTTCGGGGCCGAGGAGGTCGGCCGCCTCGACGGTTCGGGGATCGCTCGGGCTGCGCAGCATGTAGAACGCCTTGAGCTCCGCCGGGAAGTGCGTGACGAAGAGCGGCTGCGACGATTCGAGCGTCAGCGCGCGCTCCTCCGCCGTGCCGAGGTCGCTCCCCCAGCTGACCGAGAATCCCTGGCCTTGCAGCGTCGTGATCGCGTCCGCGTAGGACATCCGGCGAAACGGCGTTTGAATTCCTTGCAGCTCCGCCGGCTCCCGACCGAGCGCCCGCAGTTCCTTACCGCGTAGCTCCGCGATTCGGTGAACGACCCGAGCGAACATCCGCTCGATGAACGCGAGTAATTCATCGAGGCCGACCCAGGCGAGCTCGACCTCGAGGTGCATGTACTCGGTGAGATGGCGGGGCGTCCGTGATTTCTCCGCCCGGAACGACGGGGTGAGCGCGTAGACCCGCTCGTGCGGGGCGAGCATCGCCTCGAGGTACAGCTGCGCCGATTGCGAGAGGTAGCCCGTCCGGCCGAAGTAGTCGAAGGTGAAGGCCTCCGCCCCGCCTTCGGCGGGGTTGCCGGTGATGATCGGCGGCGTTACCTCCAGGACCTCCTCCTCGTCGAGAAACTCGCGCAGGATCCGCAGGATGTCGGCCTTGATCCGGAAGACGGAGGCGAGCTCCTCCGAGCGCACAACGAGATGCCGCTGGTCGAGCCGGTACTCCTCGGTCTGATCGGCGAAGATCGGGAACGGCTCCCCGGCGTCGATCACCCCGATCGCCGCCGCGCGCACCTCGCGACCGCCGGGGGCGCGCTTGTCCTCGGCGACCGTTCCGGTGACCTCGATGACACCTTCCACCTGGACGTGCTCGGCGGACTCGAAGGCCGCGTCGCCGAGCGCGTCCCGCCGTGCCGTCACCTGAAGCGATCCCGTCCGGTCCCGCAGCAGCGTGAAGAGGATCCCCCCGGACGAACGGGTGCGCTGGACCCAGCCGCGCAGGCGCACCGTGCGGCCGACGGCGTCGGGCGCGAGAACGTCGCGGACCAGGGCGCGGGCGGGTTCCGTTACTGGTACTCCCGCCATTTGTGCCCGCACTTCGTGCATTCGAAGATCCGGGTCTCGGGTTCGTCCGCGCCCCGCGTCTGGCGGAGGACCCAGTACGCCAGGTCGTTGCCGCACTTGGGGCAGGTTTCGGCCGCGGTCGGGAGCTGCGGGCCCTTCCCTTCCTCGATCACCGACATCGTCCGCCCGGTCGCGTTCGATTTTCCGACCTCGACGACCCGCCCGACCGGGACCTTCGTCCCGCACGACGAGCAGACCCAGACGCCGTGCGCCTTGTCGGGGCGCATCAACCGGTGGCACTTCGGGCAGAACATGGGAGCCCCTCCGGAGCCGAGAGCCGATATGGAGTTTGAGGGTCGCCGGCCCGCGCTACGGGACGAGGACCTGCTCCGCGGTCCCGGCGCTCGACGGGGGCGCGTCCGGGGGCGCGACGCTCAGCGGAAGCGGCGACGGCTTCGCCCCCGGGGCGAGGAGGCGGCGGGCGTGCTCCATCCGCTTGGCGAGGTCGGCCTTGGTCCCGATGTCGCGGCGCACGTAGTACTCCCCCTTCACGAACGCGAGCGCGTCGTCGACCCGCTTACTGGCCTCGTGGATCGCGCTCGCCTCGCCGACGAGCGCGACGCCCCGCGAGGTCGCGAGCGTCACTTGGCCCGCGCCGGCCGCTTCGACCGCGCCGAAGAAGACCCGGACGCCCGCGTCCATGATCGATGGCTCGTCGAGCGTGATGACCTTGCCGTTGACCGGCGCGGACCCGTACCCCGGCGGGACGACGTACTTGACGACGGTCGCCCGAAGTCGGTAGGTCAGCAGCGTCGTATCGACCCGCCCGGTCGCGACCCCCAGGAGGAGCTCGTCGAAATCCCCTTCCTCGTAGAGGGTCAGAACGTTCAACGCCTCCGGGTCGCCGAACCGCGCATTGAATTCGAGCAGCTTCGGGCCCCCGGAGGTGAGCATGAACCCGCCGTAGAGGACGCCCCGGAACGGCGAACCCTCCTCGCGGAGCGCCTCCGCGGTCTTGCGAAGGACGTCGACCGCGCGTTCCCGCAGGCTCTTCGAGAGGAACGGCAACAGATGGTCGCGCTGCGAGTACGACCCCAGCCCTCCGGTGTTCCCTCCGAGGTCGCCCTCGAGGGCCCGCTTGAAATCCTGGACGGCCGGCATCGGGTAGACGCCGGAATCGGTGACGAACGCCATCTGGCTGAACTCTTCGCCCTCGAGCTTCTCCTCGAGGACGACGCCTTCGGCGCCGCTCACGAGGAGCTTCCGCGCGTACGCCGCGCCCTCTTCGGCGGTCTGGAAATCGGCGCCCTGGACCCAGACGCCCTTGCCGCCGGTGAGACCCGCGGGTTTCACGACGAACGGTTCGCCGAACGCCTTGACCCGGGACGTGACCTCGTCGACGTTGGCGATCGTCGCAAACTTCGGCTGGGCGTCGATACGGTACTTGGCGAGCAGTTCCCGGCAGAAGCTCTTCGACGACTCGATCCGCGCCGCGGACTTGGTCGGGCCCACCACAGGGATCTCGGCCTTCCAGAGCGCGTCGGTCACCCCCGCCGCGAGCGGAGCTTCGGGGCCGATCACCGCCAGGGCGACGCGCTCGCGGCGGGCGAACTCGACGATCGGGCCGGGGGTGGTCGGCTCCAACCGGGCCTTCGCCTTCGCGAGGCGGTCCAAGCCCGGGTTGACGTTGGGCGACGCGACCACGACCTCCGCGCCCGACCGGTCGAGCGCCCAGCCGAGGGCGTGTTCGCGGGCGCCGCCCCCCACCACGAGAACGCGCATCGGCACGACGGCCCGCGGACGGCCTTGGGAATATAGCCCTGCCGCGCACGGCGAGCTTCCTCGCCGGGCGCCATCGCCACGCTTAAGAACCGAACCGAAGTGAGCGGCCGTTCCGATGGAGATTCGTGTGGTGGAAAAGGAGCACGACGTGCTCCGGCTCGAGCTTCCGAGGGGCGAAGAGACGCTCCTGATCCCCCTCGTGGAGATGCTCCAGGGGGAGGAGAAGGTCGTGGAGGCCCGCTACTACCTGGGTCACCCGCTCCTCGACCGCCCGACCCTGTATCTCAAGACGAAGGGCGAGAAACCGCAGGCGGTCCTGAAGCGCGTCCTCAAGGATCTCGCCGACGTCTACTCGGACGCCCTCACGACCTTCGACAAGAAGGCCGAGAAGATCCGCGCCTAACACGACGTTCATTCCGATGCTGAAGGAGTGCACCCAGCACGGGTACTTCCGGGCCGAGAGCTGCCCGGTCTGCGGCGCCCAGGGTCGCTTCCTGATGAACGACCGGGAGCTCGACCATCTGGGTCGGGTGATGACCGGCATCCTCCGGCATTTCCCGGAGAAGTACGGCCTCGCCGTCGACGAGCGGGGGTGGATCGAGCTGCCGAAACTGGTGCAGGCGATCAGCGGCCACCACCGCGGCTACCACTGGTTGCGCGTCCACCACCTGGTCGGGATCGCGGAGAGCGACGCCAAGGGTCGGTACGAGGTCAAGGAGGACCGCGTCCGCGCCACCTACGGCCACACGGTCGACGTGAACCTCGACCTGCCGACCGAGAACATCCCGGAATCGTTGTTCTATCCCGTCACGACGGAAGAGGCCGCGATCGTCCTGGAGGTCGGGCTCAAGCCGTCCGACCGGAAGAAGGTCCACCTCTCCCGGACCGCCGCCGACGCGAAGGCCGCCGGCTCGGTGCGCACCCCGAACCCGATCATCCTCGCCGTCGATACGCGCAAGGCCCGCGACCGGGGGATCGTGATCATGCAGGCGGGGAAGACGGTCTTTCTCGTCGACGCCGTCCCCGCCGACCTGCTCCGTCGGCACGAGCTCCCGGTCGACGAGGCGCCGCCGTCCTAACGCTCCGACCGGGCCGGACAGGAGCCGCTCCCCGTAGGGAGCCGTTCTAACCGATCACGACGTTCGACATGTAGTTCGTCGTCGCATAGACCGTCAGGTCCACGTGGCTCCCCGCCGAGTTGGGGTTCTGCCAGACGAGAAAGTACGTGTCGGTGTACGGCGCGGCCCAGACGATCCTCCCCGAGCTCACGGGGGTGACGTGCCATTGCGCCGCCGCCGCGCCTCCGTGGACGAAGTGGATGAACTCGCTCGTATTGTAGACGGCGAAGCCGACCTGGGCGGCGGCCGGGGTCACGACGGAGTAGTTCCCCACGATGTAGTCCTCGCCAGTGACCGCTCCCGAGACGTAGGCAAACCCTCCTGCTGGGATGGCGTAGGAGGCCCGGGTCGTTAGTGGGTCGGCATACGCCGGCGGCCCGGTCCACACCGCGCTCACGAGGACATAGCTCACGCCAACGATGGCCGCCACGACGATCGCCATCCGAAACGAACGGACGAATCGGAACCGCATCCGCGCCCGCCGGGGCAGCTGCGGTAGCTGCTCGGCCGTGACGAACTCCTTCGCCCCGCAGGTGGGGCACGCGAGCCCCCCCGGCAGGAACGCGTCGCCGCAGTACGCGCACGTTCGCCAGGTGGTCGGAGCTCGCAAGAGGGCGGTCACCGGGACGATGACCCGACGGGGGTGCTTTCCCACCTTCGTACGAACCTATCCGAGTCACCGGCGGGGCGGGCGTCTCCCTGCCAAATACCGCCCGCCCATCCTCCTCCGCGAGCGATGTCGGAGGGTTCCCGTCGAGCGACCGACCCGGGAGTCGGCCGGCACGAGGACCGACGGAGGATCTACCTCGCCAAGACCGTCCGGTCGATCGCCTACGGACTGCTGAGCGGGACGCTCGTCCTCTACCTGAACCAGGACCTCGGGTACTCCGCGCTCAGCAGCCTTGTTGTGACCGGCCTTACGGTCGTCGGGGCCGGCGTCGCGAGCCTCCTATTCGTGACCCCGGTCGTCGAGCGGCTCGGCGTGCGACGCTCGTTCGGCCTTTTCTCCGGATTGTTCACCCTGTCGGCGCTGCTCCTCTTCGTGACCGCGAATCCTGTCATCGTCGTCGCGAGCGTCCTTCTGGGGGGCGTCGCGGCGACCAGTGCCGACAACGGCCCGCTGGCCAGCCTGGACCAGGCCGTCCTCCCGTCCACACTGCCGCGGCGCGACCGCCTCGGCGGTTTCGCGAGGTACAATCTCCTCGGATACTTCGCGAGTGCCGGCGGCGCGCTCTTGCTCGCCGTCCCGAACGCCCTGACGCCGCGCAGCATTCCGATCTTGCCGCCCGCGCCCCACCCCTGGATCCTGATCATCTATCTCGCTCTCGCGGGCGCCTCGTGGGGGGCCTACGCGACCCTGTCGACCGGAGTAGAACCCGGTCCTCGCGACGCTCCGTCGGAGAAACCCCCCGAGCTCTCGCTGGAGACCCGTCGGCATCTTCGGTCCCTGACCGCGCTGTTCGGCACCGACGCCTTCGCTGGAGGCCTCGTGATCAACCCGATCGTCGCGGCGTACTTCGTCCTCGCGTGGAACACCAGCGCGGCCACGATCGGGACGATCCTGTTCCTCTCGGGAGTTCTCGCCGGAGCGAGCTCGCTGCTGGCCGTTGAGCTCGGGAAGCGGTACGGACTCCTGCGCACGATGGTCGTGCCCCACTTGATCTCCAACGTGTTCCTGGTCGCGCTCCCGTTCATGCCGACCTTCGCCCTCGCGGTCGGGGCGCTGTTGGGCCGCTCGACCCTCTCACAGATCGACGTTCCGACCCGCCAAGCGTTCACGATGGGCCTCGTCGCGCGGCGGGAGCGGACGCCGGTGGCCTCCACGCTGAACGGGACGCGTAGCGTCGCGCAGAGCGTGAGCCCGTTCCCGGCGGCGGCGTTCGAGGGAGCGGGGTACCTCGCGGTCCCGTTCGTTCTCGCGGGGGCCGCCAAGATCGTCTATGACCTGGTGCTCTACGCCACCTTCCGTTCGGTCCCGGTCGCCGGCGAGCCGACAATCGGGCCGAGGGGTGGAACTACTTCTTCGGCTTCGCCGAGCCGAGGTTCACGATGACGTTCTTCCGCCGCGTGTACGCTTCGACCACGCGCCGACCTTGCTCGAAGCCGATCCCGCTCTCCTTGTAGCCGCCGAACGGCGACTGGGGGAAGGTCGTCGGCGGTTCGTTGATGGAGACCATGCCGGCCTCGAGCTGCCGCGCAACGATGTGCGCCTGGGCGAGGTCCCGCGTCCACAGGGCCGCGAACAGTCCGTAGCGGGTGTCGTTCGCGAGGCGGATCGCCTCGTCGAGGCTCGTGTAGCGGAGCACCGACAGGACGGGGCCGAAGACTTCCTCCCGCACGACGCGGTGGTCGGGGGCGACGTCGGTCACGACCGTTGGACGGAGGAAGTTCCCCTCCGCGAGGGGTGGGTCGGCGATCTTCTGCCCCCCGGCCACGACCGTGGCGCCGGCGGAACGGGCCTCCTCGACGAACCCGACGACCCGCTCCAATTGCTCTTTCGAAACGACCGGGCCCATCTCGCTCGTGCTCTCGACCCCCGGTCCGACCTTCATCCCGTCGGCGATCTTGGCGACCTTGGCGACGAGCTCCTCGTGGATCGGGTCGGGAACGATGAGGCGGGAACCCGCCCAGCACATCTGCCCCGCGTTGCCGAAGATACCGAAGGCGATACCCTTCGCGGCGCGGTCGAGGTCCGCGTCGGGCAGCACCACGACCGGGCTTTTGCCCCCGAGTTCGAGCGTCATGGGGATGATCCTCCGCGCGGCGAGCTCCGCGATCCTCTGACCGACCTCGCCGCTGCCGGTGAACGAGACCGAGCGGCAGCGCGGGTCGGTCACGAGCGTTTCTCCAACCTCGCCGCCCGGCCCGACGACGACGTTGAAGATCCCATCGGGCACGCCGGCCTCCTGCGTCAGGGCCGCGAACTTGAGCGCCGTCAGCGGCGTGAGGCTCGCCGGCTTGAGGACGACCGAGTTGCCGGCGGCGAGCGCCGGCGCGACGGAGCGGATGGCGAGGAGCAGCGGGTAGTTCCACGGCGCGATGTGGACCGTGACGCCGAGCGGCTCGCGGAGCGTGTAGTCGAGGCGAGCGCCCGGAACCGGGATCGTCTCGCCCTCGATCTTGTCGGCGAGCCCCGCCACGTAGTCGAGCGTCCGGACGACGTAGCCGATGTCCCCCTTCGCTTCGCGGAGCGTCTTGCCCATGTTGGTCGTCTCGAGCTGGGCGAACGCTTCGGCCCGCTCCTCGAGCAGGCGGGCGAGTCGACCGAGCGCCCGCGCGCGTCGGCTCCCGTCGTCGTCGGCCCATCCGGAGTTCCGGAACGCTCCGTCGGCGACCTCCATCGCATGCCGGGCGTCGTCGACGCCGCCGACGGCCGTGGTGGCGATCGCTCGATTCGTCGCCGGGTCCATGACCGGGCGGCGATCACCTCGGCTCGACGGAAGGCTCGCTCCCCCGATGAACAGCCCATACTCGGCCGAGGAGGATTCCGCGCTCATGGTGGGTCCTCCGCTGCGAGCTTCGTTGGAGCCATAACCGTTCCCTCGGCGGCCCGGGCTCACACCTGCAGAGGGTACTCGCGACCCTTCCACGCGATCGGTTGCCGTCGGAGCCCGCGGACGAGGGAGGTCGTGACCAGGACGACGTAGTACCCCACCGCGAGCGGGTAGAGCAGGCCGTAGAGCGACCGTCCCCGGACCGCTCGGGCGAACGCCACATGCTTGCCGAACAGCGCGACATAGAGGGCCGCACCCAGGATCGTGAGCACCCAAGAGCCGGTGAAAAGTCCCACGGGAAGCACGGCGAGTGGAAGGAGGAATCCCCCGATGAGGCCGACGAGGAACGCCGACTGGCGCCACGCCGAGAAGCGGAGGTCGTGGACGAGCTTGAGGAGCCCTTCGAACATCTCATGGTTCGTTCGGTACATCCGCGTCGTGAGGAGGTCCGGCGTCCACGCCACGCGCAGCCGGAGTCCGGCGGCCCGGAATCGCCGGGCCAGAGCAACGTCCTCGAGAATGAACGACCGGACGGCTGCGTGGCCGCCGACCGACTCGTAGGCCCGCCGACGCACGAGGGTGAACTGCCCGTTGGCCATCGCCGCGCTCGAATCGTCGTGGTTGACGCGCGGCACCCGGAAGTACGTCAGCACCATCTGGACGTAGAACGGAAGGACGACGTTCTCCCAGAATCCGTGCATCTGGATTGGCGGAGCGAGCGTGACGAGGTCGGCGTTCTCGCGAACGCCCCAGGCGAGGGCCGTCGCCACGGCGTCGGGGTGGAACCGCATGTCCGCGTCGGTGAAGAGGATCCATTCGCCGGTCGTCGACCGCGCACCGGTGTCCAGCGCCCAGATCTTCCCCACCCAGCCGACCGGCAACGGTGGCTCAACGACCAGTCGGGCGAACGAGCTGCGGGCCTCGACGACGGCGCGCGTCCGGTCGGTCGAACCGCCGTCGACGACCACGATCTCGAGATCGACGTTGCGCTGGTGGTGCAGATCGTCGAGGCACCCGGGGAGATCGTCTTCCTCGTTCCGGGCGGCAATCACCACGGGGAGACGCGGGGGTGGGGTCCCGAGCATCGGCGCCGCCGGGTCGAGCCTCGGCATTCGGGCGGCCAGGTAGAGTGCCACACCCTGGAATCCGAGAGTGGCCACCCCCAGGACGACGAGGACGGCCACCCAACTGTCGGCGAGCACGTTCCTCGCGAGGTGCCCCTCTATTAAGGTGAGGCTGGTGGCGACCGAAGGAGCGCTGTGAGCTCGGTCGAGCACCCTTGGATCCGACCCGGAATCCTCGAGGAGCGCCTGTACCAGCAGAACATCTCGGGCGTCGCCGCCGACCACAATACGCTCGTTGTACTCCCGACGGGCCTCGGGAAGACGGCGATCGCGCTGCGCGTCGCCGCCGAGTTCCTCCGCCGCGAGCCCCGGCGCTCGATCCTGTTCATGGCTCCGACGCGCCCTCTGGTCGTGCAACACGCGCGGAGCGTCGAGGCGACGTTGCTGGGACCGACGCCCCTCGTGCTGACCGGTACCATCTCACCGGAACGACGGATCGAGCTCCTCCGGCCTCCGCAGATCGTCGTCGCGACGCCGCAGGTCATCGCCAACGACCTCGTCGCGGGCGCGCTCAATCTCGACCCGTTCTCCCTGATCATCTTCGACGAGGCGCACCGGGCGGTCGGCGACTACCCGTACGTTCGACTGGGTCGTGAGAACCAGCGGACGACGCGCGCCCGCGTTCTCGCGATGACCGCCTCTCCGGGCTCCGCCATCGAGCGGGTCCGAGCGATATGGTCGAATCTCGGGATCGAGCGGTTCGAGTACCGTACCGCCTTCGACGGGGACGTGCAGCCGTACGCCCACGGGATCGGCGTGGAGACGGTGGAAGTGCAAGTCCCGGTCGAGGTGCAACGACTCGTGATCCACATCCGCACGGCGATCCGGCGCCAGATGGAGATCCTCCGCACCTACGGTCTCGTCGCCGACGGCGAGGCGAACCGGCGGGACCTCCTCACGGTGGGGGATCGGTTGCACCGGGAGGTCGAGGTGGCCCGCCGGCGGGGCGAGAGCGCTCCGGCGCAGGTGTGGGCGGCCACCACCGCCCATTCCGTCGCGATGAAAGCGCTCCATGCCCTCGAGCTCGCCGAGTCCCAAGGCGTCGAATCGCTGCGGAAGTTCCTCGCACAGCAGGCCGTGGCGAAGAAAAGTCGGCTCACGCCGGCCCAGCGGACGTTCCTGGCCGACCCGGACATCACCGCGGTTCTCACGCAGCTCGCCGACCTGGATGTGGAACACCCCAAGGTGGCGAAGGCCGTCCAAATCGTGACGGAGGAGCTCCACGCGGCGCCGGCATCCCGGGTGCTGGTGTTCGCGCAGTACCGTCAGACCGCCGAAATGCTCGCCGCGGAGCTCGCCGCCCTCAACGACCCCGCGGTGCGGGCCGCACGGTTCGTCGGTCAGGCCTCCCGAGGGGAGGACGTGGGGTTGCGCCAGCACGAGCAGGTCGAGCTACTCGACCGGTTCCGCTCCGGAGCGATCAACTGCCTCGTCGCGACCTCCGTCGCCGAGGAAGGCTTGGATATCCCGTCGACCGACCTTGTGGTCTTCTACGAACCGGTCCCCGACGCGATACGTACCATCCAACGACGAGGGCGCACCGGGCGGGTGCGGGCGGGGCGCGCGATCGTCCTCGTGGCCACCGGGACGCGCGACGTGGGGGTCCAACGTTCGGCCCGGTCCCGGGAGCGCCGCATGCTCGAACTTCTCGAGCGCGTCCAGCGCGAAGCCGGAGAGGGTCGGCTCCCCGCGGAACCGCCCGCGCACGCGATCCAGACTTCCCTGAGTGAGTTCGGAAGTCAGTAGCCGGAACTCCGTCCCCGGCGCGACCACCGCCCCCCGAGGGCACGCGGCCTATCGACCGGTGCTTCCAAATCCACCGCGGCGACCGGCGACCTCTCGAACCCGGCCCGTCCGGAACTTCGACGCGGGATCTTCGGCCAATCGAAGCTGCGCAATCCGGTCGCCGGCCTCGATCACATACGTTCCGCGGCCGAGGAACAATAACGGAACTTTCACCTCGCCGGCGTAGTCACGGTCGATCGTTCCGGGTGCGTTCGCCATGAGCACCCCCCGACTCGCGAGTCCGCTGCGGGGCCGAACCTCGACGAAGTACCCCGGAGGCGCCCGCATCCTGACGCCGGTCGGAACGAGAACGACCTTGCCGCGCCCCAAGCGTACCTTCCGCGCCGCACGTAGATCGAATCCGGCGGAGCGAGGGGTAGCGCGCGACGGCAGGGGCTGGGCGGGGTACGCGCCCGTGGCTTCCACCGTGACGACGAGAGCCCGCGATCGAGCCATTCTCGCCGGTGAAACGGTCGGGGTTCTTAAGTTTCGGAGGACGTCCGTTCGTCCCTACCGTTCGTCGGCCGAGCCAGGCCGGGGGGCCGCGGTCGCCGCAAGGAACTGAGCGACCAGGTGACCTTCGGCCCGCCGGAGGAGTTTCCCCGCCGCCGGAGGGCTGATGCCCACGAGCCGGGCCAGACGGGTCAACGTGATCCGCCGCGGCACCGCGTAGTAGCCCAGCGTCCAAGCCCGGACGAGCAGGTGCTGCTGCCGGGGCGTCAACGGCACCGGCTCGCGGGTGCGGAGCAGAGGTCGGGGGGAAGAGCGGACGACCTGGAACGGAAGCCCTTCGCGTTGGAGCTTGCTCAACACGCGGCGGAGCGCGGCCTCCTCGCCGTGGAACGACGCCACGACCCGCTCCGGCGTCAGCAGGAACGGTGCGGTCGGGTTCACGTGACCGCCGGCCAGGGCCAGGAGGCGGCGCAACGTGGCGGTGTTCCGTTGTCGCACCAGGAGGACGTAATCTCGGGTTCGGGGCCGGAGCTCGACGAGCTCGAAGCTCTGCAGGCCGTAGGCCCGCCGGATCCGGCGGGACTCACGCTCCAGCTCGGACGCTCGGCGCAAACCGCCTCGCCGCCGAACTCGGAGCAGTTGAAGTCGCCACCCGCGCTCGAGGCGAAGGGTCTCGAGCAGCTCGACCTCCTCGTACTTCTCGAAGAACTGCGTCGGCACGAGGCCCAGCAACTCCAGGTCCGAGGTTCGGAACTCGAGCGTGACGGTCTGCATGGACCCCCGAAGGGCGCTCCGAGAAGAGGTTCCCATATGAACCTGCGCCGGTCGCTCGTCCCGCGTTAAATATCGACCGAGGCTCGCCGGCGTCGATGGCGTTCCGCTCGCTCGGAGAGTTCCTGACCGCGCTCGAAAGCGAAGGCGATCTTCTTCGGATACGGTCGCCGGTCAGCCGGGACCTGGAGATCACCGAGATCACGCAGCGCGCGATCGCCCGCGACGGCCCGGCGCTCCTGTTCGAGAACGTGACCGGCACGTCGATGCCGGTCGCGATGAACGTCCTCGGTTCACCCCGTCGGATCGCTCGGGGCCTCGGCGTCGCCTCGATCGACGAGGTCCAGCAGAAGGTCGCCGAGCTCACCCACCTCCGGCCGCCGGCCGGCCTGGTGGGGGCGATCCGCGACCTCAGTGGGACGCTCGCCACCCTCGACGTCCTGCGCTCGCTTGCCCCCAAGCGTCTCCGGTCGGGACCCTGTCAGGAGGTCGAGACCGATCAGGTCGACCTCAACGCCCTGCCGATCCTGCGCTGCTGGCCGGGCGACGGCGGCCGGACGATCACGTTCCCGGTGGTCGTAACGAAGGACCCGGAGACGGGAGAGCCGCACACCGGCATCTACCGGTTGCAGCAGTACGGACCCGATACCCTCGGGATGCATTTCCAGGTCCATCGCGTCGGCGCCAACAACTACCGAAAATGGGTCGCCCGAGGCGAGCGGATGCCGGTCGCCGCGGTCCTCGGGCTGGACCCGGCCACTATCTTCGCCGGCCTTGCGCCCGTCCCGGAGGGGCTTTCGAACTACGTCTTCGCGGGATTCCTCCGCGGAGAGTCGCTGGAGCTCGTCCGGGCGCGGACGGTCGACTTGGAGGTGCCGGCGAACGCGGAGATCGTCCTGGAAGGTTACGTCGACCCGGCCGAGCGGCACACCGAAGGTCCGTTCGGCGACCATACGGGCTACTACTCGGCGCCCGAACCGTTCCCGGTCTTCCACGTCACCCACATCACCCAGCGGGAACACCCGGTCTATCTCGGGACGGTCACCGGAAAGCCACCGACGGAGGACGCGGTGATCGGCAAGGCCGTCGAGCGCGTTTTCCTCCCGGTGATCCGGCTCGTGCTCCCCGAGATCGTCGACATGAACCTCCCGATGGAGGGATTGTTCATCAACGTCGGCGTGATCTCCATCCGGAAGACCTATCCGGACCATCCGCGCAAGGTCATGCACGCCTTGTGGGGGCTCGGCCAGATCATGTTCCTCCGCTACATCGTCATCGTCGACCACGACGTCAACGTTCACGACATGGGCGAGGTACTGTACCGGGTCGGGCTCCAGGCGGACCCCGGACGGGACCTCGAACTCGTTCAAGGGCCGGTCGACCAGCTCTCGATCTCGAACCCGGTGCCGAACCTGGGGGCCAAGGTCGGCATCGACGCGACCAAGAAGCGCCCGGAAGATGGGTTCCCCCGCCCATGGCCCGAGGAGATCCGCATGGACCCGAAGGTCACGGCGAAGGTCGACGAGCTCCTGCGGAGCGACCCGACCCTCCGGCGGCTCGTGCCGCCCGGACCCTCGGCGTGACGGAGGCCGCGCCGGGAGCGAGGTTCGGCCTTCGCGATCTTGGAAGGTTCCTCGAGATCCAGAACCTCGGACTGAACCTCCCGTTCGCTATCGGATTCCTCCTCTTGGCGGCCCATGGGCTGCCGTCGCTGCGAACTCTTCTGCTGATCGTCGTGGCCTTCGTCGCCGCGCGCAACGCCGGGCACAGTTTCAACCGCTGGGTCGACCGTGGCTACGACGCGCGGAACCCGCGGACTCAGGGGCGCGCGCTCGTGATCGGCCGCACGTCGCCCGCGTTCGCCGTAGGCTTTACCGTGCTCATGGCCGCCGTGTTCGTGCTCGCCGCTGCGCTGCTGAATCCTCTGGCGGCGCTCCTCGCCCCCCTCGCGCTCGGGGCGATCTTCCTCTACAGCTACACGAAGCGGTTCACAGCCGTCACGACGGCGTACCTGGGATTCGTGGAGGGGATCACCCCGGCGGCGGTGTTCATCGCGGTGACGGGGACCCTGCCCTGGGCGGGCGTCGCGGCGACCCTCGCCATCCTCGCCTGGGGTACCGCCTTCGAAACGATCCACAGCCTTGGGGACGTGGAAGCGGACCATCGGGCGGGCCTCCACTCGATACCGGTTCGGATCGGCGTCCGACCCGCGATCCGCCTGCTCCCCCTGCTGCACGGGGTCGGTCTGCTGCTGCTCGCGGCGGTCGGTTATCTCCTGCGACTCAACATCGTGTACTTTCTCGGAATCGTTGGTATGACGGTCGTCGCGTCGATCATCGATGCCGCGATCTCTCGCGACCCCGCTCGGACGGACCGGCCGTTCCGGCTCCACTTCCTTGGGGGAGCGTTCTTCTTGGTGGGGGTCGCCGGTGCTCTGTTCGTCGCACTCCCGCTGTGATTTCGATCTCGTTGGGACATAGCCCGGCGCGCCACCCCCAGCGTTCGCGAGCTCCTACATATCTGATTGAACCGCCAAACGTTATCTCGTACCTGCTCTCGGAGAGACAACCATGCCGCAAGTGATGATTGGACTCTCCGCTCGAGATTATCGTACCACCAACGAGGTCTGGCGCATGGCAAAGCGTCACCTCAACCCGCTCGTGCGACGTCGGATCGGCTGGCGCGGCCGGTCGAGCTTCCTCCGCCAGCTGATCCTCTACGGATTCGAGAAGGCGAGCGAAAATCCCGGCGACTTCCTCCGGTCGGTTCGCGAGACCCACGACCCGATGTTCGGGAAACGGGGCCGGACCGAAGCCGGAGCGGACCGCCGGGAACAGCTCGTCGCCGCATGGGAAGCGTTCTTCCCGTCGTCGGCCGCCGCGTCCCGCGGGCGCGGCAAGCGCGCGTCCAGCAAGAGCTGAGTCGGCCGACGCCTCGGCCCGGTTCCCTCCACGGTCGGCAGGGTGCTCCGAGGACGAACCGGACGTGACGCGCGACGTTCGCTCCTTCCAGGGCTTGGGAACCCCCGGATTCGCCGACCTGGGCCCGTTCCGGCTCGCGGTTCCGTCGGCGATCGACGTCTCGCCGGACGGCGCCCCTCTCGGAATGCAAGGGGGCCCCCGGCTAACGGCGGTCGAAGAGGCGCCGTTCGCGGGGGAGTGGCGCTCGGTTCGGCTTACCGACGACCGTAACGAACTGACGCTGCGGTTTCCCGTCCTAGCGCCCGAGGTCAGCGGAATCCCCGGGGACGCCCGTCCCGTCGCCGATGGGATCTGGAGCCTCTACTATCCGTTGAAGGACGAGGGCTGGGCCGCGATCGCCGAGGCGCACCCCCAGGCCGTCGTCCTCGCGAACGGCCGTCATCTGCTGGCCGAGGGCGAACCGCTCGTCACGGCCGTCGGGGAGATCCGGGCGCGCCTGGGCGCTCGACCGCTTCTCTGGGTACCTCGCGTCGGACTTCCCCACCGAATGGCTTTGCTGGCGTACCTCGGGATCGACCTCGTCGATAGCACAGAAGCCGTACTTCGTGCGGCCGCGGGCGCGTTCCTCGATCCCACGCTCGGGCCGGTCGCGGCCGACGACGCTCCCACCGCGCCACCATGTCCGTGTCCGAGTTGCCAAGTCCCCGGACCCCCCGACCGAGTTCTCCACGCTCGCTGGGCGATGCAACGCGAGGCGACATTCGTCGACACCGTTGCCGGCCTGGGTCGGCTCCGTGAACTCGTGGAATCTCGCTTGACCTCGGAGCCGCTCCTCTCGGAGCTATTGCGGTACGCCGACCAGCGCCTCGGACCGCAGCTCGAGGAGCGGACCCCGGTCGTGGGGCGAGGGATCTCCACCTACGTTCTCCGCGAATCACGACGACGGCCCGAAGTCCTCCGATTCCGGACGCGTCTCATTGCCCGGTACCGCCCACCCCCGTCGAAGAGGGTGTTGCTCCTCGTGCCGTGCTCCAAGACCAAGCCGTACCGGAATTCGAGGAGCCACCGCGCGTTCGCCCGGGCGTGGCAGGACCACCCGGTCTCCGACCGCCTGCACGTCGTGTCGGTCACCTCGCCTCTCGGACTGGTCCCGCGCGAGTTGGAAGACGTTCATCCCGCGCGTCACTACGACATCCCGGTCACGGGCCTATGGGACGAGGACGAGCGGAACTCGGTCCTCGAAGCGCTCCGACACCTTTTGGCGGTCGGACCGTACGTTCGCGTGGTCGTTCACCTCGATCCGGACGAATACGGATTCCTTCGGAACGCTCTTGGCGCGGCTCCGGCCAGCGCGTGGACGATCTCGGATCATCGCACCACCACGCCCGAGGCGATCGCGAAACTTCGTGCGGCGATATCGGACAGCCTCGAGCCCCACTCCCCAACACCCGGCGGGCGGCTCGCGATGGTGCGCGAGGAGCTCGAGGCGCTCGCGTCGGTGCAGTTCGGGCCTACGGGGGCCCGTCGTCTCTTCGCCGCTCCGCTCCGCCTGATGGGCCGGCCGTGGTTCCAACGGCTGGTCGACGCCCGCGGGAGCGACCTCGCCACATGGAGGGAGGAGCGAGGGCTGTTCCACCTCACGGTCGCGGGCGGCCAGCGTATGCAGGAGGACACGTCGTCCGAGGTCGAGGTCGCCAAAGGTCTGGAGCTTACCGGAGACCTGTTCGCCCCGGGCGTCGCGCGGGCCTCCCCGGAGCTACGGGTCGGCGACGCCGTCCGACTCGTCCGCGAGGGCGTGCTGCTCGGGGTGGGTGAAGCGCGGATTCCGGGACCTATGATGACGCAACTCGACCACGGTCTCGCCGTGACGGTCCGCCATCGGGACCACGGAGCGCACTCGACCGGTCCGACAGTGACTTGACGTACGCGAATCCTTCGCCCGTGGGGCCGGTGGTCTAGCGGTGATGACGTCGCGCTTACAACGCGGAGGTCGACGGTTCGAATCCGTCCCGGCCCAGTCGCTTTCTCGGCAGGAGGACCTCGAGTCCGTCGGAGAGCGTCCCGCGCCAGATGACGTAGTCGTGGCCGCCGACGAATTCGACGTGGTGGACCGGATACCCCTTTCGTCGTAGAACGTCCCGCAGGCGTCGGTTCGATTCGAGGATCCCCGGATCCCCTGGAAACTGCGACTCCGTCTCCAGCGTTCCGGCGTCGAGGTAGAACTCGAGCGGAAGTCGTTCCCCGGCCTCGAATTGGTCCGCCAACCAGCCGGGCGTTTGGGCTCCATTCAGTCCGACCTCGAAGGCGCCGGACATCGAAAGGACTTTGCCGAAGCTCTCCGGATGCTTCCAGGCCACGTACCCCGCGGCGAGCCCGCCGGAGCTGGCGCCACCCACGACGATGCGGTCCGTGGTGGCCGTCACGTTGTATTGGGCCCGCACCCAGGGAAGGAGTTCGTCGGTGAGGCAATCGGCGAATGTCGGATTGCAGTCCAGTTCCGTGTTGCGCAGGTGGGGCGGGTGCTCCCAAAACACGGCCACCGCCGGATCGAGCCGGCCATCGGCGATCATGTTGTCGAGAATGGTGGGGGTCGGAACCCCCGAGATGTACCCCTGTCCATCGAACAGGACCACGAGGTCGAACGGTTCGCCCGTGGCCGAATAGCCGGGCGGGCGGTAGACCCAGATCGAGTGCGGCTGGGGGAGCCGCATAGGCGTCAACGTGTGCGCGTCGAGCGTCCCACGAGGGATTCCGGAGCGCGGTGCGACGAACGGTTGGGGCGGGGTTTCGGGCAGTTCAAGGATCGACATCGTGAAATCGTGGTCGTTCGGGTCGGTCGGCGTCTTGGGGAAGAAGATCGTTCGAGGATTGTGGAGGTCGTGAGCTCCGGAATCAAAGATGAGCTGATTCTGTCGGGACCAGCCGTCGACATCCGCGGATTCGGGCCGAGGTACGACGGCCGGGACGAAGGTGTAGTGGGCCCGCAGCCGGCGCGGGACGGGCACCGACTTGAACCAGACTTCCGAATTGCCCAATCGCGCCATCTCCCCCCGACTTAGGTCGTACCCGAACAGCGGGCTCATCACGCTCGCGCGTTCGACGGGTAGGCCCGGTCGCCACGCGAACGTTACTAGGAGATCCTCCCCCGACCCCGGCAATGGTTCGACGAGCGGTGTGCCCTCCCGTGAAATCGTACGCCAGAATCCTTCGGCCGCGGGGTCCTTCCCTTCCGCGAGATCCAAGGCAGCTCGGGTTAGACGCGGGCTCGAGGGCGTTGGTGACCCCCCCGTCATCGTCCCGCCATGCGTCATCTCTCCGCCGACCTGCCCGCCCCGCTCAGTATTCGCCCTTAAGCCGTTCCGCGGCGCTGCGATTCACCAGCGGACCGCTCAGCATCGTCGAGTTGCTCACCGTGGCGAGGCTCCCGTCCTCGAGTCGGAGCCATGTCGTCACGAGGCCCAGTTGGACCACCTTCCCGCTCACATCGCTGATCCGGACCTCGTCGTTCAGGCGGACCACCCGATTGCGGAGGAGGATGTACCCCGAGATGACGTTTTGAATCGTCGTCTGCAACGCGTAGGTCGCCGCGAGTCCGATGATCGCCGAGACCGTGAGACCCGAGGCCAGGGGCACCACCGACGGGAGTACGGTCGCCAAGATGGCCGCGGCGATACCGATCGAGACGACCCGGATCGCGATCCGCGTTCCCCGCACCCAGTGGGGGGCCGTGTGTTGGCGGCGGAGCGCCGACGCCACGACCCGGGAGAGGACGTAGCCACCGACCGCGATGGCCACAGCGAGGACGAACTCCAGGACCCTGAGTTCGTCTTGCCAGCTCACCGGCCCTCCGCGCTCGACGAGGACGGTGGCCGGTGTATATAGGGCGCGGAACCGCTCGCCTCGGCGAGAAGCGGTGCGCCGGTCTTCGTGCTCCTCGGAGGGCAGACGTGTGCCTGAACTCGCTCAGAGGAACCGAACGGTCCCATCAGATGCCCCGAGTCTCAGGACGACGCGGGGGCTCGGGCCGGTGTCGCTCGGTAGACGAGAATCGCGAGGATCAGCGCCACAAGTTCGACCAGGACGAACGTCGCCTCGACGACCGAGATCCGGCCGGGGGGAGGATAAACCGAGAACCAGCCGGCCTGATCGATGAAGATCCCCAGCACGACGAGAACGAAGCCGACCGCGACCAGGCGCGCCGAGATCCGGGGTCGTCGGCTGAGAAGGAGCAACGCGCCGATGTTCAGCGCGACCGTCAGGAAAATCCCCGAGAGGACCGCGAACCCGAGCGGGTGGATCGAGGGGATCGGACGCGTTTCGAAACCTGCCGGCGTCTGAAGCACGACGCAGACGAAACCGAGCAGAAGAAACGGGATCAGCGTTTTCTGAGTTGCGGATAAGACCTTCAGTCCCCCGAACCGGTCGAGGTCGATTGAACCGTGGGCGGGCGGATCCGGCCCCTCCTTCTACGCACAGGGTGTTTCCGGGGTGGACGATAGCAACGCCGGCAAGCGGTACTGACGGCGCGGCTACCTC
>JAKIWS010000027.1 GCA_022749895.1 Thermoplasmata archaeon
GAATCGCAGGGGTCATCATCGGCCTCACGGCCCTGGCGTTCTCAGCGGTCCTGATCCAACTCTACCTATAGCACCCCGCCGCCGAGATCTGGATTCTTGCCGGGTGGCACACCGGGACCGGGGGGAACTATCTCTCCGCTCCATTCTCTGCGTATGGACCGGGGACTCTCACCGGAGCGTGGACTTCCTCGAGCACGACTCGCGCCGCCTTGTTCAACGCCGACCACTTTCACGCTTCGCCGTGTTGGCCCATCAGTACGGGACTCCCCGTCTGGGTAGGAGCTCCCAATGCCACGTCCGACCACATCTCGGCGGTCATCGGCGCGGGTCAGTACTACATCGCCTGGGTCCCGACCGACTGCTCGAGTCCGGCGGTCGTTACGATGACGGCGGCTCTGACGTTCCATCCTGCTCCACCGGCGTGGCTCTGAGGTCGAATCCAGCGGCTCACTGAGGGAGGTCGGGTCCGGGAACTGCGCACGCGAGAAGCCGGGTCTTGGGTCCCGCGATGTGCCCGAACATCCACATATACATCCACATATGTGGTAGCTTGTGACATGGCTTCCCGCGTGCTCCGGATTCGTGACTCGCAGTAGCAGCGGACCGGGAGCCGTCATGGTCGGCAGTGCACGTGTGGCAAGGCGTTTAGTTCCCGGCGCCCGAACTCCGTGGACTACCGCCGAGAAGCAAAACGGCAAAACTCCCCGACCACACGGACGAACTCGTCCGGATGCGTCACGTGGGGGAAATGGCCGGCGCCCTCGAAGGAGTAGCGTAGGGCCCCGTACAGGGCAGCGGCCAGGCGGTCGTTCACCGCACCGAAGGCCGGAGCGCTTCGGGATCCACCGGTGAGGACGATCGCGTCGCGATAAGTTGCGAAGCGGTCGAGCTCCATGATCTCGTATCCGGGGTCACTCGACTCCCTCAGCGATGCATAGGCGTTCGCCACCAGCGCACGTTGCACGGGGACCGAGAGTTCGGCCCAGCCGCCTGCCTCCGCCGAGACCCCGTTAGCGTAGGCTTGGGCCGCCGGAGCGCGGTCTCCCGCCTGGAGTTGGGTCACGACGCGTTGCTCGAATTCGCGAAAATTGGCATGAAGTCGGTCGCACTGTGGGACGCCCGCGAGGAGGCCGACCAACGGCGGCTCGTGGATGTTGACACTGCGAACCTGGTCGGGTCGGAGGAGGGCGAGCTCGAGGGCGATGATCGCCCCCGCTCCGCTCCCCACGAGGTGGAGAGGACCTCGACCGACGATCGAGAGGAGGGCCGAGAGGTCGGCGACCTGGTCGGCAAGGTACATCGGGCGACCCGGGGCTAGGCTCGCTCCGTGACCCCGCCGATCGTAGGAGAGCACCCGGTAAGACTCGGAGAGCCGGAGCGCTACCGGGTCCCATTGGTGATGGTCGCCCCATGAGCCGTGGATGAGGGCGAGCGGCTCCCCGGCACTCCCGGAGTCCTCGTAGTGGAGCGGGAATCCCCCGAGACTCAACTCGGCCATCGGACCGTCCCGGTCCTGCGCCCGGAGGACGACCGGGCCATTAAGGGTATGTTCCCCGAAGGCCCTTCACGCTGCGGTCCCCGTCCGGTTCGGGGCTTTCCGGACGTATTCGGGCCTGTCGACCGATTCCCCGAGAATGGAAACGCGGGAGGATTTAATCGCCGACCGGGCTCGAGGTCGAAAACATGCGGCCCTCTCGGACGGCGATGGTGGTGGCGGTCTCGATGGCGATCGGCGTGCTGTTCCTCCTACCCACCTCCGCGATAGGGGCCGGAGCGGGAGGGCACGCCGGGTCCGCCACCCGGCATGCCCCAGGCGCCTCGGGGCTGTTCAACCGTCTTGGCAACCTTCTCATCACGGACCAGTTCAACAACCGCGTGATCGAGGTCAGCCCGCTCACGAAGCAGATCGTCTGGAGCTTCGGCTCGGGCAATTCGACCCTCTGCAACCCCGGCCCCCACACCATCATCGGGTCGAACGACGCCGAGCGGCTCGCGGGTGGCCTCACCGCGATGGCGGGCACCGGCATCCCCGCGGGCGTCTCGGGCACGACACCGTGCGTTGACAATCGCGTCATCGTCGTGGACCACGCGGGTAAGATCGTCTGGCAGTACGGCCAAGCCGGCAAGACCGGGTCGGGCCGGAACCTGTTGAACGTCCCGGTGTTCGTGCTCCAGACGCCCAACCACGGTTTCCTGATCGTCGACCAGGGGAACAACCGGGTGATCGAGGTGACTCTCGAGAAGAAGATCGTCTGGTCGTACCCCTCCAAGACCGGGGTCGGGTCTCTGAACAACCCGAACAGCGTCGAGCTGCTCCCGAACGGACACGTCCTCATCGGGGACGAGAACAACAACCGCGTCATCGAAGTGACCCGCGGGCATCAGATCGTCTGGTCGTACAGCCAGGGGATCTCCGCGGCCGCGTTCGCGAGCCGTCTCCCGAACGGCAACACGATCATCGTCGACTCGATCCACAACCGGGTCGTCGTGGTCTCCCACGCGAAAGTGCCCCTGTTCCAGTACTTCACGAACAAGTCCGCGAGTAGCAACGCGTCGCCGCTGCCCACCAACGCCGTCCAGATCGCGGGCGGCGACATGATCATCTCTGACCAGTTCAACCACCGGGTCATCGTGATCAATCCGGCCAAGCAGATCGTCTTCCAGTACGGGGCGACCAACGTCCCGGGATCTGGATTCAACAAGCTTTTCGGGCCGTACACCGCCTACGAGATCGGAGACTACACCGGTCAGACGCATCCGCCGGCGACCTTCTGGCCGTCGGACTGACGGGGCTCCGCGCGATAGGCCCGTCACCCCGTCCGCTCAGCGCGCTCGAGAGCCTGCGCGTACCTCGGAGTCGCGGAAGACAGCCGTCCAACGATAGGACGCTCCCTGCCGAGCCCTTCAGCGAGGAAAGGGCCGGAGGTTGCAGTTGGCACCACGAACCACGGTGGGTCTCGATTGGGACGGAGCTAGCGTAGCACGGAAATCCGCCCTCCCTCGGTGGGGGAAGGCGAGAAGTCCCTTCACCGCCTGCGCAGTCCCACCGCCCGTGACCGACGAACCCCTCCGACAAGCTCCCAACGGTTCGCCTCCCCCCCCAGCGTTCGACTTGGATCCATTTCGGGGGGTTCCGGAACTCGAGATCCGGCAGAGTATGGAGTCGGCGCTCCTCGGCACTCTCCAGCTCATGGATTCCGGGGGAGCCGTCCTCGGGCGATTTCTGCGCGACGGCGTCGGGCTCCGGGCGCTGATGATGAACTTCGCGCTGCAGGATGCGTCCGGTAGGACACTCTACCGTGTTACGCAGCCGCCGCCTCGACCCGGAATTCACATCGGGGGTGCGTGCCCGGTGCTCAACTCGGACGGCGCGCAGATCGGTGACCTCGACCGCCACGCGGGGCTTTCGGGGTCCGACATGGTTCTCCACCTGGGCGGGCGCGAGATCTTGACGACCCGCATCCCCGGGTTGACGTTTCGACCGTTCGACGTGCTCCAGGGCACCGTCCCCGTCGCCCATCTGAAACCCAACGCGCTCAGCTGGTCCGGCGGCATCCACGTCACGTTCACCGCCGCCGGAGTAGGCATCGACCGGACCTTGGTCGTCCTCTTTGCCTCCTACTGTTCGACCTTCCACATCACCCGCGGGTTCCCCTCGGGCTGAAGTACCGGCCGAAGGTCACTTCGAGGATCCCGATGGCCGAATCGGTGACGGGCGTAACCATCCTCGTCAATCCGCCCGTGACCAGCGAGGAACTGTACGAGTTCTACCGGGAGAATGCGATCTGCGAGGAGGGCTACCCCCGCGACCTCGCGGCGGTCGTCCTCCGGGAATCCACCGTTATCGTCGCGGCGTACCGGGGGAGGAAGCTCGTGGCGTTCGGTCGGGCGATGTTTGACGGGCGCGAAGCCCAGGTGGTCGAGTTCTGCGTAGCGCGCGACGTCCAGGGCGGGGAGCTCCGGTTCCAGAACGGTTCGCTCATCGAGCGAGACGACCTGGGCATCGGCCACGCGACCGCCCGGGTTCTTCTGGAGGAGCTCTGGCGACGGGGCGCCCAGTTCGTGGCCACCTACATCGTCGAGGGGAGCGAAGAGCCCTTCTACGCCGCTCTCGGGTTCCAGGACAATCCGGGGCACCGCGTCTTCATCATCGATCGGCGACCGTACGTCGGCGGGCGCGAGACGTCGGGCGGGTAGTCGCAGGAATCGGACGACGCGGATCCTGGGCTCCCCACCGTGGGCGCGGCCCCGGGTGCTGGACAATCGTCCAACCGAGGCCGGAGTCGGCGAACTCTCCGTGAGCGGATGTCCGAATTCGGCGCGCCTTGCCAGCCATAATAAAGGCTGGCCGCTCTTCGTCCCCGTAGAGCCCGGTGCGCCGACCGGGCCGGGAGCATCCACCGATGATGGCCGCGGAGACGAAGAAAATCTGGATGGACGGGCGCCTGGTCGATTCGGCGAACGCGACGGTCCACGTCCTCAACCACACGCTCCACTACGGCGTGGGGGTGTTCGAGGGGATCCGCTGCTACGCCACGACGAACGGTCCGGCGATCTTCCGTCTCCCCGAGCACGTCCGCCGCCTCGTGAACTCGGCGCGCCTGTACCGGATGCCCCTTCCCTACAGCGAGGGACAGATCGCCCAGGCGATCGTGGAGACGCAGGCGGCCAACAACATCGTGCCGTCGTACATCCGGCCGATCCTCTACCGGGGCGAGCCCGCGCTCGGCGTGAAGAACAGCAAAGGTCGCGTCTCGCTCGCGATCGCGGCGATCCCGGCGAAGAAGTACCTGGGGGACTCGTCGGAGAGCGGGGTCCGCGCGAAGATCTCCCCGTACCGGAAGCCGCACTCCGACGCGATCCCTTCGTTCGCCAAGGCGGACGGCAACTACCTGAACAGCTACCTCGCCGGGCTCGACGCGGCCGACGACGGCTACGAGGAGGCGATCCTCCTCGACCAGCACGGCTACGTCGCCGAGGGCACAGGGGAGAACATCTTCCTCGTCCGCAACGGCACGGTGTACACGCCGGGCCTCGAGTCGGACATCCTTCTGGGGATTACCCGGGAATCCGTGATCCAGATCGCGAAGGACCTGGGTTACCCCGTGGTCGAGAAGCTCCTCTCGGTCAACGAGTTGCTGACCGCCGACGAGGCGTTTTTCTCCGGGACATATGCCGAGGTCGCCCCGATCCGGGAGATCAGCCACTTCAAGCTCGGGGACGGTCGACCCGGCCCGGTCACGAGGGAGATCATGGACGTCTTCTACCGTGTCATCCGAGGCGAGGAGCCGAAGTACGCCGCATGGCTCCATCCCGTCCTGCCGACCGCCCGCCCTGCCGCGGCCCGGTCGCCGCGGCGGGCCGCCTGATCGGCCCGGTGGCGGCGAAGCCACCGGGCCCCTTCCGGACGTTGTCGTTGCCTAGGCCCACCGCGCGACGCCGAGCGCTCGGAGTATCGGCGCAACCGCCCACCCTGGGGAGGCCGATCCCTGGCGGAGGTCGCTGTCGTGGTGCGCGTTTCCGTGAGCCCCGTCGTGGCCGTGGTCGCCGCCCGAGTCGGTACCGGTCTCGGCCGCGACGAACAGCAGCCCCTTCGGGCTGCCGAAGTGGTTCCCGAACGGCGTGATGACGCCGGTCGCAAGGTTGAGCGAGCCGACGAGCGGGTTGCCGGCGTCCTTGGGCTCCCCAATGAACACCGTGCCCTTGGCGATTCCCGCCGTATCCAGCGCCTGGATCGTCCCCGCCTTGTTGTCGATGACATACAGCGTGCCCTTGTCGGCCGTGGCGACGGCGAACCCGTCGGTGGGAGGCGCCGCCGAGACGTTGTCGCTGAGGTTGAGGACGTGGAGCGTCGCCCCGATCCCGCTGTGCGCCGCGAAGACGACCTTGCTGTCGGCTTGCGCGATCGTCATGAGCTGACCGGCGAACGCGGGGCTCGCCGGCGGCATCACGAAGCTGCTGTCGGGGTCCGTCAGGCCCATCCGGGCCGTCGTGCCGCTCACGACGTCGATCGCCGGGCTGTTATCGTAGTAGAGCGGCCGCAGGAGTGCGGTATGCGAGAACGCCTGGAGCGTCACGCGGTACTGGGTCGCCTGGCTCGCGTCGTTCGGGTTTGAGTGGGTGATGTAGATCTGGTGGCCCCAGATCGCGATGCTGTCGGTCCCGCCGTTCCCGCTGACCTCCGGGCTGGGACTGAACGTGTAGGTCGTGTACGCGCCGGTCGCCGGTTCGATCAGCTGGAGCGCCGAGTCCTGATCCTCATTCACCGTCGCGATGAGCTTGCCGATGTCGCGGTCGGCCGTGAGTCCGTCGATCTTCCCCAGCACGGGGAAGCTCGTCACGAGCGCCCCGGTCGTAGGGTCGTAGCCGGCCACGGTGCTGTTGACGGGGCCGCCGGAGGTGCCGGGGGTCCCGTTCGGGTTGATCCCGTTCTGGTACGCTGCCCAGAGTAAGGGCTTGCCGTGGTCGATCTCGTCGCTCGCGAGCCACGTGATGTCGTCCGCGCCTTTCGCTCCGCCCGGAGGCGCGGCGACCAGCGTGGTATTCGGCAACGTGGTCCAGCTGCTCGGGTGGACCACCGGCGACCGGGCCGCGGCCGACGAGGACGCGAGTCCACCGACGATCAGCACCACGAGGACGAGGAGACAGCCGCTCACGAGCGTTCGAGAGAGTTCGGGACGCGTCACGGGCCGCTCGAGCCCGGCTGGGGGTATAGTCTTTTTGCAAGAGTAATATATTTTTGTGAATATCCTATATAGATGTCCCGTGAGCCGCCGCGAGTGCCTCGAGCTTGAGGACTGTGTTCCAGTTCCGGCTGGTGCCCCGCATCACCAGCTTCCGCTCGATCAGGCCGAGGGTGAGCCTCGACCGCCCGGCGCCGTCCGGATAGACGATGTAGGCATGCCGACCGTGACCGCCGACCCGTTCGTTCCCGACCACGGCCGCCTCCAGCTCCTTCCAGGAGGAGGGGGCCGGGGGTGCCCGGAGCGCCGTCACATGAAGGCGGGCCGGGTCGGACGTAGCCTCCGCAACGAACGGATTCGCCGCCACCACGCGGCGCCACTCCGGTAGGCCCCGCACGAAGAACTCGGTTTCCACCCCGAGGCTCGCGGCGACAGCGTCCCGCAGCCGGCGTTCGAGCTCGGGTTCGTTCGACAACGCGCTCCCGAACACCAAATTGCCGGATTGCCCCAGCGTGCGAGGGTCGGTGAGCCCGACCCGACCGGCGAGAAGGCGCAACTTCTCCATCGACAGCGCACCGGTTCCCCCGACGTTCACGGCCCGGAGAAGGGCGATAAACGCGGGCATGCCTCGCGGCAGCTCGCCCGACCAGAAAGCGGGAACCTCGCCCGTCTCTGGGGCGCGCGGCCGTCGGCCGAATCCACTCCCCCCTTTCAGGACGGGCCGGACGTGGCCTTCCGGAACGCGCCTCCACCGATCGACTCGGCCCGGAGCAATCTAATGGACTCCGGAGCCGAGTCCGTCGGCACCCGGGCTACGGACCGGAGACCGAGGGGAGTGTCATGACCGATCGCATTCGAACGATCGTGGCGCTTGGAGACTCAACGACCGCGGGGACGCCGGCGTTCCTCTCGCCGCTCGAGGCACCCCCCAACGGCCGTGGCGACTCGGAAAGTCAGTACGGGTACTGGGTCAACCGGGCGCACCCCACGTGGGTCGTACTCAACCGGGGAGTGAACGGCGAACGGACCGACCAGATCCTGGGCCGCGTGCCCCGAGATGTCGTGACGGAGCGTCCCGACTACTTGGTCGTCCTCGCCGGGGTGAACGACGTCTACCAGGGGCGATCGTTCGAGGCGATCCGGGCGAACCTCCTCACCATCTACCGCGTCGCGGGAGTGCCACCCGGGCGTACGGTGGCGGCCACCATCCTGCCGTTCAACTCCATGCGGTTCGAGCAGGCCGAGAAGATCCGGTCGCTCAACACGTGGATCCTCGAGGAAGGAGCCCGGAATGGGCTCTTGGTCTGTGACACGAACCAAGCGGTTCGGGACCGGAACAACCCCGACCGACTTGGGAGCACGCGCGACGGCCTTCACCCGGACAAGGCAGGCTATCGAGCCATGGGGGAGGCGGTCGCGCGCGTGATCGAGCGTGCCGAGTCGTCCTTGTCCTCACCCCAGCGCCCACGGCTTGGGCGGTTCGGCCGAAGGGTCCGAAGTTCCGCCCCGCTCGTCCTCCATCCGAGCGGGAGTCGCTAAAAGGGCCAACGAATGGAGCCGGCGATGGACCGCGGGTGGTCGTCTCGATGAAGGGGTCGGCCGCCCACCCGCGAGTGGCCGCCGGCAAGACTCCGCCGCCCGAGGGGCTACGCGCCGTGCTGTTCGACCTCGATGACACGCTTTACGACCACGCGTACGCCCTCAACCACGCGCTGCGCAGTCTGTGGCGTGAGGAACCCGCCTTCCGGCATCGGACGCTCGATGCGGCCCGCGCCGAGTATGCCCGACTGCTCGAGGAGTTTCATCTCCGACTGATGGCCGGAAAGATCACCGAGAACGAAGCCCGGGTGCGGCGCTTCCAGGCGTTGTTCCGGTGGGCGGGCGAGGAGATCTCTCTTCGCGACGCTCGGGTCAAGGCGCTTACGTACCGTCGACTGTATCTCGAGCACCAACGGCCGGTGCCCGGCGCGGTCGCGCTGGTGCGGCGACTCGCGGGCTCCGTTCGCCTGGGCATCGT
The DNA here is from genome assembly GCA_022749895.1 of Thermoplasmata archaeon. Taxonomy (GTDB): domain Archaea; phylum Thermoplasmatota; class Thermoplasmata; order Lutacidiplasmatales; family UBA184; genus Lutacidiplasma. The sequence goes on from JAKIWS010000027.1 coordinate 8,701, forward strand.
GAGCAACAACCGGACGCGCGGGCAGCTCGACAAGCTCCGGTCCATCGGACTCACAGGGCTGTTCGACGTCCTGATCACGTCGGAGGAGGTCGGCGCCGCGAAGCCCGACCCCGAGATCTTCCAGGCGGCCCTCGACGGGCTCAAGGTCGCCCGCGACGAGGTGGTGATGGTCGGCGATTCCTGGCCCTCGGATGTTCTGGGGGCTCGGGCCGCGGGTCTCACGGCCGTCTGGTTCAATCGAGGGGCCTTCCCGAATCCGGACCCGTCGCTGGCCGTCGAGCTTACCAGCCTGCGCCCCGCCTCGTCGGCGTTGGAGGCGATCTTCCTCGCCTATCGTTTGGAAGAGGACTAAATGGCTCGCTCCCGTTGCGCGGGCACCCGGTTGACGGGAGGTTCGGGGGCTGAAGAGCCCCGCGGTCTCTCCAAGGGGAGGAGCAACGTGACCGGCGCCCACCGCGCCACAGCAATCCGACCGGACGCCGCGCGCGACGGACCCTGGGTGATCCTGGCGATCCTGATCCTGTTGGTCGCCGGGCTCGCGGTCGGAGCTAAGGCACCGAGCACGACGTCCTCCCCAGTACGTACCGAACCCCTCGACTCCGGGGGACTCTCCTTCGAGAAGGCCTGGACGTCGTTGACGCACCCGTTCGGGGCCCAGGGAGCCTGTGTCGTGGCCTCCATGGGCAGCTGCCAACTTCACCCGCGCCCCGCGAGCTCCCCTTCAAGTTGGTATTGGGACGATCTGATCAACGCCAGCGGGCCGGCGCCGCCGTGCCGGGGCGATCAATCGCTCGCCTACGATGCGGCCGATTCCAAGGTCATCTTGTTCGGTGGGCTCTCCGGATCCTGCACCGGGGCGGGCGGATCGGCGTTTCGGAACGATACCTGGGCGTTCCGGGGCGGCAATTGGACCGACCTGACCCCCACGATCGGGGCGTCGCCGTCCCCCCGCTGGCAGCCGGGGTTCGCGTACGACGCGGCCGACGGCTACCTCCTGCTGTTCGGGGGCCAGACCCCCTCGGGGAAGCTCCTCAACGAAACCTGGAGCTTCGTCGGCGGCAAGTGGACCAATCGGACCAGTTCGGTGGGGACGGCGCCGTCCCCGCGGTTCCGCACCCAGATGACCTACAACGCGGGGGACGGCTACGTTCTCCTGTTCGGAGGTCTCGCCACGACCGGATTCGGTAGCCCCCTCAACGACACGTGGAAGTTTCACGCACTCACCTGGACGCAGCTGAACACGACGGGCAAGCCCACCCCGCCCGCCCGGGCAGGGGGAGGTTTCGGGTACGATGCGTCCGACGCCTACACCGTCCTGTTCGGCGGGGTCGACGCCGCGGTCGTCGGCCGGAACGACACGTGGACGTTCACGGCCGGGAACTGGACCAACGCCACGTCGGCCGGCGCTCCCCCGGGGCGTTGGCTGGCCGCGATGGCCTACGATCCGAACGTCTCGCGGATCGTCCTCTTCGGAGGCTGCGTGGTCCCCGGTTGCTTTGGGGCGCTCAACGACACCTGGACGTTCGCGGCCGGCCGATGGGCCTCCGACACGAGCAATCTGACCATCGCTCCCGTGAACCGCGGGGCGACCACGCTGGCGGACGATCCGGTCGACGGGTGGTTGGTCCTGTTCGGGGGTGCGCCCGGTACGCCGACTCCGGCGTACCTCGGCGACACCTGGACCTTCCCCCTTGGCCCGTTCGAGGCCGCCCTCGCGTTCCGCCCCAACCCGATCGCTCTCGGAACCTCGATCAAGGTCGTCACCGACCTGTCGACCACAAGATCGGTCAACACCTACGCCTACTCCGGATTACCGACCGGCTGCTCGAGCCTCAACGCGAGCCAGCTGGCCTGCACACCGCGTGCGACGGGAACCTACCTCGTCCACGTGAACGTCACGAATTCTACGGGCGTTCGTGCGGAGGCGTCCACGGCGCTTCGGGTTCTCCCCCAGGTTAGCCCCGGCGCCTGGCTGAACGTGACGACGGCGGTCCCGTACGCGCCCACGTGCCGGGGCGAACCCGCGGTCACCTACGACGCGGCGGACCACTACGTCCTGTTGTTCGGCGGGCTGACCGAGCGCTGCGGCCCGTACACCGCGACGATCTTCCTGAACGACACTTGGGCCTACGCGAACGGCAATTGGACGAACCTGACGGGCTCGCTCGTGAACAGCGTCGCCCCGTCCCCTCGATGGGGACCCGGTATTGCATGCGACGCGAAGGACGGGTACGTGGTGCTGTTCGGGGGTCTCGATACCAACTTCAACGCGCTCGGGGACACGTGGACGTACGTAGCGAAGACGTGGAAGGAGCTGAAGGGATTCAACAACAGCAACCTTCCAGGGCCGTCCGCGCGCTGGCGGATGTCGATGGCCTACGACCCGGCCGACGGCTACGTCCTCGGGTTCGGCGGGGCGCAATTCTACTGCTTCTGCCTGATGGTGAACGAGACGTGGGCGTTCGCGGGGGGGGCGTGGACGTTGATCAGCAACGGCAGCACGCCGTCGCCCGGCCCGCGCTTCGCTGTCGGGCTCACGTACGACCAGCTGGACGGGTACATGCTTCTCTTCGGCGGCGGCCTCCCCGGGATCGTCGGGATCAATGAGACGTGGACGTACCTCAACGGAACGTGGACCGAGCTGTTCCCCGCGACCTCGCCCTCCGCACGCTGGGTCCCGCCCATGGACTACGACCCGTCGCGCAAGGCCGTCATGCTTTTCGGCGGCACCCTCCGCCAGGGCGCCTACTACTCCGCCAACGACACGTGGTCGTTCACCAGTGGGCTGTGGACGAATCTCACCGGCAACTACACGGTCGCGCCCGGCCCCCGGGGCTCCACATCGCTGGCGTTTCACGGTCGGGACAACTACACCGTCATGTTCGGCGGCTCGAACAACCCCAGCCCGTCCGAGTACAACGACACCTGGCTCCTGGTGAGCCACGCGATCTTCGCCACCGCTTCGATCGCGCCCCGGGCGGTCGACGCGAACCAGTCGTTCCTCGTGACGGTGACGGCCATCGCGACGAGCTCCCCCCTCACGTACCACTATGACGGCCTCCCGAGCGGCTGCTCCTCCCTGAACGCGTCGACCCTCCGGTGCACGCCCGGCACGAGCGGGGCCTACCATCTCGAGATAAACGTTTCCGACCCCAGTGGCGCTCACGTCACCGTCAACCGAACGATCGTGGTCGCGACCGAGCTCGCGACCCCGGCGCTCGCGGTGAGCCCGGCCTCGCTGGACCTCGGTCGCCGTCTCTTCGTCAACACGACCGTCGTGGGCGGGGTCGCTCCCTACGCCTTCCAGTACGTGGGGCTACCGTTCGGATGCTTCGGTCCGTACCCCCTGGCGAGCCTTGTCTGCACGCCCACGCAGGCCGGGATCTGGAACATCTCCGTGCGGGTCACGGACGTGAACGGGTTCCAGAAGGTGAGCTCGACGACAAGGGTTCAGGTCTACCCCACCTTCAGCGCGACGGCGAAGGTGAACGTTTCCGAGGTCGACGTGTACCGAGCGACGACGTACACGGCGACGATCATCGGCGGCGGGGGGGGATTCCAGTTCCTCTGGACCTCGCTCCCCTCCGGCTGTACCGCCGGGAGCGTCGGCACGTTCACGTGTGTCCCGACGAGCACCGGAGTGTTCACGAGCCAGCTGACCGTGCAGGACGCCACGGGCGCGGTCGTCGTCACCTCCGCCGTCCCGTTGATCGTGAACCCGCCGCCGCAGCTCACCGCCCAGGTGGGACCCGCGCAGGGCGTCGTCCCGCTCAGCGTCGCCGTCAACGTTTCGGAGAGTTTGGGGACGGCCCCGTACGCTCTCCTGTACGACTTCGGGGATGGCACCACGCTACCGGTCAACGCATCGACGGCGCATACCTATGCGAACCCGGGGACGTACACGATCCGGGTCCGCATGACCGACTCCGGGGGGGATGCGGCGTATGCGAACGCGACGGCCGTCGCCGTGGGCCCGCTCACGGCCGGACTCTCCGCGGCGGCGACGTCGATCACGAACGGCCAGCCGCTGACGCTGACGGTACGACCGTCCGGGGGGACCGGCGTCTATACGATCACCTGGCAGGGACTTCCCGCCGGGTGCGTCGGCGCTAACGTCACCACCCTCACCTGCACCCCCACGAGCATTGGGCAGGCGTTCCCCACGGTCCGCGTGCGCGATTCTCTGGGCCTCGGCGCCCACGCGTCGGTCAGCGTGACGATCTACCCCGCCCTCAGCCTCGCCGTCAACGCGACGCCGCTCGGCGACTGTCGGGCTCCCTTCGGATTCCAACTCGCGGTCCTCGTCAGCGGAGGACGCGCTCCGGTGACGGTCGCGTGGACGTTCGGGGATGGGACCGGAGGCTCCACCGCGGCGACGGTCGAGCACAACTACACGGCCGCCGGGTCGTTCACCGCCCGGGCCACGGCGCGCGACGGCGACAACGCGACCGCGAACTCGACGACCACGGTCGTCGCGGCGGCGGGGACCTCGTGCGGGGCCGCGACGGGATTGGGGGGCGTCAGCGGATCCTCGTTCTGGTGGATCGCCGTGGCGGCCATCGCGGTCGCCGCCCTCCTCGTGGGAGTTCTCCTGGTCCGTCGGCGCCGGGCTCGCACCGCGGTGGAGGAACCACCGTACGAATCGCCCCCGTCGCTCGGCCCGTTCGAAGGGGAGACGGTGCCCGAGGCCTCGGAGGAGCCGGCGCCGGAGATCGAGGGAGCCGAACCGGCGGGACCGTCGCCCTAGCGGCGGACGATCCGCCGTTCGGGTGCCCTACGGGCGCCCACCCCGGCCGGACGCAGGTTCAGGGTTCGGGCGCCGCGACGAGCGAGGCTCGGAGGAGATTGATGGAGAACGGGAGCCCCGAACCGGTGTTGTACAGCAAGACGGTCTCTCCCCCTCGCAACGTTCCCTTATCGCGAAGTACGCGCAATCCCGCGAACGTCGCCGCGCCTTCCGGCGACGCCGAGATGCCGTACCGACGTTGGAGGATCTCCATCGCATCGACGATCTCCGCGTCCTTCACGGACACCCCGGCACCCCCCGACGCCCGGATCGCCTCCAGGACCCTCTCCGAGCCGAACGGAGCGGGGACGAGAAGGCCGGGAGCGAGCGTCGTCGGCTCGGTCCACGGCGTCGCGCGAATCTCCCCGTCCTCGAGCGCGCGGACGAGGGGGGCGCATCCGTCCGGTTGGACGACGATGATCCGCGGTAGCTTCTCGGCCCAGCCGAGCTCGGCGAGCTCGGCGAATGCCTTGGTGAGCCCGAGGACCCCGGTGCCGCCGCCGGCCGGGTAGACGATCACGTCCGGCCACGACCGCCCGTAAAGCTGGTCGAAGATCTCGAACCCCATCGTTTTCTTCCCTTCGACCCGGTACGGTTCTCGGAGCGTCGAGACGTCGAACCAGCCGTCCCCACCGCACTCCGCCCGGGCCCGTTCACCAGCGTCGCGGATAGTGCCGGCGACGAAGACGGTCTCTCCACCGAGCGCCGCGGGCCAGGAGCGGAACGGCTCTCGGGTCGACTCGGGCAGGTAGATCCGGCTCGGGAGTCCCGCGCGCGTGGCGTAGGCGGCCAGGGCCGCGCCCGCGTTGCCGGCGCTGGGTGCGAACAGCCGTGCCGCGCCGAGTTCGCGGGCCCGCGAGACGGCGACCGCCATCCCGCGCGCCTTGAACGACCCCATCGGAAGGCGACCGTCGTCCTTGAGGAGCACCAGGTTCGAACCACCGTCACCGGCGTCCGCCAGCGGAACGATCGGCGTGATCGGTTCCCCCAGGGAGACCGCGCCTGCCGGGTCACTGAGTGGCAGCAGCTCCCGGTACCGCCACATCGTCGGGGACCGGGAGGCCCACGTAGTCCGGTCGAGGACGCCCCCGACGCGCTCGAGATCGTAGTCCACCGATAGGGGGCCGTTGCAGGTCGGGCAGGTGTTGGTAAGCCGCGTCGCCGGAAGGGTCGTGCAGCAAGCGCGGCAGGAGAGCCCGACCACGTACGACGCCATCGACGCCGGGACACGCGGCGCGGCTAAACCTCTCGCGCCGACAATCCGGCGGAGCTCGGTGTCCCGGAGGCCGGGCGTCACCGGATTCCTGTCCGGTGGGCATATTACCCCGGCCGGGTGAGGTTCCGGTCGATGGGGCCTCCACCCGCCCGGTCGTTGAATGGCCGAACATCGAGTGCTCCTCCGACCCCTCGCTCCGGAGGTCTCTGATGCCCCCCTCCCTCCGGTCCGCCGAAGACGACCTCGGTGCCGCCCTGCGCCGGCTCGAGCCGCGCACACCGTACGCCGAGGTGATGGCCGAAATGGTCGAGGGCCGGTCGGTCCGGTTCGACAAAGCCCAGATCACGCCGACCCCGGCGCCCCGGCTTCGGGGCGCCGTGTTCCGGGCCTGGTCGGGCCACCGGTGGGAGGAAGCGGCCTGCGGGGAGCTCACGCCCTCCGCCCTCACCACGACGACCGAGGCGCTGGCACGCCGGCTCGCCGCGCGGGGGAGCTCGGGTGCCCCCCCGGGCGAATCTCCGACCGGCTCGCACGAGGCGGCGACGCGGGAGAAAAAGCCGGTCGCCGATTTCACGTTGGAAGACCAGATCGGCCGCGCCCGCCAACTCTACGAATGGGGGATCTCCGAGCCGGGAATCGAGAACGCGATCGTGGCGGTCGGCGTGAGCCGGGACGAACGGTTGTTCCTGGCCACCACCGGGGCGCGGACGTACCAACGGATCGGTCGCGTGCGGGCGTTCGTCACCCCGCTCGCCATCGAGAACGGGAAGGTCGAGTTCGATTTCGAGAGTCTCGGGGGAACGGGCGGCGTCGAGGTGATCGACGGGTTCACCGAGGAGAAGGTCCGGTCGGTGGCGAAGGAATCCAAGGCCCTTTTGAAGGCCGGCGCCCCCCCGACCGGTGCGATGAACGTTCTCCTGGATCCCGGAACGGCCGGCACCTTCGCCCACGAATCGTTCGGTCACGGCACCGAAGCCGACCAGTTCCTCCGCGACCGTTCGTACCTGAAACCGATCCTGGGGAAGACCGTGGGGCCCGAGGCGCTCACGCTCGTGGACGACGGTTCGTACCCGGGAGCCTGGGGTTCGATCTTCTTCGACGACGAAGGTCACCCGTCCCAGCGGACGGTGCTCGTCGATCATGGGCGGTTCGTGAACGTCCTCCACGACCGCGAGACCGCCGCCGCCATGCACCGCGCCCCGACCGGGAACACCCGGCGCGCGGACTTCCTCAGCCGACCGTTCGTCCGCATGACGAACACGTTCGTCGAGCCGGGGGACTGGACGTTCGACGAGCTCCTGGAGGAGGCGAAGAGCGGGGTCGTGCTCCAGAGCTGCACGAGCGGGATCGAGGACCCGCTCGGCGGCAACATGCAGATCAAGGTGAAGAAAGGGCATCTCATCGAGCACGGCAAACTCGGGCCAATCGTCCCCTCGCTCGCGCTTTCGGGGAAGGTCCTCGAGTTCCTGCAGGCGATCCGTGGCATCGGGTCGAAATCAGCGTTCGAGATGGCCCCAGGGTACTGCGGCAAGGGCCATACCGACCTCCTCCCGGTTTCGACCGGGGGCTCCTACGTGCTGTCGCACGCGGTGGTGGGGCCCGCATGACGAGCCCAGGTGGCGGCGCGGCGACCGCCTTCGACGTCGCCGACCGGATCCGGGGCAAGACCGCATCGCCGTGGGACGTCTACGGCGAGAGGATCCGTCGCTTCGAGATCCATCTCAACGGATCGGAGATCGAGATGGTCCGGGGGCCGGTCGCGTTCGAGGGCTTCGGGCTTCGGCTGATCGCGCCGCGCAACGGTGGCGTCGGGGTCGGCTTCGCGGCGAGCTCCGACCGGACCCCCGAGGGGGTCGACGCGACCCTCGCCGCGGCGACCGGGGTCAGCCAGCACGCCTCGTTCCCGGCAAAACGAGTGGAGTTCACGGGCTCGGGCGCTCCGGGGACCGCCGACCTCGACCTGGTCGACCGGGCGTTGTGGGAGGACCCGGTGCGGACGCTCGAATCGTTCTCCGAAAAGCTCCTCGAAGCCGCGGGGAGCACGCCCGGGGTCGAACCGAGCTTCGGCTCGATCCGGGGGACGCTCGCGGAGGTCACGTACGCCAATTCGGCGGGGGCCCATTCGGGCTACTCGCACACCTTGGTCGAGCTCGAGGTCGCGGTCAAAGCCTCCGGCGGGGCCGAAGGCGCGCCCCCCGGCGAGTACTGGGTGAACTCGAGGGCCCGCCACCTCGACTCCCGTAAGCTCGTCGACGAGGCCCGGAGCTGGGCCACGAAGGCCGAGGACGCTCGCCACGCCAAAGCCCCGCCGAACGGGAAGCTCAAGGTGGTGTTCCCCGCGAGCGTGCTCTCCGAGATCCTTCCCGTAGCGCTGGGATTCCGGATGTCCGGCTCGGCCGAACTACGCAAGATGACACCGACCCCCGGGACGCAGGTCGCGGCCGACGCGGTCACCGTCGTCGACGACGGGCTCCTTCCCGGCGCCGTCGCGACCGCCCCTCATGATGACGAGGGCACGCCCCAGCGGCGGGGCAGCCTGGTCGACGCCGGGAAGAGCGGCGAGACGCTCTACGACCTGTTGCACGCGGAGGCCGCGGGCCGCCGGACGACGGGCAACGGGCGGCGCGAGCAGCCCGCCACGCCGGCCTGGTTCCGGTTCGTGTCGCCCCCGAGCCCGGCCGCGACAACGCTCTCGATTCGCTCCGGAGGTGGAGGGAGCGACGCGGAGATGATCGAGGCCACCGGCGACGGGATCTGGCTGGATCAACTGGGCTGGGCGTTCCCCGACCCGGTCTCGACCGCCTTTGGTGGGGAGATCCGGCTCGGGTACCGGATCCGGAACGGAAAGCTCGCCGAGCCGCTGCGAGGCGGGACGGTCGGCGGGGTCATCTTGACCCAACCGAGCGAGATGTCGTTCCTGAAGGCGGTGACGGCGGTCGGCGGGGTCCCGTCGTTGATCGGGAACCTCCATTCGCCGACGTTGCTGGTCAGCAACGTCGACGTGGCCGGGGCGTAGACGACGCGAACGTGCGCCCGAGCGACCGGCGCTACTTGAGCCGCAGGAGGATCGTTTTGCAATGCCGGCACCGCTCGCCGGCAACGTTCGCCGAGTACGTTCCCATGAAACCGGTAGGGACCAGTACTTCGAGGTCCTTCGGTCGAAGCCGGGTCGTCACTGCGGCGTGCGACCAGAACAACCCGGAGCCGTTCGAGGTCGAGACGAACCCGTTCTCGAGCGGTCCGCCGCAGGTGGAGCAGAGGCCATCGCCCATGCGGGCGCGAGCGACGCTCGAGGATAAGACTCCTTAGATTCGTTCGATCCCGGGCGGCAAAAAGCCGGCTCCCGTCGGGTCCGGGTCACCCGACGGGAGCCCAAAACATCGTGAGTTCGGATTAGAGGGGGATAACGCTCATCTCAGTTCCTCCGACGGGGGGACAGTTGGTTGCGAATGCGGCCCTTCGTCGCGGGCGTCTGACGCGGCGCCAGCCACGACGGCCACAGGAAGACCGCCTCGCCCGCCTGGGTGAGGCCGTCCGAGAGCGTGAACAGCAGGGAGCTCCCGTCCCCGCTCGGGGCGCGCCGCGCGCGCATGTAGCCGCCCGCTTCCGCGAAGTCGATCGCGAGCGTCACAGGAAGTCCTCCGTGAGCGGCGGGGCGGGCCACGGGATCGTGAGGTTCGAGGGTTTGCGGGACGCGAACAGCGGAACCACCGCCGCCTCGGTTCGCTCGGGTACGCGGGCCTCGGTCCCCGCCATCCCCTCGGGGACGCTGTCGCGCGCCATCGGGTGGTCGGTGAGGACGGGGAACGACCCGAGCACCACGACCGGGCAACCGCTCTCCCGGACGACGCGGAGCCCGAACCGGCGGGTCTTGTGCTCCTCCCCGCAGGTCGTGCAGACGTCCGACTGAGAGAGCATCATTCCGATGCCTCCCAAGTAGGCCGCGCTCTCTGACTCCACGGGCATGGTAAGGAAGAGTGGGGCATTTTCGCTACTTAAAGGTCCTCGGGTAGTTTGTACAAAATAACTCTAAGTAGAGGGAGTGCGCATACACACGGATGCCGTGCCTCGAGTGACCTACCTACCGGCGGAGATCCTCGATTACATCGAGACGCACGCACCGCCGCCGGAATCGCCGTATGGCGTCAGCCAGCGGGAGCTCGCGAAGGCCTTGGGTTCCCATCCCTGCTCCATGTCCCGGCCCCTCGCCGACATGGCTCGTGGGGGTCTGATCAACGCGCGGCGCGGAACCGTTCGCGGGGGGGAGCGGAAGCAGCTCACCTACACACTGACCGAACAGGGTCGAGAGCGATTGCGCAAGGAGACGCGGGACCTGCCGCTCCTTACCGCGGCCATCCCTCCCCCCCCGAACCCATTCTTCGGAAGGCGGAACGAGCTCCGGGAACTGCAGACCCTTACGGAGCCCGGTCGGGCGGTGGTCTTCGTGGAGGGCCAGGCGGGAATGGGGAAGACCTCCCTGATCGCGCGGCATACACGGCGGATCAAATCGAGTCGTGTGCCGTTCTGGTTCACCGTGCGCCCGGGGCACTCCCCTCGCCACTTTACGAGTGCGCTGGCTCATGCCATGGCCCCCGTCGGCGGTCAGCAGCTCGCCTACTACTCCCAGCTTCCCCGCCAGCCTCAAGGTCGGGAGGTGGCGGACCTCGTACAACGAGCTGTTGGGGCTCGGGGACTCCTCATGATCCTAGATGATGCGCAGGTCGCCGAACCAGATTTGCGGAAGTTCGTCGCGGACTTTGTCGCGGGTCTAATGCCGGACAATGAGCATCTCCTGTTCATCGTGGGGCAGGATGCTCCATTCTTCCAACCCGACCGATTCCCGGCTCATCACTTGGTTCTTGGAGGCCTCGATCGAGCTGCGGCCCATGGACTCACCGATCGTCGAGGAGGGCTTGCGGACCGATTCGAGGGAGTCTACCAGACCACCCTCGGAAGCCCCCTCCTGCTCCAGCTCGCGGTTTCCACTCCAGGCTTGGAGACTTCAGCCCAAGGGTTGCCTGCGGCCGTTGCCGCACGGCTGACACGTGAGGAGTTACTCTCGCTTCTCCCCGTCGCCCTTGCGAATGAACCTCTCCCGACGTCCTTTGTTCAGGAGGCTGGAGGGATCTCCGCCGAACGGCTGGGGCAACTTGTTGCCACGGGCATCGCTCAGAAATCCCATGAAGGGCGTATCGACCTTTTGCAAATTGTTAGGGGCGCATTACTCGCCCGAGTCAGCCAAGCTGACGAGCGCGAAGCCCACCTTAGGTTATCGGGCTTTTACGCGCGTAGCCATCGTGCGGAGTCGGTCCGGGAGCGATTCCTACACCTTGTCGCGGCTGAGTCGTGGCGCCCCGCCATCGAGCTTCTCACTCGACTGGAGCGAACTCTCCTCTCCCTCGGTTACTCCGACTCGCTGAGAAACGCCCTCCGACACCTTGCACTCGCGATCCCCAAAGGGAACCAGCGCGTGCGCGCCCTTCGGGCGGAAGCGGCCCTGCTGCGTATTCATTCGGAATACGGAGAAGCTGTGCTGTCCCTTCGGCGGGCGATTGTCGAATCCGAAGGGGATCTACGGGTCGAGTCGGAGTGCCTCACTCAAATCGTTGACCTCTACGTGCGGATGCGGCAGATCGATGACGCGCAATCTGCCCTTGAAGAGGCACGCCGCCGTGGCGCCCCGAGTCGGCGAGCCCAAACGCTCCTTCTCCTCAGCGAATCCCGAGTTGTCGAAGCCACGGGTGACCTGCCACGCGCCCAGATGATGTTTCAGCAAGCGTTCGACCTCGCGCGAAAGCATCGTCTGGGCGACATCGCGCTCGAGGCTGTCGTGGCCTGGTCGCGACTCGCCTCCCTCGGTGGCGAGCGAGAAGCCGCCTTGCGGGTGGTCGATGAAGGGCTGCCGGCCGCTCGACAGTCTGGCCGACTCGACATCGTGTTCAACCTCATGCTGGTTCGCGCTCGAACGTATGCCGAGGAAGGAAGGACAGATCTCGCAGAGGCAGAGATGCAGTCCATTCGACAAGAGGCCGAAGCATTGGGTTACCTGAGCTACCTCACGTACACCTTGAGCGGGCTCTGTGCAATGGCGAACGAAGCCCAGCGCTGGCCCGAGGCGGTGGCGTACTCGCGTCAGACTATTGCGCTGGCGGAGCGCCTAGGCGACGACATCGTCTTGGGCCACACGCTCGGACTTCAATGCGAGGCGGAGGTCCAGCAGGGGCTCAAAGACGAGGCGGTCGCTCACGGCGAGCGGGCCGTTTCCGTCCTCTCGCGACACGCACCTTCGGATTCTCTAGTGTTTGCTCGAAGCTACCTCGCGGACGCGTACGCGAGTCTGGACCGACGGGAGGCTGCTCTCAGCCAATACGAAGAGGCCGTCACACTTGCACGAGCGCTGGGAATGGGCTGGTGGGTTGAGAACATCGAAACCCAGGTCACCGAAATCCGAGGGCGACTACCCAAGGTAGACGGCGATTCCGACGCGATCGGCGATCCCACCTCGGTCTGAGATTGGGGTGGGGTGGGGAGAAAAAAACCTCCCCACCTCGAATTGCGTTACAGCTGCTCGTGTGGTACTGGCGGCACTGAAGGCAGATACATCCGGTGGACTCACCTCCGAGGCTCGCCCCCGCAGGTGGGTATTTAAATGTAATCCTTCCGAGGTTGTGCAAATCTGCCGGATATACGACACACATTCATGGGGATAAATACGTACAAAACTAAGAAAACTCAGAACGGGCGGTGGAATGTGCTCTTTGGCTAGCGGAAACCCCCCCGACTCATAGGACCCTGTCACCCGGTTCATCCTTCGTTCCGATGTCGTGAAACAAGCTCTGTTTCCGCATGCGATGGATCAGGCGGACATCGTCCACGGTGTACCGGGTCTGTTCCCACGGATCGGCGACATTGGAGTAGCCGCGTACCTCCCAGAATCCAGGTTCGTCGGCCCCGACGAACTTGAGTCCGCGGATCCATTTCGCGCTCTTGTAAAAGTACCGCTTGGGCACCAGCATCCGAACCGGTCCGCCGTGTTCGGGGGGCAGGGCGTTTCCGTCGACCGAGTGGGCGAGCAGCACGTCCGCATCGCGGAGGGCCTCGTACGGCAGCGACGTTGTGAACCCCTGCTCACATTCCATGACGACGAATTTCGCCGTGGACTTGGGGCCGGCCGCGTCGGCAATCGCTCGGAATTGGACACCTTTCCACCGCATGTCCTGTCGCGTCCACGAGGTCACGCAATGGACGTCGGTAACGAGCTCCGTCTGCGGGAGAGTCAGCAGAGCCGCGTAGTCGATTCGCTGGGGGCGATCGACCTCGCCATGGATCGTGAGATCCCACCCGTCGGGTGTCAGCTCCGTCGGGACGGTTCCGGCGTGGAGGACGGGCCAGCCGTGCGTGACGACTTGGCCCGGCGGAACACGGGGTCGCATGAGACTCCAATCTCGCCGCGTCGGGCGATTCGGCCTACTTCGTCGGCGGGCGGCGGTGGGAGCTTCGGCGCCTTGCTCCGGGTCGTTCGATGGTAACCTCGTCCCCCGACCACGTGAACTTCAGCCGACGGCGCGGCTGCCAGACCTTTCGGCGATCCCACAAGGCGGCCGCGAGAAGGGGGAGGCCGATCGAGGCCTCGAGATGCGCCATGGCGCGCGTCGCGGACGCCGATACCTTACCCCACGACTGAGCCTCATCGAGGGTGCTCCCAGAGAGGCCCCCCCAGTGGGGGACGTCGGTCGTCAGCTGGAGCGCGTAGTGGTGGCCCTCGCCCTGGCGGTGGAAGTTGTAGTTCGCCATCACGATCCCGTCGTTGACCCAATTCTTGGGGGTCCCACCGCCGATGTAGATCGCCGCGGTCCGGGGGGACTGTCCCAGGATCTGGACCAGCTCGAAGTTGTCGCGGACGGCGTCGAGCATGAACCGGGGCTTGCCCCGGTTCTTCGCGTAGTGCAGCGTGAGCCCGATGCCGATCGAGCTATCGATGAGCGCGGGGGAGAACATCGGAACTCCGCGTCGCGCCGCCGTCGCGACGATCGACTGTTCGTCGTCGAACTGCCGACCCAGGAACTCCAGATATTCGCGCGAGGAGGCGGGGCGCGCTGGGAACTTCTCCGTGATCCGGCCGATCGCGCGGTCGGTGTCCTCGAACTTGAGCTCGTCGACGTAGGTATCGTAAATCCGGTCGAGGAAGAGGCGGCGCAACTCGACATCGTCGGCGGACGGGGTCCCCATCCAATGCCGGCCCCCGACGCTCTGGTAAATGTCCTGATAGTAGATCGCGCCCGTCGAGACAACGACGTCCACGACCCCCCACTCGACGAGGTCCCGGATCACCCGGCGGAGGCCGGCCGCGATGAGAGGTCCCGAGAGGCCGAGGAAGATCGTGGGTCGGCGCGGGTCGGTCAGGGCGTTCTCCCAGACCTCGAGCGCCCGACCGAGGTTGCGCGCCTGGATCGAGGTTCGGCGGAACGCCTGGAGCAACTCCCCGATGTTGTGCAATTGGGTTACATCGACCGGGATCACGTCCCGCTTGAGGAAACTACGGCGAGCGGCCTTGACCGACGTCGGCACGTCGCCGGCTACCGCGAGCGCGAGATAATGTCTCCGCGGAGCGAGGGCGAACGACCTCCATCGGCCTCTCTCCGGACGCAGAAAAGGGGGAGTCGCGCCCCGAGGGCCGGTTTCTCGGGTTTCCGGCGGGGAAGTGGGCGACCGCCGGACTGCGGGACCCTTATCTCCCGGTGCACGAACTATTGTTCGGGTGCCGGTGCAAGAGTTCCCGTCGGCGGTACTCCGGGCGTTCGCGGCTCTAGGCGACGGGAGTGGAAGGACCCTCGTCATCGCGGGTCCCCCCCTCTCCGGAAAGAGCCGCCTTCTGGCCGCGATCCAGGCCCAGGCGCGGGGCGTCGGAGCCAGGGTGTACGCGCTCCAGGCGTCGTACCGGGATCGGACGACCCCACTGGCCACGGTCTCCCCCCTCCAGGATTCTCCGGCCAGCGCGGAGCTGGACGAGGCGCTGGCCGACGGGGAAACTTCAGCGCTCCCCGACGTTTCCCCCTACGTTCCCGACGTCGCGCCGGTCGAGAGCCGGCGCCGACGCGGCCCGGCCGCCCGTTCGTCGGTCGGTGCCGCGCTGCTCGGGGTCCCGGCCCGGGCCCGCTCGGCGGCCTCCCTCGATGCGGCGACGTATTGGGAACGTCTGGTCGCCGGCTTCCGCGACGCGACACCCACGCCGGTCACGATCCTCGTGGAGGATGCGGCGCTCGCGGACAGCGAGAGCCGTGAGTTCCTCCTGTACCTCTCCGAGCGGGCTCGGCTCCGCCCGCTCCTGGTCGTCCTCGTGCTCGATTCGTCGCTCGCGGCGAACGCGATCTGGGAGGAGCGTCTTCTCGCCCGGGCGGACGTCGACTGGGTCAAGTTCACGCAGGCGAACGCCGACGCTCGCGAGGCCCGGAAGGTGCGCGAGAACTTCCTGGCACTGCCGGCCCGGACGCAGAAGATCGTCGGGTTCGCCGCGTTGATGGGGGGCAACGTCAGCGAAGTTAATCTCAGCCGGGTCGCGCGCGAGGGGTTCCGAGCCCTCGCGGAGAGCCTTCTTCCGGGGACCGAGGTCCGGCTGGTCAAGGTCGCCGGCGGGCGCGTCATGGTCGTGCCGGAGGGCGCCTCGACCCTGATCGCCGAACTGCTCACGCCCGAGATCCGGGCGGAGATGCACCGCGAGATCGCGGAGGCGCTCTCCGCTCTCAATCCGGAACCGATCCTCTCGCGCCGGCTCGAGATCGCGAACAACTTTTTCGAATGGAACCGGGGGCCCAGCGCGCTCCGATTCCTGCTCGAGGCGGCGGAGCTCAGCGAGCGACTGACCGCCTACGACACCGTGGCGGAGGTCCTCGACAAGGCGCTCGCGTGCGTCCCCTCGCTCCCCCCTTTGGACCGCCCCGAGGCGGAGGCCGAACTGCGGTTCTTCCGGACCCGGATCCTGATCTTCTGCGGCCGCGTCGCGGAGGCCCAGCACGAGCTCGCGGAGGGGTTGAACGTCGCGCTCGGCGCGAAGGTCGAGCGGGAACGGCTGGAAGAGTGGCTCGAAAGCGTCGTCCCTGCGGTCCGCGCCGCCGGACCCCGACCCTCGATGATCACGCTGCTGGGGGAACTCGCCGACCGGTGTCACGATGCGGGCGCCACGGGTTCCGAGGTGCTGATCGTCTCGCTGGTGACCGAGCTCGAACTGGCCCGCGGCCGTACCGGCGCCGCCCGCACGGAAGCGAATCGGGCCGCGCGCCTTGCGCGGAAGAGCACCGACGAGGTGACCCAGGGACTCGCGTTGTTCGCGGTCGGGCTCTCCCGGTTGAACGGAACCCCTCCCGAGCGTGCCCTCGCGCGGAAGTTCCTCCACTCCGCCGCGCTCGCCTTCCGTTCGGCACGTCGCTTTGCCCTCGAGCGCCAGGTCGAGGAGATCCGATTGCGGGAGCTTCCGCGCGACGGCGACCGGAAGAAGACCCTCGCCGCGTGGGAAGCCGGCATCGCGGCCTCCCATCGCCCGCGCAACCTCCTGCTCGAACTGTACTACACGCTCGGATTCGCGGAGACCCTCCTCGAGGGGACGGCGGACGGCCGGCTCGACGGGGCGCTCAAACGGGCCCGCGAGATCGCCGAGCAGTTGCACCTCATGCCGCCGTCGCCGCTCCTCCTCCGGCTCTGGTTGGCGGAGGGCGGGAGCTCGGCGCTGTGCGACGACGCGCGCGCCCGGGAGCGGTTCGAGGCGGTCGCCGACCTCGGTCCCGCTTTGGCCCCTCCCAACGTTCGCGCGGGCGCCCTCGCGCACCTCCTGACGATCGCGGAGAAGATCGGCGACCCGTCGGTCGTCGAATCGATCGTCGAGCGGCTCAAGTCGGCCGAGAATGCCGCCGCGCTTCGGTCGGAGTGGCACCAGAGTGGCGCGCGGTCGGCCAAGCGCCCGTTCCGCTCCCCGGCGCAGGGGTCGGCGCCGGAGACGATGGCGCCGTCAACCCAGGAGCGGGGGGACGAGGGCTGGGTCGAGAGCGTAGACAATCGTGACGACGGCGACAGCGAATAGGACCACGATCACGTAACGCTCGAGCCGCTCGGGGTCGACCCTTCGGGCGATCCGACCGCCGAGGAGGCAGGCGCTCGCGGCCACCAGCAGGAGCGCGAGCGACGCCGCGAGGCCAACCACCAGGTAGGCGCCGGGGAACGACCCGATGAACAGCACGACCAGGATCATCGTCGTGTCGCCGAGCTCCAGGAGCAGGATCGTGAGGAATCCGGCCCGGAACGCCGACGTGATGCCGGGCACCGGACGGTCCGCGGCGGGGACGAGGGCGAGGAACGTCGCGTAACCGAGGAGGAAGAGCCCGCCGCCCAACCGGAGGTAGAACAGATGCGGTCCCACCGCGGCGAGGAAGACACCGCCGGCGCCGACGGCGATCGCGGTCGTGATGACGAAGGCGCTCCCCGCCCCGGCCCAGAGCCGGCCCGGGGGGTGCTTCGTCGCGAGCCCGATCAGGGCAAAGTTGGTCCGGTCGATGAACTCGGTCCCGCCGATCACGGCGAAGACGAGGACGAAGACCGTGAGCGCGTCGGTCGCCACGACTCCTTCGGCCCCGAGGGGCCCCTAGGCGAGGTGGGTCAGGAACTCGTCGACCGCGCGCTCGCAGTAGGCGCAGCGGAGCACGACGGGGCGGCGGCGGCTGACCTCGAACTCGCTCTCGACCGGCTCGTTCTGGTTCGTGATGCATCCGGGGTTCGGACAGCGCAGGACGCCCACGATACGGTCGGGGAGGTCGACCGGGCGTTTCTCCAGGACCTTGAAGTCCCGGATGATCGAGATCGTGGCGGTCGGAGCGATGAGGGCGATCGCGTTGACCTTCCGAGGCGAGAGCTCCATGTTCTCGACCTTCACGATATCCTTCCAGCCGATCTTTTGGCTCCGGACGTGGAGCGCGACGCTCACCGTCGAATCCTTGTCGAGTTCGCGGACGCCGATGATGCGGAGCACCTCGAGCGAGAGGCC